>NZ_CAFI01000138.1 GCF_000239775.1 Bradyrhizobium sp. ORS 375
GAGGGACTCTCCACGAGCACGGTCTGCGGAGACTCCCCCTCACCCCGACCCTCTCCCCGCAGGCGGGGAGAGGGGGAATTTTTTTGCGTGGAGGCACTGAGCCATGGACAGCATCGCATGGATGGCGTGGACCCTGCCGACGGCGATCTTTTTCGCGGCGCTGGCCTGCACGCTCGCCGTCATGACCCTGCTCGCCGCGCGCCATCCCGAAGCCGAGCGCGTCGGCGTGCTGCGCATCCCGACCACGCGCGGCGATCGCCTGTTCATCTCGCTGATATCAGCCGCCGTGATCCACCTCGCATGGATCGGGCTGGTCGGCACCGATACGATTGCGACCTTGCCGATCGGCGAGGGGGGATTTGAGGTCTCGAGCCTGTGGCTCGCGACCGCAATTTCGCTTGCGTCAGCCGTTGCGATCTTTCGCACCGTCTGACGCGAGCGAAGAAGGGCAGATCCGGGGGCAACCCGGACCTGGAATACGTCCGTCGCTGCTAGGAGGAAACCATGCGACACATGAAACGTAGGAAGCATCACCTGAGCAAGGCCAGCTATCTTGCGATGACCAGCGCGGTGGCGCTGTTTGCCGCGACCATGACGTTGTCCGTTCCGGCGCGCGCCGACGACGCCACGATCCAGAAATGGATCGACAGCGAATTCCAGCCGTCGACCCTGTCGAAGGAGCAGCAGCTGAAGGAGCTGCAGTGGTTCGCCAAGGCCGCCGAGCCCTTCAAGGGCATGGAGATCAACGTCGTCTCCGAGACCATCACGACGCACGAGTACGAGGCCAAGACCCTGGCCAAGGCCTTCAGCGAGATCACCGGCATCAAGCTGAAGCACGACCTGATCCAGGAAGGCGACGTCGTCGAGAAGCTGCAGACCCAGATGCAGTCCGGCAAGAACGTGTATGACGGCTGGATCAACGACTCCGACCTGATCGGCACGCACTTCCGCTACGGCCAGACCATCGCCCTGTCGGACTACATGAAGGGCGAGGGCAAGGACGTCACCAACCCCGGTCTCGACGTCGATGACTTCATCGGCAAGTCGTTCACGACCGCGCCGGACGGCAAGCTCTATCAGCTGCCCGACCAGCAGTTCGCCAACCTCTACTGGTTCCGCTACGACTGGTTCACCAATCCGGACTACAAGGCCAAGTTCAAGGCCAAGTATGGCTACGAGCTCGGCGTGCCCGTGAACTGGTCGGCCTATGAGGACATCGCCGAGTTCTTCACGAACGACATCAAGGAGATCAACGGCGTCAAGGTCTATGGTCACATGGACTACGGCAAGAAGGATCCCTCGCTCGGCTGGCGCTTCACCGACGCCTGGCTGTCGATGGCCGGCAACGGCGACAAGGGCATCCCGAACGGCCTGCCGGTCGACGAATGGGGCATCCGCATGGAGGGCTGCCGCCCGGTCGGCTCCTCGGTCGAGCGCGGTGGCGACACCAACGGTCCGGCCGCGGTCTACTCGATCGCCAAGTACCTCGACTGGATGAAGAAGTATGCGCCGCCGCAGGCGCAGGGCATGACCTTCTCGGAGGCGGGCCCGGTGCCGGCGCAGGGCAACATCGCCCAGCAGATCTTCTGGTACACCGCCTTCACCGCCGACATGGTGAAGCCCGGTCTGCCGGTGGTGAACGCGGACGGCACGCCGAAGTGGCGCATGGCGCCGTCGCCGCACGGCTCGTACTGGAAGGAGGGCATGAAGCTCGGCTACCAGGACGCCGGCTCCGCGACGCTCTTGAAGTCGACCCCGCCGGATCGCCGCAAGGCCGCCTGGCTGTACCTGCAGTTCATCGTCTCCAAGTCGGTGAGCTTGAAGAAGAGCCATGTCGGCCTCACCTTCATCCGTGAATCCGACATCTGGGACAAGTCGTTCACCGAGCGCGCGCCGAAGCTCGGCGGCCTGATCGAGTTCTACCGCTCGCCTGCGCGCGTGCAGTGGACCCCGACCGGCAACAACGTGCCCGACTATCCGAAGCTGGCGCAGCTGTGGTGGCAGAACATCGGCGATGCGTCGTCGGGTGCGAAGACCCCGCAGCAGGCGATGGATGCGCTCGCGGCCGCTCAGGACTCCGTCCTCGAGCGTCTGGAGAAGTCCAAGGTCCAGGGCGAATGCGGTCCGAAGCTGAACAAGAAGGAATCGGCCGAGTTCTGGTTCAACAAGTCGGCCAAGGACGGCAACATCGCTCCGCAGCGCAAGCTCGCGAACGAGAAGCCGAAGGGCGAGACGATCGACTACGACACGCTGATCAAGTCGTGGCCGGCCACCCCGCCGAAGCGCGCCGAGGCCAAGTAAGCGCCGCTATAGCGATCGCCCGGCTCGACCGGGCGATCCAGTCCTCTGAGGCCGGGAGCAATCCCGGCCTTTCTTTTTGCAGCGATGTGACTGGATCCCGTTCCATCCGGGAATTCTTCCCGGTCGACCTGGGACAACTTCCACGCCGCAAACGCCTTGAAGCCGGGGATGACAGGCGGCACTCTTCTCCTCCGGGATTGTCGCGATCTTCGCCGCGACTTCGCCCCAACGGCGCGAAACAACAAGGCCTCGACACGATCCGGCGTCGCGCAATGCGATCCGCGCCGGGATCGCGATCACCAACCTACGGGGCCATCGAGGGAGTACGGCCATGGATCAGGCGAACATCGCCAATATCGCGAGCACGCTGCCGGAAGCGTTGTCGCCCTGGACCATGTTCATGCAGGCCGACGTCGTCGTGAAGGCCGTCATGATCGGTCTGGCGCTGGCGTCGGTGGCGACCTGGACCGTGCTCGTCGTCAAGACCGTCCAGTTGCGCTCGGCACTGCGCACGGCGCGCGGCGCGCTCGGCATCGCAACGGCGGCGCGCGCGCTGCCGGATGCCGCGGCACGAATTTCCGCTGATGGCGGGGTCGTGGGGCGTCTGCTCGCCGTGGCGGAGGACGAGATCGACAAGTCGCGCGGCTTGCCGGCCGATGGCATCAAGGAGCGCGTGGCCTGGCAGTTCGAGCGGATCGAGGCGGCGGCGGTCGCGCGCATCGGCCGCGGCATCGGCATTCTCGCCACCGTGGGCGCGGTCGGACCGTTCGTCGGCCTGTTCGGCACCGTCTGGGGCATCATGAACAGCTTCATCGGCATCTCGCATGCGCATACGACCAATCTCGCGGTGGTCGCGCCGGGCATCGCCGAGGCGCTGCTCGCGACTGCCTTCGGTCTCGCGGCCGCGATCCCCGCCGTCGTGATCTACAATCTGTTCGCGCGTGCCACCGGCGGCTATCGCGCCGTCATCGCCGATGCGTCGGTCGCGGTGATGCGCCTGCTCAGCCGCGATCTCGACCGCCAGCACGCCGGCCCGGCCGAGGTACGGCGCAGCGCGATCCGCGCGGTCGATGCGCCGCTGATGTCGATCGTCAATCCGGCGGAGTGAGCCATGGCCGTCAAGCTTGCCCGCCGTCCGGATGAGTTCGAGGAGACGCACGACATCAACGTGACGCCGTTCATCGACGTCATGCTGGTCCTCCTCATCATCTTCATGGTTGCCGCGCCGCTCGCCACCGTCGACATTCCGGTCAATCTGCCGGCGATCTCGGCCGAGCCGCAGCCGCGCGCCGAAACCCCCGTGTTCGTGACCTTCAAGGCCGACCGCTCGCTCGCTGTCGGCGACCAGAACGTTGCGCAGGCCGACGTCGCTGCCTCGCTCGACGCCGCGACCAAGTCCGATCATGGCCAGCGCGTGCTGCTGCGCGCCGATCAGACGCTGCCCTATGGCGAGGTCATGGCATTGATGAACACGTTGCGCCGCGCCGGCTACACCAAGGTGGCGCTGGTCGCGCTGGAAGACCGGGCCGCGCCGTGAGCGTCCTGACGCTCGATCCGTTCGAGACCGAGGACCGCCGCGAGCGGACGCTTTGGACCGTTGCGGCGCTGCTGGTCGCTGCTCTGCATATCGGCCTTGGCCTCGGCTATCTGTTGCTGCGTCCGGCGCCGCAAGGCCGCGCCCAGGCTCCAGCGTTCGACGTCGTGTTTACGCCGGCTGTCGTGAGCGAGCCGGCGCCGGCGATTCAGGATTCTCCGCCGGCAGAGCCGCCGCCGCTCGAGCCGCCGAAGGAAGAGCCGGTCGCGCGCGAGGCCGTCGACGAGCCCGTTCCACAGCCTCCGCCCGAGCCGCAGGTCGCCGCGCAGCCCGAGCCCGAGGTCGTTCCAGACCCCGTGCCGCAGGTCGCGCTCGCGCCCGAACCGCCGCGCACTGACGACGTCGTGCTGCCGCCGCCACCGCCGCCGAAGCCGATCGAGGCCAAGCCGCCCGAGCCGAAGCCGATCCCCGTGCCCGAGCACGTCGAGCACAAGCCGGTCGAGAAGAAGGACGCCAAGGAGAAGACCGAGAAGAAACCTGCGCCGCCAAAGCCGGCTGCCGCTCAGCCGAGCCGTCCGTCGCGCGTGGCGTCGGCCCCCAATCCCGGCGAGGAGAGTGTCGGCGCGCGCGAGGGGCAGGCCGCCTGGAACGCCGAGATGGTCGCGCATATCCGCCGCTACGTCGCCTATCCGTCTGACGGCAATGGTGCGAGCGGTACGGTCACCGTGAATGTCGTCATCGATCGCAACGGTCGGCTGGTCTCGCGGCGGCTCGCCGGCAGTTCGGGCTCGCCGGCCTTGGATCGGGCGGCGCTGTCGATCATCGACCGTGCGGCGCCGTTTCCGCGCTTCCCGCCGGTCATGAAGCAGGCGCAGGAGTCGCGCGCGGTGCCGTTGCATATGAGGCCGCGCTGAGCGGCCTCCTCATGCCGTCGAGCGGCTTACTTCGAGCACTCGGTCAGGTCGGTATCGCGCACCACGAACTGCGCGCCTTCCTTCAGCTCGATGTTCTTGGCGACGCAGGTGCGGCCGCCTTTTTCCGACAGCTTGATGTCGTAGCGGCCTGACTTGACGCCGACCAGGGTCATGCGCTCGTTGTGGTCGACCTCGCCCTCGTCGTCGTTCTTGCACTGGTCCGCGCCCCAGCTCTTCGTGCCGGCGGCGGCCAGGTACATCTTCACGATGGTCTGCCCAGTGCGGTTCAGGAAGCGCGGGCCGTCCTCTGCAAGCGCGGCGGATCCGGCCAATGTGAGAAGCGCGCAGGCCGTGAGGAGACGACGCATGATGGATGTCCTTTTCTGATCATTGAGCATGGGATGAAAGCGCGGCGGCTGGATCAGAAGTCCTTGCCGATGCTGGTCTTGATCGCAAGCCCGCGCGAGGCGTTGGTCAGGCCGTAGCCGACGCCGAAGCTGAACTCGAAACCTTTGAACTTGGTATCGGCGACCGCGTAGAGCGTCTGCATCTGCTGATGCCAGGGCAGAATGTGTCCGAACGGTCCGAGATTGGAGAAATGCTCGATGCCGACGGTCCAGCGGTCGCTGAGGCGCTTGACGAAGCGCACCGAAGGCTCGAAGGCCGAGCCAGGGCCGTCGATGCCGAACGTCATGTTGGCGTTGAAGATCAGCTGATAGTCGTGCGGCAGGTTGACGCCGATGATCGGCGTGAACATCTGCGCCACCCGCGGATTGGCCTCCTGCACGAAGCGCGGCGCGCCCGGCTGGCCGGCGCCGGCCTTGTTGGCAACCCAGAGATCCGGCGTCAGGCCGCCCTGCGGCGCCAGAATGGTGCGCGACACCAGGCCGACGAATACGGTGCGCTCGAGCCGGTCGCCCTGGATGAAGGTCTGGCGAATGGTGACGCCGCCCGATTGGAATGAGTAGCCGGGCACGCCGTTGTCCATCACGTTGCCCATCGCCATCGGCACGTTGGCGCGTGCGAACGCATAGGGCGAGGTCAGCGCGATCTCGTACCATTCGGTCGGCGAGTAGCCGATCTCGGTCTCGCCGGTGATCGCGCGCTGCGGCACGCGACGGCCGCCATTCTGCTGCTGCGGATTGAAGGTCGTGAGATAGCCGAAACGCTGCTCGATCTGGAAATGTCCCGGCGACGCAGGGTCGTTGCCCTGGATCTCCTCGGCGGCTGCGCCGATGGGACCGAGCAACAGGGCGCCGGCAGCCATGCACCATCGCGATCGCTTTCGTTGTCCGCTTGCGATGCCGTTCGATTGCATATCCGCGTGCTCCCCTGATGTCAGGAGCTAACGAGTGCGAGCGGCGAAAACATGCGGCGGTCACGACTGAAACATGACCCGATCGGGAAACGATAAGGTGCGTATTGCCTTAATCCATGCGCGCAGGTCTCGGAGATCGGAGGATAGGGAGCTTTTGGCAAGCAAATAGGGACGTTTTGACCGGAAGGAATGTGGCGGCGCGAACCGCGAATCGATCTCAATTGACGACGAATGGGGCGCGCGACAAACACATTGCCGTCACAGCTCGATGGAAGACATGCGCAGACCAAGCATTGCTGATAGCCGCATCAGTCAGAGATCGGACGCGCTTCGTGCTGCACGCCAACGACCCTCGCCATCGCCGTGATGCTCCGAAAGCGCCGTTGCGCGTCATCGTCGTCAGCCTGCTATCGCTCATCGTTGTTCTCGACGGCGCGGCTTTCGCACGCGAAGGATTTCAGCGGCGCGAGATCGATGCGCGGTCGCGGGAGACGCAAGTCTCCAACCGGAGCTGCGCCGCGCTCTACGGCTCGGCGGGCGTACCTTGCAGCAAGCGGGCAGTCCATCATGCCCGACGGAAGCCGGACGCGGGCGCCGTCGCCGATCGTCCGGTGCCGATGGCGCGCCGAGATCGTCCTGGCCGCTATTTTCTCCGTGGTCCCAGATTCTGACGGGCCGTCGGTCGGCAAAAGTCGCGCGACCTCTCTTCCCGCACTTGCGAAATCCGAGGGTTTCACCTAGCTCAAAGACCGACGTATCGTGCGGCCGGCGAAACCGGCGACGCTCGCAGACGTTGTTTCAGCGCCATTCATCGCCGCCCAGACCGGACGGCGGCAACAGAGGATGACTTCGATGAATTGGAAACTGATGGTGACGGCGGCCGCCGTCGGCATGGCCGCAATCGTCGGCACGTCGTCGCTCGCGATGAGTGCGCCAGCCAGCTCGAAGCTGTTGAGCTCGATCGATCCCGACAAGGACGGCACCGCCGACATGAGCGAGGTTCGTGCTGCCGCCGGCGCGCTGTTCGATAAGCTCGATCGCGACCATGACGGCACGCTCGATGCCAAGGAGCTGCGTGGCCGCGTGTCGGCCAAGGATCTCAAGGCGGCTGATCCCGACAATGACGGCACGCTGACCAAGGACGAATATCTCGCGCTGGTCGAGGGCCGCTTCAAGGCCGCCGATCCGGACAATGACGGCACGCTCGATTCGAAAGAGCTGAAGACGGTGGCCAAGCTGCTGAAGTAGCAGGCGCGATCCGGATCGGATTCTTCGATGTGACAAGGAGGGCCCGCGGCGGGAGACCGCTGCGGGCTTTTTTCATGAGCCCGACGGGCCCATGAGCCGTCGCGCCGCTCATCCTGACGCTGGCGCGGGCCGCGTCTCACATCCCCGGACGAGACATTTCCACGGCCAGGCGTACGAGATCCGGCAGGCTGCGGGCCCCGAGCTTCTGCCGCAACCGGTAGGTCAGATTGATCACCGTCTTGTAGCTGATCCCGAGCTGGTCGGCGATCGCCTGATAGGATTTGGCTTGGGCGAGCAGCGCCAGCGCCTGACGTTCGCGCGGCGTCAGCGACGTCTCGGGCCGGCCATCCCCTTCGGCGCGGAGCAGGGCGATTCGGGTTGCCAGTTGCGGATCCAGGTAGGTGCCGCCGGCGCGGACCTGTTCCAGCGCCTTCGGCAGCTCATGAGGTGGGGCATCCTTGAGCAGGTAGCCGCTGGCGCCGGCATCGATCGCCAGGCGGACGACGCGCGGATCGGCGAGCATGCTGAACACCAGGATTCTGGCATTTGGGTCGTGGGAACGCATCCGCTCGATCAGCCCGATCCCGCCGAGCTCTTCGCCCTTGAGACGAAGATCGACCACGGCCGCGTCAGGCTGGTCGCGAACATACGTCGCGTAGGCACTCTCAGCGTCATTGGCCTCGGACAGGGATCCGATCCCGGCCGCGTTCAGCAGCGAGCGGCAGGCGGTGATCACGACCGGGTGGTCATCGACGAGCAGAACGCGATACATGCGAACCAGATTTCGTTCTCTCGGCCGATGCTGCAGTTGCAAATCGGGGGGCCGCCGTTGGCATCCCGTCCGCGATGGTGGATTTTGACATCTTGCTACTTGCAAACCAGCATCGGGTGCAACAATGCGACTGGCTCTGGGAAAGATGCTGGCCAAGTGATCGCTTCTTTCGGGATTCGGGAAGATTGTCCCTAGGTCTCGAAGAAAATTGCCCGTTGCGGCGAGGTTTGCTGCTGTTTACCAATGTGACGTTGGTAAACGGGTAAATCGGCCGGCTTAGGCGCGGGTGGAGCTCAAGGGGGCGTGAGCTGAGCCTGAGCTGGTCGACAAGAAACTGGGGGACGTCTTGACCAGACTCTCGGCGCTGAAGAGCGCGCTTCTCGCGACGTGTGCGTTGCTGCCTACGACTGCCTTCGCGCAGCAAACCCTGCAGACCATCGAGGTCGTCGGCGTCTCGCCCGTGCAGGGCAGCGAGATCGCGAAGGACAAGATCCCGTCCAACGTCGAGACCATCGGCGCCCGCGAGCTCGACCATGCGCGCGCGCCGTCGCTGCTCGACAGCATCCTGCAGTCGGTGCCCGGCGTTTCCCTGAGCGATCAGACCGGCAACGCATTCCAGCGCGACCTGAACTATCGCGGCCAGACCGCCTCGCCGGTGCTCGGCACGCCGCAGGGCATCGCCGTCTACCAGAACGGAACCCGCATCAACGAGGCGTTCGGCGACGTCGTCAACTGGGACCTGATCCCGGAGATGGCGATCGCGCGCATGACCTTGATGCCGAACAACCCGCTGTTCGGCCTCAACGCCACCGGCGGCGCGATGTCGATCGAGATGAAGAACGGCTTCACCTATCAGGGCGGCGAAGCGCAGCTGTTCGGCGGGTCGTTCGGCCGCATCCAGTCGGGCGCGCAATATGGCTGGAACAATGGCACCTATTCGGCCTACATCGCCGCGGAGGGTGCCTATGACCGCGGCTGGCGCGACCATTCCTCGGCCTCGCAGATCCGGCGCATGTATGCCGATTTCGGCGCGCGCGGCGATACCACAGAGTTCCGTCTCTCCTTCACCGGCGCCGACAACAAGCTCGGCTCGGTGGCGGCGACGCCGATCGAGATGCTGAACCAGCGCTGGTCCAGCGTCTACACCTGGCCGCAGTCGCTGCGCCTGCAGATGCAGATGGTGCAGGCCAGCCTGAAATGGGCGCCGACCGATACGCTGTCGGTCCAGGCCAACGGCTATTATCGCAACTACAAGTCCGCGCGCATCGACGGCAACGGCAGCGAGGTCGCGGCTTGCGATCCGGCCGGCGCCTTCCCCGGCGAGTTCTGCCTCGCCGACGCGGCCGGCACCGAGTTCCAGATCAACCGCAATGGCCCGGTCGCCAATACGCTCGCCGCCAACGCGGCGCTCGGCCAGATCGACCGCAACACCGTCAAGACTGACAGCTATGGCGGCTCGCTGCAGGCGACCTCGACGACGCAGCTGTTCGGCCACGACAACCATTTCGTCGTCGGCGCCAGCGTCGATCACGGCAACACCAACTTTCAGGCGACATCAGAGCTCGGCACCATCGACAACAATCTGTTCGTCACGGGCCTTGGCGTCTACATCGACCAGCCCAATGCCGGCCTGGCGCCGGTCAACCTGAACGCCAAGAACACCTATCTCGGCTTTTACGCCACCAACACCTTCGACATCACCTCGCAGCTGGCGTTGACCGCCGGCGGCCGCTTCAACTGGGCGCAGATCAATCTGCGCGACCAGACCGGCTTCGCGCCGCTGCTCAACAGCAACAACAACTTCCAGCGCTTCAACCCGGTGGTCGGTCTGAACTACAAGATCACGCCGAATATGACCGCCTATGCGGGCTACTCCGAGGCCAACCGCGCGCCGACGCCGCTCGAACTCGGCTGCTCCGATCCCGCCAATCCCTGCCTGATCGACAACTTCCTGATCGCCGATCCGCCGCTGAAGCAGGTGGTGTCGCGGACTATCGAAGGCGGCCTGCGCGGCGAGGTCTCCGGCGGCAGCTCGGCCTATGCCGCGGCGCCGCCGCCCTACCGCAAGGCGCCGATCAAGGCGGTGTCGGTCGATGAGGGCTGGAAGCTGCGCTGGGGCCTCAGCCTGTTCCGCACCGAGAATGCCGACGACATCATCCAGGTCGTCGACCCGGCCAACCCGGTGCGCGGCTATTTCAAGAATGCCGGCAATACCCTGCGCCAGGGTGTCGAGGCCAAGGTCGACCTGACCTGGAACCGCTGGACCGCCTACGCCAACTACACCTTCATCGACGCGACGTTCCGCAGCGCCTTCGACGTCAATGATCCGTTCCTTGGCGCGCCCGTCGGTGTCGTCTCCGGCAACCATATTCCGGGCATTCCGGCGCACCGTCTGAAGCTCGGCGCCGAATACGCCGTGACCGACGACTGGAAGATTGGGACGAGCATCGTTTACGTCGGCAGCCAGTATCTGCTGCATGACGAAACCAATGTCTATCCGAAGGTCCCGGCGCACTGGGTCGTCAACCTGAATACGTCCTATCAGGTCACCAAGAACGTCGAGGTGTTCGGGCTGATCCAGAACCTGTTCAACCAGCGCTACTACTCGGCCGGCACCGTGTTCGATGTCGGCGGCTTCAACACCGCCGGTGGCGGCAACGCATTCGCCTTCAACGATCCGCGCAGCATGGTGCCGGGCATGCCGCTCGCCGCCTATGCCGGCATCCGGGCGAAGTTCTGATCAACGCGGACGGAGAACCATAGGGCGCATCTTGCGCCGCGTCACGGCAGCCCCCCACCGTGGCAAGAAGGCCGGGAGCGATCCCGGCCTTTTCGTTTGTCGCGCGGTCTGTCGGTCCTCGTCGTCCTTGCCGATTGCGGGTGTGGGCTGCTGTCTCCGCTCCTCGTCGAGCCACTGCGGCGGCCGTCATCTGGCGCGAGATGTCGTCGTGCGATAGATGCCAGGACTAATTAGTCGAAAATATCGGGATCAATTCTGTTGTTGTGGGGAATTTGTCCCTGGCGTCTCGTGAAAGTTTCGCTTTGCTGGTCTCAGCCAATATTTCGATACAATCGGGAACCAACAAATAACCGCGAGTCATGCGTAAAGCGGGGCGTCCGGTGAATTTGAAGAAGAGAAATCGCAGCGAGGTGGCTGCCGCGAGTTTCGTGCTGCTGTCGACGTGGATAGTTGCGGGTGAGGCGAAGGCCGACTGTACGACGCCCGGCGTCACGGTCACCTGCAGCGGGACCATCAGCACCGCGATCACCGTATATGACGCCGCGGCGGCGGCCGCGACGCCTTCGAACGGGGGGAACTCCTATACTCCGGCAAATCCGGCCTTCCCGACGACCGGCTATGATCCGAAGCCGCCGACGACGAGCATCACGCTGGATGCCACGGCCGTCCGCAATCTCACCACCAACACCCAGACCGGCCTGGCCGACCGCGGCATGATCGCGGCCAATTTCTCCAACGCGGAGGATCCAGCCGTCAACAACGTCGTCATCAACAACGCCGGCTGGCTCGGCCTCACCACCAGCCAGCTCAGCGCCGGCCGGCTGCACGTCATCGTCGCCGACAGCCAGGTCAACAAATTCACCGTCAACAACGCCGGGACGCTGGCCGCCACGCAAAATTTCTTCGGCACGTTCGATCCGACCAGGCTGACCGTATCGGTCGGAACGACGGCATCCGGCCGCTACGACGGCACCAACCTTGCCATCATCTCCGCGCTCTATTCCGACGACAACACCAATAGCTTTGTCGTCAACAACCGAGCCAACGGAACGATCTCGGCTACCGGGCATTTCGCGGCCGCCTATTATGGCCGGGCCGACACGACGATCACCAACTCCGGCACCATCGCGAACACCAGCTGGACGGCGGCGAGCCGCTTCCACGACGGGCATTGGGCCATCGGCGCCTTTGCTGGCGCGGAGTTCGAGACTCTTCCAGGCAGCAACCCGGACACGCCGCTCTACAAGTTCGATTCGAACGGCAACGTGACGGTTGCCGAAACCAAGGCGTTGACGTTGACCAATACGGCGAGCGGCGTCATCAAGGGCGACATCCTGGCGCTCGACACCAATCCGCTGACCACCGCTGCCGGTCTCGCCGCCGGATCGACCTTCCCGCTGACGAGCAGCGGCTCGAACTCGGGCCCGCGCGACAGCGTCATCGCCAATGCCGGCCTGATCCAGGGCAATCTCTACCTCGGCTCGGGCGAGCACGACATCACCAACAGCGGCACCATCTCGGGCTCGATCGCGGTCGATCAGAGCGCCTCTCGCGGCTCGTTCGCGAAGGCTGTCGACGGCACAGTGTCGGGTACCTATCGCAGCTCCGGCACGGGCACCGATGCCAGTGGCAATGCCTGTCCCACGGCCGGTGCAAACACCAGCGATCCGCTCTGCGCCAGCAGCACGAACCAGGCCGCGACGTTTTTCGGCGCGCGCAGCTTCAATCTCGTCAACACCGGCGCGCTCGGCGGCGACATCGTGATCAACGACCAGGACGGTGCCACCAATAATATCCTGCTCAAAGGCAACGGCTTCAGCGGCAATGTCGTCGCGCAGAACGGCCTCGGCGCCAATTCCCTCACGCTCGACGGCGTGACCAGCCTCGCCAGCATCATCAATTTCGGCACGCTCGATCTGATGAAGTCGCAGGTCAGCGTAGGAGGCGTGGCCGGTGTGCAACTCGTCGATGGCGCGGTGCTGCGCACCACGATCTTCGGCGCCGGTGGCACCGCAGCGGCGCCCTCGACAAAGATCGGCAACATCACGGGCACCGTGACCTTCGCTGGCGCGGGCACGGTCGCGCCGACGCTGCAAGGCATTGTCCGCAACGGCGACGTATACCGTGTGGCGACCGCGGTGTCGGCGACGCCGCTCGCGGTCGATTTCGCCAGCGCACTGGTCGGCTTCACTGCCGATACCTCCACCGGCGCGCTGCTGCTGAATGCATCGGTGAGATCGCCTGCGACGATCGCCGGAATCTCCCCGAGCAGCCTCGCAGCGCTGAACGGGCTGTTCGCCTCCACCGGCGGCAACGCGCAGGTGCAGGCGCTGGGCGGGGCGGTGCAGAGCCTGGGAACGGACCGCGAGGTGCGCAACGCGGCTGATCAGTTGCGCCCGTTCGTGAATGGCGCGGAGGTCCAGGTGCCGCTCGGCACGGCGGCGCTGTTCCAGAACCAGATCGACAACCGGCTCACGGCGGCGGCCACATCCCCCAACGCGCGCGTCGCCTCGGCGTTCGCGTCCGAGAGCGATCCGCTGACGTCGATGCTGATGGCGTATGGGGTCACCAAGGCCCCGCCGTTGAAGGCACCCGCCGTCGTGCCGGAGCCTCAGCGGACCGTCTGGGGCACCCTGATCGGCACCAACGTGTCCCAGCATGACGTCGCTGGCGTCGCCGGCTATTCGGGCAATACCGGCGGCCTCGTAGCCGGCATCGACCAGCGCATCGACGGCGCATTCCGCGTCGGCGCCGCGTTCGGCTACGCCACCAGCAGCATGGACGATCGCACCGCTCCGGGCGATGCGGTTGGAATGCAGCACTATCAGGGCACGGTTTACGGCGCCTATGTTCAGCCGTCCTGGTACGTCAACGGCTCCGCCGGAATCGCGCTTGTCGACTACACCACGACCCGCCGCATCAACTTCGCCGGGTTCACCGACACGGCCTCGGGCAGCCACAAGGGCTGGCTGACCGTGGTGCGCGGCGAGTTCGGTGTCCCCGTGAAGCTCGGCGAGACGGTGCTCACGCCGTTCGCCGGCGTGACCTACGGCCGTCTTGATCAGCAGGCCTATACGGAGACCAGCGCCGCCGGTGCCGCGCTGGCCATCGCGAAGCAGACGACCAACTCGGTGCGCTCCAACTTGGGCCTCCGGTCCACCGTTCCGTTGCTGGTCACGTCCACCTACGGCTTCGGCCTGGAGACGCTGACGGCGTGGCGGCACGAGTTCGGCAACACGGCCCAGAACGTGACCGCGAGCTTCGCCGGCGGCGGCGCGAGCTTCGTCGCTGCCGGCCCGTCGCCCGAGCGCAACCTCGCCGAGCTCGGCGCCGCGCTGAAGCTGGTGGCGTTCGGCGAGCGCCAGTCGATCTCGCTCGGCTACAACGCCGTGATCGGCAACCAATATCTCGAACAGTCGGCCGTGCTGAAGGTGCGCGCGGCGTTCTGAAGTGACCGCGAAATCGGACGTCGACAGGCCGGGATCGCTCCCGGCCTTTTTGTTGAGGTTGCGCGCTGGCGATGATGTCCGGCTGGGTAGGCAAAGGCGCCCGCAACGATGCCGCATCACGCGAGATTGTCCGCACCGTGCCCACCGCGCACGCTCGCATGCACGGATGACGTGGGCACGCTTCGCTTTGCCCATCCTGGGTGTGCGCCTCGTCGGATGTCGGGCAATCGTCCCGCTGCGCTGGTCAACAAGGTCGCCGGCCATACCAGGAATTTTCGGATCGGCGCCATTCGTCGCCGCCAACTACGAACTTCGGCCACAGAGCTCGCCGAGCTATTGCGCATCTCTCGCGTCGAGCCATGAGGTGATGAACATGCGCGGCCAGTCGTTGGTGTTTCAAGCAACCATATCTGCAGCGGCTCTCGTGCTTGGCTTTGCGGTGCATTCGCCCCTGGTGCCCGGCGCGATGGCGCGCGATCTCGATGGACGTTATGCCAACTCGCCTCTCAAAGGCTGGTTCGAAAAGCTGCGCTCAGGCAAGGGGCCGTGCTGCTCGGATGCCGACGGCACCGCGCTCTCGGATATCGATTGGGAGATGAAGGACGGCCGCTACCGCGTGCGCATCGAGGGCATCTGGTGGCCGGTGCCGGACGAGGCCGTCGTCACCGAGCCCAACCGCATCGGCCGGACGATGGTCTGGCCGGTGTATTATCGCGAGCTCAACACCGGCTTGCGTATCGACATCCGCTGCTTTCTTCCGGGCAGCATGAGCTAGACGGCAATGACCGCGAGGAGCGACAGGGTAGGCAAAGGCGCGCCCCGTTGACGCCGCGTTCCCCAAGCTGCCTCGCGCCCCCGTGCCCATCGTCCTGTCCGCCCGCGCGGAGGCATGGTGGGCACGCGCCGCCGGGCGGCGGCGCTTTGGCCCCCTACGCGATAACGGCTACTCTGCTGCCTGCGATGCCTTCAGCGTCGGATAGTCCGTGTAGCCCTTCTCGCCGCCGCCATAGAGCGTGGCGCGATCGAGCTCGTTGAGCGGCGCGTTGGCCTTGAGCCGCTCCACCAGATCCGGATTGGCGATGAAAGGCCTACCGAACGCGATCAGGTCGGCGGCGTTGGCGTCGAGCTGCATGTTGGCGAGCGCGAGGTCGTAGCCGTTGTTGGCGATGTAGGTGCCGTGGAAGCGCTTGCGCAGCGAGGCATAGTCGAACGGCGCGACGTCGCGCGGACCGCCGGTCGCGCCCTCGATGACGTGGATGTAGACGAGCTTCAGCGCGTTGAGCTGATCGACGATGTAGTCGAACAGCGCCTGCGGATTGGAGTCGCTGATGTCGTTGGCCGGCGTCACCGGCGACAGGCGGATGCCGGTCTTGTCAGCGCCAATCGCTTCGGACACGGCCTTGGCAACCTCGAGCATCAGCCGCGCGCGGTTCTCGATTCCTCCGCCATAGGCGTCGGTGCGCTTGTTGGCGCCGTCCTTGGCGAACTGGTCGAGCAGATAGCCGTTGGCGCCGTGGATCTCGACGCCGTCGAAACCGGCCTCGATCGCATTCAGCGCGGCCTGCCTGAACGCCGCAACGATGCCGGGAATCTCGGCCAGCTCGAGCGCGCGCGGCGTGGAAACATCGGTGAAGGCGCCGCCGACGAAGGTCTTGGTCTTCGCGGCAACGGCCGAGGGCGCGACCGGCGCGCCGCCGTCGGGCTGCAGCGAGACATGCGAGATGCGGCCGACATGCCAGAGCTGGATGAAGATGCGGCCGCCCTTGGCATGCACGGCGTCGGTGACCTTGCGCCAGCCGGCGATCTGCGCCTTGGAATAGATGCCGGGCGTGTCCTGATAGCCCTGGCCCTGCTGCGACACCTGGCTGGCCTCGGAGATCAGGAGGCCGGCGCTGGCGCGCTGCGCATAATAGGTGGCCGTCAGCGGACCGGCGACGAGGCCTTCGCCCGCGCGGTTGCGCGTCAGCGGCGCCATGACCACGCGATTGGCCAGGGTGATCGGACCGAGCTTGGCGGG
The DNA here is from genome assembly GCF_000239775.1 of Bradyrhizobium sp. ORS 375. GTDB lineage: Bacteria > Pseudomonadota > Alphaproteobacteria > Rhizobiales > Xanthobacteraceae > Bradyrhizobium. The sequence goes on from NZ_CAFI01000138.1 coordinate 16,294, forward strand.
CTCGAACAGTTTCGACGTGCTCATCGGCTCTTTCCATTGAGAGGACGGGTCAGGGTCAATTGTGCATTGCCGCAGGAGGCACAATGGCCCGAGCCATTCAAAAATTGCGGGTGGGTTCCGCGCACACCGCGTAAGCGAGATACGCTCGGTGACGTGTCGGCGAGCACCAGCGCCAACAGCAAGAAGTCGCGCCGATACGACGCGCGCAGCTTGTCGAACCCCGGCCACGGCGATATCGTGAGGTGCGCCACTCAGACGCTCGAAAAAAAACGCGGACCGCATGACGGCCGCGAGGGGAGGGGGATTCATGAAGTCCGGCATCGGAATCGCGGCCGTCTGCGCCGCCCTCGGCACCATCATCGGCAGCTCGGCGTTCGCCGACACCAGCGGCAAGAAGATCGCGTTCTCGAACAACTACGCCGGCAATTCCTGGCGCCAGGCGATGCTCAAGAGCTACGAGATCGTCACCAAGAAGGCGGTCGCCGACAAGGTCGTCGCGGCGGCCGACATCTTCACCACCGCCGACAAGGAGGTTCCGACGCAGGCGGCGCAGATCCAGAACCTGATCCTGCAGGGCTATGACGCGATCGTCATCAACGCCTCGTCGCCAGACGCCTTGAACGGCGCCGTGAAGCAGGCCTGCGATGCCGGCATCATCGTGGTGTCGTTCGACGGCATCGTCACCGAGCCCTGCGCCTACCGCGTCGTCGTCGACTTCAAGGCGATGGGCAAGCAGGAGGTCGAGGAGATGGCCAAGTTCCAGCCCAAGGGCGGCAATTTGCTCGAGATCCGCGGCCTGGCCGGCACGTCGATCGACGAAGCCATTCATGCCGGCATTCTCGAAGGCGTGAAGGCGCATCCCGAATTCAAGATCGTCGGCTCGGTGACCGGCGACTGGGACCAGACCACGGCGCAAAAGGCCGTCGCCACCGTGCTGCCGTCGCTGCCCGACATCGTCGGCGTGGTCGACCAGGGCGGCGACGGCTACGGCGCGGCGCAGGCGTTTGCCGCCGCCGGCAAGCCGCGTCCCACTATCATCATGGGCAATCGCCAGGACGAGCTGCAGTGGTGGAAGGAGCAGAAGGCCAAGGACGGCTACAAGACGTGGTCCGCCTCGATCGCGCCGGGCGTCTCGACCCTGGCGTTCTGGGTGGCGCAGCAGGTGCTCGACGGCAACAAGTCGATTCCGCACGACCTGCTGGTGCCCTACCTCGCCTTCACGCAGGACAATTTCGAGGCCGAGCTGCCCAACATTCCCAAGGGTGGCGTGGCCAGCCACGAATACACCCAGGCGGAAGCGATCGCGGCGATCAAGGCCAACATGAAGTGACGGCTGATCGGGAGCGCCGGTCGCAGACGCAGAGGCCGAATGACCATCGCGCGGCCTGAATTGATACGGCTGAGCGGCGTCGAAAAATACTTCGGCGCCGTTCGGGCCCTCGGCGGCGTCGACCTCACGCTCGGCCAAGGTGAATGCCTCGGGCTCGTTGGTCACAACGGCGCAGGCAAGTCGACGCTGATGCACATTCTCGCCGGCACGGCCACGGCCGATCGCGGCGAGCTCGCGATCGCAGGCGCGGTGCCGGCGAGCTATTCGGCGGGTGTGGCCAAGCAGCTGGGCGTTCGCTGCGTCTTCCAGGAACTCTCGCTCTGCCCCAATTTGACGGTGGCCGAGAACACCCGCGTCTTTCATCCGTCGCTCACAGGCTTCTCATGGCGGCGAAAGGCCGGCCAGCTGATCCTCGACAAGCTCGATGCGATCTTCCCGGGTCATGGCATCGCGGCATCCGATCTGGTGCAGGATCTTCCGATCGGCCGGCGTCAGATGGTGGAGGTCGCGCGCGCCTTCACCGTCACCAACGAACCCGTCCGGCTCGTCATTCTCGACGAGCCGACGTCCTCACTCGACGCCCACACCGCCGGCCAGCTGCTCGGCTTCGTCCGCCGCGCGGTCGGCGAGGACATCAGCTGCATCTTCATCTCGCACCTCCTTGGCGAGGTGCTCGCGAACTGCGACCGGATCGTGGTGATGCGCGACGGCACGACAGTCGCCGACGCGCCGGCGACGGCGTTCGATCGCGATGGCCTGGTCGCGGCGATGGGCGACGTCGAGGTCCACGCTCGCGACGTCAAGGTCGGCCACGGACGCAACCGCGGCCAATCGCCATTGCGCGTGCGCGCCCGGCCGGCGCGACAGAGCGGGGCGGCGGAGCTGGTCGCCCATGAGGGCGAGATCATCGGGCTCGCCGGTCTCGCCGGGCACGGCCAGACCGCGCTGCTGCTGTCGATCTTCTCCGCCGCGACACGCGCGACGACCGGCGTCGAGGTCACGGCCAGCGTCGCGCTGGTCGCCGGTGATCGCCAGGCCGACGGGATTTTTCCGCTCTGGTCGATCGCGGAGAACATCGGCGTCCGTTCGCTGCGCAGCCTGCGACAGGGCCTGCTGATCTCGAGCCGGCGCGAGCATGAGCTCGCCATGCACTGGCGCGACAAGATCCGCATCCGCACCCCGGATATCGACAACAACATCCTCTCGCTGTCGGGCGGCAATCAGCAGAAGGCGCTGTTTGCCCGCGCGCTCGGTTCGGATGCGCGCATCGTGCTGATGGACGATCCGATGCGCGGCGTCGATGTCGGGACCAAGCTCGAGGTCTACGAGCTCATTCGCGCGGAGGCGGACGGCGGCCGCACGTTCCTGTGGTATACGACCGAGTTCGACGAGTTGAAGCAATGCGACCACGTCTATGTGTTCCGCAACGACGTGATCGTTGCCGACCTGACCCGCGACGAGCTGACCGAGCAGAAGGTCATCCAGTCGTCCTTCGCAGAAGCGGGCTGATGCCATGGCCTCGTTGAGCACGCCGGCGAAGCGCGGCCTGCCCCTCATCGGCGCTGCCAACGTACCGCGGCTGCTGCGCGCCTTGCTGCCGGCGCTGTCGCTCGCGCTGGTGCTGATCGGCATCGCCTGGCTCAATCCGCGCGCGATCAGCTATTTCGGCTTCACGCTGATGCTCAATCTCGCCGTGCCGATCGCGCTGGCGACGATCGCGCAGATGTTCGTCATCGCCGGCAACGATCTGGATCTGTCGATCGGCGCCTTCGTCGGCTTCGTCGGCTGCGTCACCGCGACCTGGTTGCGCGACGTCCCGCTGCTCGGAATCGCCACGTTGCTCGGCTGCATCGGGCTCTACGCGGCGCTCGGCGCCTTGATCCATCTGCGCAACCTGCCGTCCATCGTCGTGACGCTCGGCATGAGCTTCGTCTGGCAGGGACTCGCGATCCTGATGCTGCCAAAGCCCGGCGGCAAGGCGCCGGACTGGCTG
>NZ_CAFI01000137.1 GCF_000239775.1 Bradyrhizobium sp. ORS 375
GCTTTCGGGGAGACCCGCGTGAGCGGTCGGGGCGGCGGCAATCGGAGCGACAGCCGCCGCCGGCTGTGCAGTCGTCGTGACGCCACGGTTGAACTGCGCCTGCTCGATGCCGGTGGCGACGACGGAGACGCGGATCAGGCCGTCGAGCGATTCGTCGAAGGTGGCGCCGACGATGATGTTGGCGTCCTGGTCGACCTCCTCGCGGATACGGGTGGCGGCTTCGTCGACCTCGAACAAAGTGAGGTCCTTGCCGCCGGTGATCGAGATCAACAGGCCGCGGGCGCCCTTCATCGAGGAATCGTCGATCAGCGGGTTGGCAATCGCGGCTTCGGCCGCGGTCAGCGCGCGCTTCTCGCCCGACGCCTCGCCGGTGCCCATCATCGCCTTGCCCATCTCGCGCATGACGGCGCGGACGTCGGCGAAATCGAGATTGATCAGGCCTTCCTTGACCATCAGGTCGGTGATGCAGGCGACACCCGAATACAGCACCTGGTCGGCCATCGCGAAGGCGTCGGCGAAGGTCGTCTTCTCGTTGGCGACCCGGAACAGGTTCTGGTTCGGGATGATCAGCAAGGTGTCGACCACCTTGTGCAGTTCGGAGATGCCGGATTCCGCGGTGCGCATGCGGCGTGCGCCCTCGAAGTGGAACGGCTTGGTGACGACACCCACGGTGAGGATGTTCATCTCGCGCGCGGTCTTGGCGATGACCGGAGCAGCACCCGTCCCGGTGCCGCCGCCCATGCCGGCGGTCACGAACACCATGTTGGCGCCGGAGAGATGATCGCGGATCTCGTCGATCACCTCCTGCGCGGCGGCAGCGCCGACGTCCGGCTGCGAGCCGGCGCCGAGGCCCTGCGTCACCTGCGTGCCCATCTGGATGATGCGCTGCGCCTTGGACATGGTCAGCGCCTGCGCGTCGGTGTTGGCGACGACGAAGTCGACCCCCTGCAGGCCGGCCGTGATCATGTTGTTGACGGCGTTGCCGCCCGCGCCGCCGACGCCGAACACGGTGATCCGGGGCTTCAGCTCGTGGATATCAGGAGGGGTAATAGTGAGTGCCATGATTGCCTCTCGATCACGCGCGCGTGGGTTCGCCCCGGCCGCCGGCCGTGGGTGGTGTTGGTGAAAATCGGTTGGGGCGGAGATCGGTCATCAGAAGCCCTCGCGTAGCCATCGTCCGACCTTTCCGAAGTAGCCGTCGGTTCCTGTCCCGACCTGCCGCGTATGCCGCGGTTCGACATGTTCGAGGTGCGCGTATTGCGGATAGACCAGGAGCCCGGTGGGCACCGCGAAGGCGGCGTTCTTGGCCTCGTTGGGGAGACGGCCGAAGCCGAGCGGACGGCCGACGCGCACCGGGCGGTCGAGGATCCGGGTCGCAAGCTCGACCAGACCCGTCAGCTGGGAGGCGCCTCCGCTGAGGACGACGCGCGCCTTGGGTTCTGCCGCAAAGGGCGAATCCTTCAGCCGGTCGCGGACCATTTCAAAAATCTCCTCTGCGCGGTGCCTGACGATGTTCGCGATGGTGGCGCGGGACACGATCTGCGGAACATCCCGCTCGTTGTCACCGGCCGTCGGAACAGACATCAACTCACGCGCGTCGGACCCGCCAGTCAGCACCGTGCCATATAACGTCTTGATTCGCTCGGCATCTGCAATGCACGCTGATAGTCCGCGCGCAAGATCCATGGTCACGTGATGCCCGCCGAGCGCAAATCCGGAGGCATGGACAAAGCGGCCGCCGGAATAGGTCGCAATAGTCGTGGTGCCCGCGCCCATCTCGACCACAGCCGCGCCGAGATCGGCCTCGTCGTCGGTCAGCACAGAAAGACCCGCGACATACGGGCTCGCCGCCATCGCCTCGACATTGAGATGGCAGCGCTCGACCACGAGCATCAGGTTCTTGGCGACGGTGGCATCCGTCGTGACGACATTCATGTCGACGCCAAACTGCCGGGCCAGCATGCCGCGCGGATCGCGGATGCCCTTCACGCCATCGAGCGTGTAGCCAACCGGAAGGGCATGCAGCACCGCCCGCCCCTCGCCGGTCGCATGATGCATGCCGGTGGAGGTCACGCGGCTGACATCGGCCTGCGTCACGGCGCCGCCGCGGATGTCCGAGGTCGCCTCGATCAGATGGCCCATCACGCGGCCGCCGGCGACAGGCAGCAGCACGGACTCGACCCGCACCTTGGCCATGCGCTCGGCCAGCGCCACGGCCTGCCGAACCGCCTGCTCACATTCGACCGGATCGACCACGGCGCCAGCCTTGACGCCGCGCGACTGGATCTGGCTGTAGCCGATCAGCTCGACCGCATGGGTACGGCCGCGCAGCGCGTCGCTCGGCGGCGCCGGCTTCAGCCGCGCGATCATGCAGGCGATCTTGCTGGTGCCGACGTCGAGCGAGGCCACGAGCGCGGTGCGCTTCTGGCCCATCGGGCGCGTCTTCGGAGTCTGGCGGTCGAAGCCGGTCATGCGTCACCGGCTTTCTTTTTGGACTTCTTGTCCTTGAATAGCTCCTCGCGCGCCTTTGCCGCATCGTCAGACAACTGAACGGTCAGCCGGTCCGACAGCCGCATGTCGATGGCGACGATGTCGCGCGAGAACAGCTTGTCGTCCTGGTCGAGCTGGCTCAGCGTCGCCAGCGCGTTGCCGACGTCGTTCTCCGGCAGGCGGATGTCGAGGCCGTCCTTGGTGCGCAGGTTCCAGCGGCGCTCGCCGACGAACACGGCGGCCTTGGTCACGGCACGCACCTGCGGATAGCGGGCGAGCAGCGCCAGGAAATCACGTGCCCGGCTTTCGGCGCCCTTGCCGACCACGAGCGGCAGCGTGAGGAAGCGGCGCGACACATATTGTTCGAGCACGGCGCCGTCGTCGGCGATGACAGAGAGACGGCCGTCCTGCTGCCACAGCGCGAACGGCTTGCGCTCGACGATGTCGATCTGCAGCTGGTTCGGGAAGAACTTCTGCACCGTCGCTTCAGCGATCCAGGGATTGGCCTTGAGCTTGTCGCGAACGGCGGCGGCATCCAGGAACAGCAGCGACGAGCGGCCGGAGACGCCACCAACCGCCAGCACCTCGTCCTGGGTCAGTTGCTTGCGCCCGTTGATCGCGACGGCGGTGATGCGGAAGCCGGCCGCATTGGCCAGCGAATTGCGGGTATCGGACAGCGCCGCGTTGACGTCCTGGGCGTGGCCGCCTTTGACGATGCCGAGCCAGACGCTGCCGAACAGCAGCGCCACGGTCGCCACGGTGCCGAGACGGCGCGGCAGATAGCGTTCGACGAACTCGACCAGGCGCGGCGGCGCCTCGCGCTCGACCACCGGCGCCAATGCAGCCGGCATCGCGGCACGATCTCGGCGAATATCCTTCTTGCGCCCACGCGGCAGCTCGAGCCGCGGCAAATGGGCTGAGACATACTCGCGCAGCAGGATTGCCGCGCCAAGGGCAGCGGCTTTCAGGTTAGCTTGAGGCCTCTGCGATCGGGCGAGGCGTCCTGCACCATCCATTGCACGAGCTCATCAACTTGTTGCGCCCGCAATACTCGCGGACCCACGCCCACGGTCCCGGCGGCTGGTGACCATCGCGAGGACGAGGTCACAACCCGGCAGCCGAGCACCACTGAGGCGCCAGCGTTAACCTTCGGACGTCCTGGTAAACAAAAAGTAAAATAGGTCCGGAGAGACGATTTTTTTCTCCGATTTATGAGGACCTTGCCCGGGATTCTTAAGCATTTTACAGGTTACAGGAACCACCGGGGGACGCCGGGCCGGGTTCCTCCGGTGCGACTATCGCACAGTTCTTAACGGCGGACGCGGCGTTCCGCCAAGGCGATCTGCTGCTGCAGGAAGTCGGCAAAGGGGATGCCCTGAGCGGCCAGCGCCTTCGGATACAACGAGGCGGCGGTCAGTCCTGGCAGCGTGTTGGTCTCCAGATAGACCGGGCCGGAGGCCGAGACGATGAAGTCGGTGCGCGAGTAGCCGCCGCAGGACAGCGCCCGGTGCGCCTTGATCGCCTGGGTCTGCAGCGCCGCCGTGATCTCCGGACTGAACCGTCCCGGGCAGATCTCCTTCGTCGCCGCAGCGAGGTACTTCGCGAAATAGTTGAAGGCGCCGTCAGCCGGCAGGATCTCGATCGGCGGCAGCGCGATCAGCGATCCATCTGCCCGCTCGAGCACGCCGCAGGTCGCCTCGGTCCCGGTGACGAAGGGTTCGATCAGATACTCCTCGGTCGCAGCGGCTGCCTTGACGGCCACGAGATCCTGTTTGGCGTTGACGAAGATCAGCCCGAAGCTGGAGCCGTCCTTGACGGGCTTGGCGATCAGCTTGCCGTAGCGCGCAAGCGCGGCTTCGGCATGGTCGAGCGCCACGCCCTCTGCCGCGATGACGCCACCGAGCACCGCAAACCGTTTGGCAGCGACCTTGTCGAAGGCAAGGTGGGAGGACGCCGAACTTGAACCGGTGAACGGCACGCCCCGAATCTCACACATGAGTTGAAGCTCGCCGTTCTCGGCGCGTCCGCCGTGGAGTCCGAGAACCAGGAGTCGATCCTCCCTCTTGGCACGATCGAGCGCATCGGCGAGCGTCCCGACCGCCGGGCCGTCGGCTGTGAACGGCTCCTCGAACGGCTTGGCATGTGCGACCAGCGCGGGGCCGCTCGCCTGATGCACCGTGTCGTCGGCCTCCCAGAACCAGAGGTCGGCTTCGGGGAGCGCCGCATGCAGCGCCTTGGCGCTGGCCACCGAGACCAGACGTTCCTTGTTGGAGCCGCCGAACAGAATCGTTGTGCGCATCAATGGCTTCTCGGTTGATCTCAAAACGCGGTCGCGAGGATGTGGAAGTCACGTCAGAAGGCGGGCCGTTCAGCTCGCCTTGAGTCCAATCCGCTTGATTTCCCACTGCAGCTCGATGCCCGAAGTCGCCTTGACGCGCTCGCGCACGGTCTCGCCGAGCGTCTCGATGTCGTCGGCGGTGGCGTTGCCGGTATTGATCAGGAAGTTGCAGTGCATCTCCGAGACCTGCGCGCCGCCGACCTTGAGGCCGCGGCAGCCGGCGGCATCGACCAGCTTCCAGGCCGAATACCCCGGCGGATTCTTGAAGGTCGAGCCGCCGGTCTTCTCGCGGATCGGCTGCGCCGTCTCGCGATGCGCCTGCACCTCGGCCATGCGCGCGCGAATGGCCTCCGGCGAGGACGGCGTCCCGCGAAAGCGCGCCGCCGTGAAGATCAGCGAGGGATCCGTGCCGCTCGCGCGATAGGTGAACTTCATGTCGTCATTGGTGAAGCGGTGCGTCCCGCCGTGACGATCGATCGCGGTCGCTTCGACCAGAATGTCCTTGGTCTCACCGCCATTGGCTCCGGCATTCATGCGCAGCGCACCGCCGATCGTGCCCGGAATGCCGAACAGGAATTCCAGACCGGCGAGATCGGCTGACGCCGCGACCTCGGCGACGCGCTTGTCGAGGGCGGCGGTGCCCGCCGTGACGATGTCGCCGTCGGCCTTGACCTCGCCGAACGCGCGCGGCGCGAGCCGGATCACCACGCCCGGGACGCCGCCGTCGCGCACGATCATGTTGGAGCCGACGCCGATGACGTAGACTGGTAGATCGGCGGAGAGGTGCTTCAGAAAATAGGCGAGGTCGTCGGCGTCAGCCGGCGTGAACAGCACCTGCGCCGGACCGCCGACGCGAAACCAGGTGAGCGGGGCGAGGCTCTCATTGGCAAGCAGCCGCCCGCGCAGCTCCGGCATCGCGGCCTTCACGTCGGAGGTGATATCAGCGAAGCTCACCGCCCTACCCCAGCGCCTTCAGCTCGTTCGGCAGCGCGTAGGCCCATTGCGTGATATTGCCTGCGCCGAGGCACACGACGAGATCGCCCGGCTTGGCGAGATCCTTGACGATGCCGGCGAGATCGGCGGCCTTGGGCAGCGGCAGCACGTCGCGATGGCCGTGAGCGCGCAGACCGAGTACGAAGTGATCGCGGTCGACGCCTTCGATCGGCGCCTCACCGGCCGGATAAACGTCGGCGACGACAACCGCATCGGCGTCGTTGAAGCAGGTGCAGAACTCCTCGAACAACGACTGCAGGCGGGTGTAGCGATGCGGCTGCACCACGGCGACGACCTTCCCATTGGTGGATTCCCGCGCCGCCTTCAGCACGGCTGCGATCTCGACCGGATGGTGGCCGTAATCGTCGATGACGGTCACGCCGTTCCACTCGCCGGTGCGCGTGAATCGACGCTTGACGCCGCCGAAGCCGGCAATGGCCTTGCGGATGGCCTCGTCCGACAGGCCAAGCTCGCGCGCCACGGCAATCGCGGCGGTCGCGTTCGACGCGTTGTGGCGGCCCGGCATTGGCAGCACGATATCTGAGATCTCGTGCGTCGCGCCGCTCTTGCGGTCGCGGAACACGACCTTGAAGGACGAGCCGCCGCCCATCGGCGCGAGGTCGACAAGGCGGACGTCGGCCTGCGGGTTGACGCCGTAGGTGATGATGCGGCGGTCCTCGATCTTGCCGACCAGCGCCTGCACCACCGGATGATCGATGCACATCACGGCGAAGCCGTAGAACGGGACGTTCTCGACGAAGGCGCGGAAGGCGTCCTGCACGGCGTCGAACGTCTTGAAGTGATCGAGATGCTCGGGATCGACATTGGTGACGATCGCGACATCCGCCGGCAGCTTCAGGAAGGTGCCGTCGCTCTCGTCGGCCTCGACCACCATCCATTCGCCGCCGCCGAGCCGCGCATTGGTGCCATAGGCGTTGATGATGCCGCCATTGATGACGGTCGGATCGAGCCCGCCGGCATCGAGCAGCGCCGCGACCATCGAGGTCGTCGTCGTCTTGCCATGGGTGCCAGCGATCGCGACGCAGCTCTTCAAGCGCATCAGCTCGGCCAGCATCTCTGCCCGACGCACCACGGGGATGCGTTGGGCACGCGCGGCCATCAGTTCCGGATTGTCGCGCTTGATCGCGGTCGAGACGACGACGACGTCGGCGCCCGCGACGTTCTCCGCCTTGTGGCCGACGCTGACGGTGATGCCCTTCTCGCGCAGCCGCGCGACGTTGGCATTGTCCGAGGCGTCCGAGCCCTGCACCGTGTAGCCGAGATTGCACAGCACCTCGGCGATGCCGCTCATGCCGATACCGCCGATCCCGACGAAGTGGATGGGTCCGATCTCGCGCGGCAATCTCATGGGGCGTCTCGTCTCAAAGGGGGCTCCGCCGCGCCCGCCCGGAGGCAAGCAGCCGCGAATCACCGGCCCTTCTTGCAAGACATGGCCGACCGGGACAAGCCCGCTTCGACCGCAAAAATCGCCAAATCGAGGGTCAATCGCCTGACTTTGGCCGATTTTCCGGCTCCGCGCTCCCAAATCCTGGGTGCCCGCTGCGCTCGCCTCGGGATTTTTTACGATTGATTAAGTGCAACGCGAGGCTGGACGGGCGCAGTCCGATACCTGCAGTTTTTGCGCGTTCACTCCGCGCACCGCCGTGGCATGCGCTTTTCCAGCCGCGGCCACACGCGCCGCGTGCAATGCCCATGGAGTGACCCGACGATGTGCGCGCTGTGTGAAACCCAATCTCCCGCCCTGTCCCGCCGCCGGTTGCTCGGCAGCGGCGCCGGCTTGCTCGCCGCAGCCACACTGGGCGCCGGCACCGCCTGGGCCAAGGATGCCAATAAGGATGCGAAGGAGCCCGCGCCCAACGCCATCTCCGCCGACGAGGCGCTGAAGCGGATCATGGACGGCAATGCGCGCTATGCTGCGGGCAATCTGGACAACAAGGATTTCTCGGCCGGGCGCGCCGCGCGCGCCACCGCGCAATATCCGATCGCGGCGATCGTCAGCTGCGCGGATTCCCGCGTCGCTCCGGAGCTGGTGTTCGATCAGGCTCCCGGCGAGCTGTTCGTGGTCCGCGTCGCCGGCAATTTCGTCAATGACGACGGCTTGGCCAGTCTCGAATATGGCGTGAAGTTCCTTGGCATTCCGCTCGTGCTCGTTCTCGGCCATAGCGGCTGCGGCGCCGTCGACGCCACGATCAAAGTCCTGAAGGATAGCACCAAGCTCCCTGGCCATCTGCCGGAGCTGGTGAACGCGCTCAAGCCGGGGGTGGAGGCCGCAATCGCGAAGAAGCCGCAGGATCTGCTGGCGGAGGCGACGAAGGAGAACGTCCGCCACAACGTGCAGCGCCTGTCGAGAGCCCAGCCGATCGTGAGCAGCATGGTTGCCGACGGCAAGGTGAAGATCCTTGGCGGCGTCTATGACATCGAGTCCGGCCGCGTCGTCACGCTCTGACGCCGTCCAACAGCAGCGCGCGGTCAGCACGCTCGCCGGCCGCCGCCAGCCAGCAGATCTGATGGCAGAACCAGGCCTCGACCGACTCCACGAATTCAGGCGTCAGCGACAATCGCTGGCGCCGCTCGTCGAAGTGCAGCAGGCCGCGCTCTTCCATCGACGTGAGCAGGTTGCGGATATGCGAGCGTGATACACCGAGCGAGGTTGCAAGCTCGGCGGTCGACACGTCGACCGCGGCCCTGCCAGCGGCAGAGCGGGCGACGAGCGTCAGCGCCAGGTGAATGCCGCTGTCATGCTCGTCGGTCCAGGCGAGATCCGGGAAGCTGGTCAGCGGCCGGTTCGCGCGGCATAGCCATGTCGCGCATTGCCGGATCATTTCGGCGAAGAACGTGTCGTCGCTGTGCAGACGCCGGCTCAATCGCTCGCCCCGCGTCAGCTGTGCGTGGCAGTCGAGGTGGAGGGCGAGCCAGCCACGCAGCCCGTCGAGAATGACGGGCCCGGGAATCAAATAGCGAATGCGGGCATCATCGGGATCGCGTTCTACCTTCACCAGCGACAGCCCACGCAGCATTGCAACGAAGACGGCCGTCTGTCGCGAACCCGGCAGCCGTGCCTGCAACCGCGTCAAGGTCGGACGCTCGGTGGCGTCGCGGGCCGAGACATGCATCATGACGATATGCGCGGCGATCTCGGTCGGGGCGCGCTGCCCGAACAACTTGATCATCAGGCGCTGGCCGCGCAGCGGCGCGACCAGCTGGTCGCAGAAGCTGACGAAGACCGGAAGGAACGAAGGATGATGCCGCAGGCGCATCGGATCGTGCTGCGGCTGCGTCAATCCGGTCATGGCAAGCCGCGTGCTCCGCTCAAAGCGCGGCGGTCTTGATCACGAGGTCGGCCAGCCGCTCGGCGGCATCGAGCCGTCCGGCCGCGCGGGCGGCCTGGGCCATGGCGGCAAGGCGCGACGGCTCGGCGGCGAGCGCCGAGATCTCCGAGGCCAGCCGGTCGGACGTGAAGTCGGTCTGCACGATCCGGATCGCGGCGTTCGCCTCGGATAGCACACCGGCATTGGCAAACTGATCCTGGTCGATGGCGCCGGGCAGCGGCACCAGGATCGAGGGCCGACCGATGGCGGCAAGCTCGGCCACCGTGCCGGCGCCGGAGCGCGAAATCACCAGATGGTTGGCGGCAAGCCGCGCCGGCAGGTCGGTGAAGAACGGCTGGAGCTCGGCATTGATCTTGAGCCGATCATAGACCGCGCGCACCCGCGCCATGTCCTCCTGGCGCACCTGCTGGGTCAGCACCAGCCGGCTCCACAATGCAGGCTCGAGCCGCTCGATCGCGCCCGGCACGATGTCGCTCATGACCCGCGCGCCCTGGCTGCCGCCGACCACCAGCAGCCGCAGCGGGCCTGCCGGCTCCGGCGCGACATAGGGCACCGCCGCCGCTTCCAGAATGGCGGGGCGCATCGGCGTGCCGACGGTGGTGGTCTTGGCCGCGAGCGCTGGATCGCGGTCAAGCACCCCCGGCAGCGAGGTCGCGATCGCCTTGACATGCGCGGACAGGAAACGGTTGGCGCGGCCGAGCACGGCATTGGCATCGTGGATCAGGCTGGGCACGCCGGCGAGCCGCGCCGCCAGAAGCGGCGGCACGGTCGGATAGCCGCCGAAGCCGATCACGGCCGCCGGCTTCAGCCGCCGCATCAGGTTGAAGGCCGCGAGAGTGCCGGTGCCGAGCAGCAGCGCGGTGCGCGCCAGCGCCACAGGCGAGCGGCTGCGCACGGTCTCGCTCGGCACCACGTCGATCATGTCCTTGGTGAACAGGCCGCTGTAGCGCAGCGCGCGCGCATCGGTGACGAGGCGGACGCGATAGCCACGCTTGATCAGCTCGACGCCGAGCGCTTCGGCGGGAAACAGATGGCCACCGGTGCCGCCGGCGGCCAGCAGAATGAGAGGCGCAGAAGAGGTCATGCGCTGATGTTTACAGGCAATATGTCGTCATTGCGAGCGAGCGGCTTCAGGCGAAATTGCGCACCGCCCCGGCCGCATCGGTCACCTCGGCCTCGATCCGCGGCCGCTGCCGTGTCAGCGCCAGCATCATGCCGACGCCATAGGCCAACGACACGATCGAGGAGCCGCCGTAGGAAATGAACGGCAAGGTCATGCCCTTGGCGGGGATGAGCTGCAGATTGACGGAGATGTTGATGGCGGCCTGGATGCCGAACAGGATCGCAAGCCCCGACGCCGCAAAGCGGGAGAAGCCGTCCTCGCTGGCATAGGCGCGCGACAGCGTGCGGATGACGATGAAGCCGAACAGCGCGACCAGCGCCAGGCAGAGGATGATGCCGAACTCCTCCGCGGCCACCGCGAACACGAAGTCGGTGTGGCTGTCCGGAAGGCTGCGCTTGGCGATGCCCTCGCCCGGCCCGAGCCCGAACCAGCCGCCGTTGGAGAATGCCTCCATCGCGGTGTCGACCTGGAAGGTGTCACCGGACGCCGGGTTCATGAAGCGCTTGATGCGGCCGGCGACGTGCGGGACCAGCAGATAGGCGCCGAACAGGCCGGCCGCCGCGGCGCCGGCGAGGCCCGCGACCCAGATCATGCGCATGCCCGCGATGAAGAACAGCGAGCCCCACACCATCAGGATCAGCATGGTCTGGCCGAAATCCGGCTCCATCACCAGCAGCGAGACCAGCATCAACAGCAGCACCAGCGCCATCGTGGTCGCCGGCATGTCCGGGCGACGCGCCGATTCCGAGAACAGCCAGGCAGAGACCACGACGAAGGCCGGCTTGGCTGCTTCCGACGCCTGGATGTTGACCCCGACGATCGTGATCCAGCGCCGCGAGCCCTTCACCTCGGGTCCAATGGCCAGCGTCAGCACGATCAGCACGATGGCGATGGCGAACACCACCAGCGCGCTGCGCCGGATCTGCCGCGGCGACAGGAAAGAGACGCCGATCAGCACGACGAAGGACGGCAGCAGGAACAGAACGTGGCGGTTGAAGAAGTGGAACGGATCGAGCCCGATGCGGGTGGCGACCGGCGGGCTCGCCGCCAGCGACAGGATCACCCCGCACAGCATCAGCGCCAGGATGGAGCCGAGCAGCGGCTTGTCCACGGTCCACCACCAGTCGGACAGCGGATTGCGTTCTTCACGGGAGAGCATCGGGCCACCACCTGAGCCGAAGGAATCAGCCCATTGGCGCCCAGGATGGTTATCGAAGGGTTAAAGATCTCGCTGTCGTCCCGGACAAGCCGTAACGCGCGCAAGCGCGTTGGGGCGCCGATTGCCAGCGTGCCTCAAACTGCTCCCTGGGAGTATGGGTCCCGGCGTTCGCCGGGACAACAGCTGTGTACGCGACCTAAACCACCTGCTCCACCCCCGGCAGTGCCTGGACCAAATCGCGGAAACGGGTGCCGCGGATTTCGAAATTGCGGAACTGGTCGAACGAGGCGCAGGCTGGCGACAGCAGGACGACGGCCTCGCGCAACCCCGATGCCTCCGCGTCCGCCGCCGCCTGCTCCACCGCAGCCTCCAGCGTGCCGGACATCGCGTGCGGCACCTTGTCGCCGAGCGTGTCGGCGAACTCGTTGGCCGCCTCGCCGATGAGATAGGCTTTCCGGATACGCGGGAAGAAGCCGGTCAGGCTGGTGATGCCGCCCGCTTTCGGCTTGCCGCCGGCGATCCAGAAGATGTCGGCGAAGGACGACAGCGCGTGCGCGGTAGCGTCCGCGTTGGTACCCTTGGAGTCGTTGACGAACAGCACGTTGCCGCGGCGACCGACCTGCTCCATGCGGTGCGCGAGGCCGGGGAAGCTGCGCAGCCCCTGCTGCAGCACCTCTTCCTCCACCCCGATCGCGAGCGCGGCGGCCGCGGCACAGGCGGCGTTCTGCGCATTGTGCTGGCCACGCAGCGAGCCGATGCCGCCGAGCCGGGCGACCTCGCTGCGCGCGCCGACGGCGCTGCGCACGATGGTCTCGTGCTCGGTGTAGAGGCCGTCGGCCAGCGGGTTCTTCACGGAGATGCGCACGACGCGCTTGCCGGCCTGGTCGAGCCGGTCGGCGATCGCGCGGCAAAAGCCGTCATCCACGCCGACGATGGCCGTGCCCTGTTGCTTCACGCCGGCGACGAGGCGCTCCTTCACCGCGGCGTAGTTCTCGATCGTGCCGTGGCGATCGATATGGTCCTCGCTGACGTTGAGCAGGATGCCGACGGAAGGATCGAGCGACGGCGTCAGATCGATCTGGTAGGATGACATCTCGATGACATGGACGCGGCCCATGCGCGGCGGCTCCAGCGACAGGATCGCGGTGCCGATGTTGCCGCCCATCTGCGTATCGTAACCGGCGACGCGCATGAGATGCGCGATCAGCGCCGTTGTCGTCGACTTACCGTTGGTGCCGGTGATCGCGACGAATGGCGCATCCGGCGCATGCCGCCGGCGCTCGCGGCAGAACAGCTCG
Source organism: Bradyrhizobium sp. ORS 375 (assembly GCF_000239775.1). GTDB lineage: Bacteria > Pseudomonadota > Alphaproteobacteria > Rhizobiales > Xanthobacteraceae > Bradyrhizobium. The sequence goes on from NZ_CAFI01000137.1 coordinate 12,752, forward strand.
ATGTCGCCGATCACCTCGACGCCCGCCTCGCGCGCCCTGAGCACGCTCCAATGCGGCACCGGATGGGTCAGCGGCACGCCGGGCGCCAGCACCAGCGCGGCGAAGTTCGCCCACGAGACGGTGCGCAGATCGGCGGTGATGAACCCGGCTTTTGCCGCGTCCGTCATGCGATCGGCGCCGTCGTCGGCGGCGATCACTTCGGCGCCGCCGGCTCGCAGCGCGTGGCACGAGGCGAGACCCGAGCCGCCGAGCCCGAACACGGCGACGGTCTTGCCGGCGAATGAGGTGACGGGAATCATGCGAAGAGCTCCGTCATTCCGGACACCGCGCAGCGGTGATCCGGAATCTCGAGATTCCGGGTTCGCGCTCCGCGCGCCCCGGAATGACGGTGGGATTGAAGAGAGATCATCAGCGCAGCTTCAGCGTCGACAGGCCGACCAGCGCCAGCATCACCGAGATGATCCAGAACCGGATCACGATCTGCGGCTCGGTCCAGCCGAGCTGCTCGAAGTGATGGTGGATCGGCGCCATCCTGAAGATGCGCTTGCCCGTCAGCTTGAACGAGGCGACCTGCACGATCACCGACACGGCTTCGAGCACGAACAGGCCGCCGATCACCGCGAGCACGATCTCGTGCTTCACCGCGACCGCGATCGAGCCGAGCATGCCGCCGAGCGCCAGCGAGCCGGTGTCGCCCATGAAGATCGACGCCGGCGGCGCGTTGAACCAGAGGAAGCCGAGGCCGGCGCCGAGCACCGCCCCGCAGAGCACCGCGAGCTCGCCGGTGCCGGCGACGTAGTGGATCTGCAGATAATCGGAGAACACGGCGTTGCCGGCGAGATAGGCGATCAGGCCGAAGCTGGCGGAGGCAATCATCACCGGGACGATGGCAAGACCATCGAGGCCGTCGGTGAGGTTGACCGCATTGCCGGCGCCGACGATCACGAAGGCTCCGAAGATGACGTACATCCAGCCGAACTTGAAGATGAGGTCCTTGAAGAACGGAATTGCCAGCCCGGTCGAGGATGCATCGCGTCCAAGGCGGACAAGCGCGTAGCAGGCGACCAGCGCGATCGCCGCCTCGATCAGCAGCCGCGCGCGACCGGCGAAGCCGGAATGCGATTGCTTGGTGACCTTCAGGTAGTCGTCATAGAAGCCGACGAAGCCGAAGCCGAGCGTCACCGCCAGCACGATCCAGACATAGGGATTGAGCGGATTGGCCCACAGCACCGTGGAGACGACGAGGCCGGACAGGATCATCAGGCCGCCCATCGTCGGCGTGCCCTTCTTGCTGATGATGTGCGATTGCGGACCGTCAGTGCGGATCGGCTGGCCCTTGCCCTGGCGCAACCGGAGGTGATCGATGATCCAGGGCCCGAACAGGAAGACGAACAGCGCGCCGGTCACGACCGCGCCGCCGGTCCGAAAGGTGATGTAACGGAACACGTTGAGCAGCCCGCGGAACATCGACAGGCTCGGAAACGTATTCGTCAGCTCGATCAACCAGTAGAACATCCAACCCGCCTATGCCGTCTCACCGGGACTGCGAACACGAACTCGTCCCCGCGAATCCGGCCCCGCCTCTTTTAACCATGATCGGAGCCCGGTGCGAATCGTAGCGGACGGTATGTTCCGTCCGCCGTGGCACCGACCACCAGTGGGAAATCGCCCTCTGCCGCGCCGCGATATTGCCCGATTTCACGCGCTGCCCTGCAGCGCCGCGGCGAGCTTCGACACGAACTTGTTGACCCAGAAGATCTTCTTGCTGCCCTTGATGACCACGACGTCGCCGGGGGCAAGCAGCGTTGCGACCTGCTTCGGGTCGAGCGTGACGGGGTCCTCGTGCCAGCCGAGCCGCTTGCCCTGCGGCAGGGCGTCGAACAGGTGGCGCATCAGCGGCCCGACGCAGAACACCCCGTCGATGCCGGCGAGATGGCCGACCATCTTGGCGTGATAGGCCGGCGCCTCGTCACCGAGCTCCAGCATGTCACCGACCACAGCGATCCGCCGCCCCTCTACCGGCCGCGCCTGCAGACTGTCGAGCGCCGCGGCCATGCTGGCCGGGTTGCCGTTGAAGCTGTCGTCGATCAGGACGATGCCACCGACGCTCTGCTCGACGCCGCGGCCGGTCATGATGCCGACGTCGCCGAGCTCCTGTGCCAGTTGCGCCGGATCGAGGCCGGCGGCGGCCACGGACGCCAGCGCCGCGAGCGCATTGTGCAGCCGATGCGGCGCGCCGGGCGTCAGCGCGAAGTCGACACGGCGGCCGGCGATGTCGGCCGCCACGTCCCAGCTCTCGCCACGCGCGGCGTGAGAGAGCGCGCGCACCTCCGCCCCCTCGCCGAAGCGGATCACCTTGCCACTCCATTCCGGCGCGGCGAGATCGGCCGGCAGCACCAGAATCCCGCCCGCCGGCAGGCCGCGCGCGATCGACACCTTCTCCTGCCGGATCGCTTCCAGGCTGCCGAGCTTCTCCAGATGCACGGGCTGCACGTTGACCACGAGCGCCACCGTCGGTCGCGACAGCTCGGTCAACCGCGCGATCTCGCCCTTCTGGTTCATGCCCATCTCGACCACCCAAACGGAAGCGGCTGGATCGGCATTGCAGAGCGTCAACGGCACGCCCCAGAAATTGTTGAAGCTCGATGGACTGGCGGAAGCCCCGGGATAGGCGGCGATGAACTCCTTGGTCGAGGTCTTGCCGGCGCTGCCGGTCAATCCGATCACCGGCCCCTGGAAGCGGGCGCGCGCGGCGCGCGCGAGCGCCCACAGGCCATCGATCAGCGTGTCCGGCACCACGAGCTGCGGCATCGTAACGCCCTCGATCCTGTGCGGCACGATCATCGCGACAGCGCCGGCCTGTTCGGCATTCGCCGCAAACTCCCAGCCGTCGCGGCTGGAGGCAAAGCTCGATATGAAGCCGCCACTCGGCGTGCCGCTCAGCGCGACGAACAGGCTGCCGGGCTTTACGGCGCGGCTGTCCTGCGTCACGAACTCGATCGGAGTTTCCGGATAGTCGCCAGTGAGGCCGAGCGCGCGCGCCGCCTCGGCCACCGTCCACAGCGCCTTCGTCATCATGCCCTCGCTGCCAATGCGTCCGCGACCGCTTCATGGTCGCTGAAATGCAGAACCGTGCCGCCGACGATCTGTCCGGTCTCATGTCCCTTGCCGGCGATCACGAGCGCATCACCCGGCTGAAGCTCGCTGATCGCAACCCGAATTGCCTCGGCGCGGTCGCCAATCTCCCGCGCGCCAGCTGCGGCGGCCAGTATCGCCGCGCGAATGGCGGCCGGATCCTCGCTGCGCGGATTGTCATCGGTGACGATGACACTGTCCGCCCCGGCGGCGGCGATCTCGCCCATCAACGGCCGCTTGCCGGTGTCACGGTCGCCACCGGCGCCGAACACGACCACGAGCTTTCTTTGAGCGTAGGGCCGCAAAGCGTGCAGCGCCTTCGCGAGCGCGTCCGGTTTGTGGGCGTAATCGATGAAGATGGGCGCGCCGTTGTGCTCACCGACCAGTTCCAGCCGACCCTTGGCGCCTTCGAGTTTTTCCAGCGCCTCGAAAACGGCCTGCGGATCGCTGCCGGTGCCGATGGCCAGACCGGCGGCGACCAGCGCATTCTCGATCTGAAACGCGCCGACCAGTGGCAACCGGATGAAATACATCCGGCCGCAATGCTGGACCTCGAGCTGCTGCGCGAAGCCGTCAACGGCAGCGGCCACGAGCCGGATGCCCGCTCCCGCACCATTGCCATGCGTCCCCACCGTCATCAGCCGAAGCCCGCGCGCCTCGGCTGCGGCGATCACCTCGGGCGAGCACTCATGATCGGCCGAGATCACGGCGGCCCCACCCGGCGGGACGAGATCGCGGAACAGCCGCAGCTTGGCATTGAGATAGTGGGCGAGGTCCGGATGGTAATCCATATGGTCGCGGGACAGGTTGGTGAACCCGCCGGCGGAGACCTTCACACCGTCGAGCCTGAACTGATCGAGCCCGTGCGACGACGCTTCGAAGGCGAGGTGTGTCACGCCGTCCTGCGTGATCTCGTCGATCTGCCGATGCAGCGCGATCGGGTCTGGCGTGGTCAGCGAGCCGTAGACGGTGCGCTTGTCCGACACCAGCCCGACCGTACCGATGCTCGCCGAGCTGTGGCCGAGGCTCTGCCAGATCTGGCGCGTGAAGGCTGCGACCGAGGTCTTGCCGCTGGTGCCGGTCACGGCGGCGATCGTCGCAGGCTGCCGCGGGAAGAAGCGCGACGCAGCAAGCGCCAGGGCACGCCGCGGGTTCGGCAGGGTGATATAGGGAACGGACAGCTCACCGACGGGAGCCGCATGGCCGGCCACCGCGGCCGCACCGGCCGCGACTGCCGCTGCGATGAAGCGGGCGCCGTCGGTCTTGGTTCCCGACAGCGCGAAGAACAGATCGCCTGGCCTGACGGCGCGGCTGTCCACGGCGAGGCCGGAGACTTCGACGGCGGCGATGCCAGGGTCGAGCGACGCCTGATCGCCAAGAAGGTCGTGAAGTTTCATCCTGGTCCCGTACCAGTCCTGGCTGCCGCCCGGGTGGCGGCAGCTCCAAAAACCGTGCGATTCGCGGACGGCTTACTGCGTCAGCCGCGATGCCGCAAGAATTTGGCGGTCGGACGGCGGCAGGTCGAAACGGGGCTCGATGCCGAGCAGCGGCCCGATCCGTGCGATCACGTTGCCCGCGGTCGGCACCGCGTTCCAGCCGGAGGTGATGAAGCCGTAGGTTTCCTTCAGCGGCTGCGGCTCGTCCAGCATGATCAGGAGCTGGTATTTCGGCTTGTCGGCCGGGATCACCGCGGTGAAGAGCGTCAGCACCTTCTTCTTGGCGTAGCGGCCGTTGATCACCTTCTCGGCGGTGCCGGTCTTGCCGCCGATGTAATAGCCCTTGACGTCGGCCTTGCGCGCGGTGCCGACCTCGGCGTTCAGGCGCATCAGATAGCGCATCTTCTCCGAAGTCTCCGGCTTGATCACGCGCTTGGCGAGCGCCATCGCCTCCGCCTCGGTGCGCTTCATGAAGGTCGGCGGGATCAGCAGGCCGCCATTGACCAGCGCGCTGACGCCCATCACGCCCTGCAACGGCGCCACCGCCATGCCGTGACCAAACGCGATCGTGACCGTGTTCAACTCGCTCCAGCGCTTCGGCAGGATCGGCGAAGCGCTCTCCGGCAGCTCGGTGCGCAACCGGTCGAACTGGCCCATCTTGCGCAGGAACGCCTTGTGGCCCTCGACGCCCTGCGTCAACGCAATCCTGGCGGCGCCGACATTGGACGAGAAGTAGAACACTTCCTTCATGTTGAGGAAGCGGCCCTTCGGCTCGTCGTCGTGAATGGCGAACTTGCCGTAATGCAGCGGCCCGCGCGCATCCCACAAGGAATTGAGATCATACTTGCCGGTGTCGAGCGCCATCGCCAGGGTGAAGGCCTTGAACGTCGATCCCATCTCGTACACGCCGGTGGTCAGGCGGTTGATCCGATCCGGATCGTGCGCCTCCTTCGGACTGTTCGGATCGAAGTCCGGCAGCGAGACCATCGCGATGATCTCGCCGGTTCTGACGTTGATGACGAGGCCGGACGCGGCCTTGGTCTTGAACTTCTCCTTGGCCTTGAGCAGCTCGTCGCGCAGCGCATGCTCGACGCGCAGATCGACCGAGAGCTCGACCGGCCGCTGCAGGCGATCGGTGGCGAAGCCGGCGCGATGCAGATCGGCGAGGCCCTGATTGTCGAGCCATTTCTCCATGCCGGCGATGCCCTGGTTGTCGATGTTCACCAGGCCGATCAGGTGGGCCACCTCGTTGCCCGTGGGATAGACACGCTTGTTCTCGCGCAGGAAGCCGACGCCCGGCAGGCCGAGGCGATGGATGTCCTGCTGCTGCTTCGGCGTCATCTCGCGCTTGAGCCAGACGAAGCCCTTGCGCGACATCATGCGCTCGCGCACTTCGTTCGTATCGAGATCGGGCAAGGTCGCGGTGAGCAGCTCGATGGCCTCGTCCTTGTCGATGAGGCGGCGCGGCTCGGCGAACAGGCTCGGCGTCTTGACGTCGGTCGCCAGCACGGCGCCGTTGCGGTCGACGATATCGGGCCGCGCGGTGGCAATGGCGTCCTGCTGCGCGGATCGCCGCGCACTTGGGCCGTCGGAGCCTGCCGCAAACATCACAAGGCGGCCGCCGATCACGGCGTAGACGGCGGCGAAGGCGATGATCGCCAGCCCGATGCGGGCGCGGGCCTTGGCGGTGCGATCGACATCACGCCCGTACAGCAGCGTGCGCACCAGGCGCTGGCGCCAGGGCTCCTGCGGCTTGAGCTGAGGCCGAAGCTGATCGGTCATTGCTGATCCTCCGGGCGACGCACCGATCCGGTCACGGGGGGCTCTTCATTGATCGCGTCGATCGCATCGATCATCGATCCGATCGGATCCGGATTGCCGGACCGCGCAAACCGCGGTGGCCGCTCCGGCAGATTCTTCAGGCTGTCGTACTGGGTGGCGTTGAGCGGCTTGAGCGGCAGATGCCGTTCGACCAGGCCCTGCAGCCGCAGCGGCGCATCGAGCTTGGCCCATTCCGAGCGCAGGATGGCGATAGCCTCGCGCTGCTCGCGGATCTCGGCGCGAAGCTGCAGCACGCGCTCGACGCGCGCGGTCGATTCCATCTTGATGCGGTAGACATAGGCGGCCGCGAAGATCAGCGAGCAGATCACGACGAGATGCAGGAGGCGCATCGGTCAGCCTCCCCGCAGGACATCGGCCAGGCGCGGCCAGGGTGATGACGACGACGGGACGTGCGCCGGTGCCGTCGTGCGCTCGGCACCCCGCAGCTTGGCGGACCGTGCGCGGGGATTGGCCACCGTCTCGGCTTCGTCCGCCACGACCGGCTTGCGATTGAGCAACTGAAAGCTCGGCGCCTCCTGTGCGATCTCGGGCAAATGGCGCGAGCCGCCTCCGGTCTTGCTGCGTTCGGCAAGGAACGTCTTGACGATGCGGTCCTCGAGCGAATGGAACGAGACGACGGCAAGACGACCGCCCGGCGCGAGGATGCGTTCCGCCGCCGACAAGGCCTGCTCCAACTCGTCGAGTTCCTCGTTGACGAGGATGCGCAGCGCCTGGAACGTCCGCGTCGCCGGATGAATGTCGCCCGGTTTCGATCTCACCACACGTGCCACGATATCGGCGAGCTGGCGCGTCGTCGTGATCGGCTGCTCCTTCCGTGCCGCCAAGATCGCGCGTGCAACGGCGCGGGAATGCCGCTCCTCGCCGAAGATATAGATGACGTCAGCGAGATCGCGCTCGGACGCCTGCGCGATGACATCGGCGGCCGTCGGCCCGGTACCGCCCATGCGCATGTCGAGCGGACCGTCGAACCGGAAAGAGAACCCGCGCGCCGCCGAATCGAGCTGCATCGACGACACGCCGACGTCCATCACGACGCCATCGACCTGGGCGAGCCCTTGCGCTGCGCAGATGTCGGCCAGCGCCGAGAAACGATTCTCGACCAATGTGAGCCGCCCGCTCGCCTCGCTGACGAGGACGGCGCCGCCGGAGATTGCCGTCGAGTCGCGGTCGATTGCGATCACCCGTGTTCCCGGCGTCGCCAGGATCAGTCGCGTGTAGCCGCCGGCGCCAAACGTCGCATCGACATAGGTTCCGCCGTCGCGTGGCGCCAGCATCGCGACCGCTTCGGGGCCGAGCACCGGAATATGGCGCTGGTCAGCCATGCTCACGCGGCCGCTCCACAGGGTGGCCGTCGATCCCGACTGATTTTGTTCGGCCGCGAGCCCATCCCGCCTTCGATCCCCGCACCCCGTCAACTCGCCAAGCCATCGTTCAGGACTGCCGACAACCCGCCCCGCCAATGCATGAGCCCCGACACGCGAGGATCGTGCCGGGGCAATCCCTGTTCCGACTGCGATCGCGCGCGACCGGGTGTTCCCGGAATCGCTCGAGATCGTGTTCTCCCGCGCAGGACCTTGCATGTGGCAACTTGCCGTCCCGAAAGCCGGCTCGGCTCTTCACCACTCAGTAACGGCGTTTAGCGTTAACAAACCGTTGATGGTCTGTGGCAGATGTTGGGCACTTGGACTGCGGGCTGAGCCGAGAACCGACAGCCGCTCACCGCTCAGCAGACCTCGCCGCCTCCGCGCTACATCCGCTCAATATGCGGGGGCCGCATGCGATTTCGATTGCGGCTGGGACATGCAAAGGAGTAGTGCCTCACCATATTCGATTTGAGCCATTGCCCTCGCCGCCTGCTTCGAGTCGTTCATGCCAAATTCCTCCGACAAGCCGGAATCGAAGCGCCCTCGCGCGCTGCCGATGCCCAAGGGCGTTTCCGACCTGCCCATGTTCACGCCGGACTCGTCGATCGCGTCCGACGTGATCCCGTCGGCCAATTTCGGCGAACGCAAGGGCGGCCGTCAGCCGGACATGATCATCTTGCACTATACCGGCATGCCGGACGTCGAGGGCGCGATCACCAAGCTGTGCACCGCCGGAAGCGAGGTGTCGGCCCATTACGTCGTGCTGGAGGACGGCCGCATCGTCCAGTGCGTTCCCGAGGCGCTGCGTGCCTGGCATGCCGGGCTGTCCTCCTGGGGCGGCGAGGAGGACATCAACTCCTGCTCGATCGGCGTGGAAATCGTCAATCGCGGCCACGACTGGGGCTATCCCGATTTTCCCCCGCGGCAGATCGCAGCCGTCATCGCGCTGTGTCGCGGCATCATGCTCCGCCGCAACGTGCCGGCGCACCGCGTGCTCGGCCATTCCGACGTCGCGCCCTCGCGCAAGAAGGATCCGGGCGAGAAGTTTCCCTGGCACTCCCTGGCGAATTCCGGCGTCGGCCACTGGGTTCAGCCGGCGGCGATCACCAAGGGCGAGACCTTGAAGCTCGGCAGCATCGGCGATGATGTGAAAGGCCTGCAGAAGGCGCTCGCCAAATATGGCTATGGCGTGCCGATCACCGGCAAGTTCGACGGCCTCACCATGGAGGTCGTCACCGCGTTTCAACGGCACTTTCGCCCTGAGAAGGTCGACGGCATCGCCGACCGCTCCACCTTGTGGACGCTGCACGCCTTGCTGACGAGCCTGCCGGCGGACGAGACGGCGCCGCGGGCGTGAGCCGTCACGAGCCGAGATCCAGCTCGGCGAGCCGGCGCGCATAGAGGCGCTTCAACGGGACGAGCTGCGTCGCCTCGCTTGCTGCGCGATAGGCCGCGCGGGCCTCGTCGCGCCGATCAAGCCGCCGCAGCAGATCCGCGCGGACCGCCGGCAGCAGATCGTATTGATTCAAGCCGCCGCGGGCGGCCAGCGAATCGACCAGCGCGAGCGCCCGCGCCGGGCCATCGACCATCGACACCGCAGCCGCATGATTGAGCTCGATGACGGGCGACGGCGCAATCCGCAGCAGCACTTCGTAGAGACCGACGATCTGTCGCCAGTCCGTCTCCTGATAGCTCGGCGCCTGGGCATGGAGCGCGGCGATGGCCGCCTGAACCGTATAAGGCTGTGGCCGTCCCTTCACGCGGAGCGCCTGTTCGACCAGCGCCAGACCTTCTGCGATCTGCTCACGATTCCATGTGGAGCGGTCCTGCTCTTCCAGCAGCACGATATCGCCCGACGCATCGGTGCGTCCGGCACGGCGCGCGTCGTGCAGCAGCATCAGGGCAAGCAGGCCCTTGATGTCCGGCGCCTCCGGGATCAGCCCGAGCAGCAGGCGGCCGAGCCGGATCGCTTCCCGCGCGAGATCATGGCGGATCAGCTCGGGGCCTGAGGTGGCGAGATAGCCTTCGGTGAACACCAGATAGATCACGGTGAGCACGCCGCGGAGCCGCTCATCGAGGGAATCGCGTCCAGGGACCTCATAGGGAATGCCGGCGAGGCGGATCTTCTGCTTGGCGCGCACCAGGCGCTGAGCCATGGCCTCCTCACCAGTCAGGAAGGCGCGGGCAACTTCCGCGGTGGTCAGCCCGCACACCGTCCGGAGCGTGAGCGCCACCTGGACCTCCGGCGCGAAAGCTGGATGGCAGCAGGTGAAGATCAGCCGCAACATGTCATCGTCGAAGCCGACCGGATCGTCCGCCTCGTCGCCGACAGCGTCACGCTCGATCGCATGGACGATCTCCGCTTCCTTGTCGCGGAAGTTGCGCCGCCGCCGGATGCGATCGATCACCTTGTTGCGGGCGACATTGACCAGCCAGGCTCTGGGGTTGGCGGGGGCCCCTCGCCCCCGCCAGTCGAGCAGCGCAGCCGCGAATGCGTCCTGCAATGCGTCCTCGGCCAGATCGAAGTCACCAACGAGTCGGATCAAGGTCGCGAGCGCACGGCCGGCCTCGTCGCGGAACACTTTCTCGATCGCATCGGGCGTCATCGATGACATCCGCAGGCCGCGGCCATCAATGATTGTACTGCCAGATCGGCCGCACCTCGATCGAGCCGACACGCGCGCTCGGAATGCGGGCGGCGATGCCGATCGCCTCGTCGAGATTCTTGGCCTCGATCAGATAATAGCCGCCGAGCTGCTCGCGCGTTTCGGCAAACGGGCCGTCGGTCGTCAGGATCTTGCCGTCGCGCACCCGCACCGTGGTCGCCGTCGTCGTCGGCTGCAGCCGGTCGCCGCCCTTGTAGTTGCCGCTCGAGATGATCGACTGCGTGAAGGCCTGATATTCGGGGCTCATGGTCTGGCCTGGCTCCGCCTCCATCTTCGCGTAGTCGACCTCGTTCTGGTAGATCATCAGCAGGTACTGCATCGGCTTGCTCCTTGGTTTCGGCTGGATCGCCGTCTCCAGTCGAACGGCGTGGACGCGAAACGACACGTGAGAATAATAATTTTTGCCGGGACGGCGACGGCTTGACGTTGAAGCCTGCAGGCCCCATTCAACCGCCATCAGTCGGCCGGACGGCCGCTCCGGCAGGTGCCGAAAGGCCGCCGGGGAGGAAAGTCCGGGCTCCATCGACATGCGGTGCCGGATAACGTCCGGCGGGGGCGACCCCAGGGACAGTGCCACAGAGAACGAACCGCTTCCTCCCGCAAGGGAGGCAGTAAGGGTGAAAAGGTGCGGTAAGAGCGCACCGCGGGGCCGGCAACGGAACCGGCATGGTAAACCCCACCGGGAGCAAAACCGAATAGGGACGGCCACGCGGAGACAATCGTTTCGACGATGACGTCCGCGGGAGCGATGTCAGGCTCGCCGTCCGGGTAGGTTGCCCGAGGTCACGCGCAAGCGCGATCCCAGAGGAATGGCCGTCACGTATCGTCATGCGCAAGTGTGGCGGTGCCCTACAGAACCCGGCTTACAGGCCGGCTGATATGTTCATGAGGGGCTCGACGCTCAAGCGTCGGGCCCCTCACCATTTTAGCCTGCCGCGGAGAGCTGGCCGAACTCGGTGGCCTGGCGCTCGAACAGGCTGCGGTACAGCCCACCCGGCTTGCCGACCAGTGCGGCATGGCTGCCCTGCTCGACGATGCGGCCGCGGTCGAACACCAGGATGCGGTCGAGGCTGCGCACGGTCGCCAGCCGATGCGCGATCACAATCGCGGTGCGGCCCTTCATCAGCCGCTCCATCGCCTCCTGGATCAGCGCCTCCGATTCCGAATCGAGGCTCGAGGTCGCCTCGTCCAGGATCAGCACCCGCGCATCCGCCAGGAATGCCCGCGCCAGCGCCACCCGCTGCCGCTCTCCGCCCGACAGCTTGACGCCGCGCTCGCCGACCAGGGTGCCGTAGCCCTTGGGCAGGCGCATGATGAACTCATGCGCATTCGCCAGCCGCGTTGCGTGCTCGATCTCGGCCTGGCTGGCGCCGGGCCGGCCATAGGCGATGTTCTCGGCCAGCGAGCGGTGGAACAGGATCGGCTCCTGCTGCACGATCGCGATCTGGCTGCGCAGCGAATCCTGCTTCGCATGGGCGATGTCCTGCCCGTCGATCAGGATTTTTCCGCCGCTGACATCGTACAGCCGCTGCACCAGCTTGACGAAGGTCGTCTTGCCGGAGCCGGAGCGCCCGACCAGGCCGATCCGCTCGCCCGGCCGGATGTCGACCGACAGCCGGTCGTACAGCGGCGTGCGATGGCCGCCATAGTGGAACGTCACCGCATCGAACACGATGTGCCCGCCGGTTACTGCGATCGGCTTGGCATTGGCGGCATCGACGATGCCGATCGGCTCGCTGTGGATCGCCACCAGTTCGTCCATGTCGTTGACCGCCCGCTGCAGGTTGTTGATGTGCATGCCGACGTCACGCAGATAGGCATGGATGACGTAGTAGCTCGTCAGCACGTACGTCACGTCGCCCGGCGAGGCCCGGCCCGCCATCCACAGCAGGACGGCGCCGCCGATCACCGACGAGCGCAGGCACAGCAGCACGCCGAGCTGGACGGCGGCGGTCGTGTTGTAGCGCAGCCAGGTGCGGCGGATGCGCCGCCGCCAGCGGTTGACGACGCGCATCAGCCGGCCGTCCTCGCGGGCCTCCGCCCCGAACGACTTCACCACGGCGTTGCAGCTCAGCGCGTCGGCCAGGGTGCCCCCGACCTTGGTGTCCCAGGCATTGGAGATCCGCGCAGCCGGCGCGATGTAGCGGGTCGAGAACACGACGGTCATCGCCACGTACAGCACCGCGCCGATGGCGATGACGCCGCCCAGCGCACCCCAGTGCAGGCCGAGCAGCACCATCGAGCCGAGCAGAACGGACAGCGACGGCAGCAGGGCCAGCAGGATAGTGTCGTTGTACAGGTCGAGCGCCCACATGCCCCTTGTGATCTTGCGCACCGTGGAGCCAGCGAAACTGTTGGCGTGCCAGTCGGTGGAGAAGCGCTGCACGCGCACGAAGGCATCGCGCGCGACGTCGGACATGATGCGCAGCGTGAACGGCACGATCAGCTGCAGGCCGGACAATCGCAGCACGATCGAGGCGAAGCCGAGCGCGACGATGCCCGCGAACGACACCAGCGCGCTGTGCCGCGCCTCGGCATTCGCCGGACCCAGGGTCAGGGCATCGACCAGCTGGCCGGAGAATACCGGCATGAACAGATCGGCGGCGGTGGCGCCAAGTAGGCACACGGCAATGCCGAGCGTCATGCGCGGCTGCTTCAGCCAATGGCTGAACACGAACGGCATCACGACGCGAATGGCGGCGGGACGTTTGTCGGCCTTCAGGCCGGAGACGTTGAGGCTCATGGCGTCATCCGGCCGCGCTCGTCGCGCAGGGCCGGCTCCAAATGAAGCAGACGCGACACGGCGCGCGGTCTGCGAATGAAGTATCAGGCGTGGGAAAGTGAAACGGTGGCGCTCAATGCGAGCGGCGGAACACCAGGACCGGCATCGACCGCGCGGGCGTCGAGAGAACAGCGGTCGAAAGCGCGAGCATCGACCGGGTGCATGCGGTCTGCAGATGCGATGTAGTCATGCAGATCTCCCCGGCTCGAGCGACAATTCGTATCCCATACCAGCAACGGTATGATTTGGCAACCCGCAGGCCCTCGCGGGCCGCTCACGTCAATGCGCGTCGCCGCCGCCGGCCAGCGGCGAGCTCGGCTTGTTGAGCAGCAGCACCATGAAGCTGAGCGCGATGTAGAAGCAGGTCAGCATGAAGAACGCGTCGCCATAGCCCATCACCACCGCCTGCCGATGCACGATCTGCGTGAGCTGCTTCATGGCCATCAGCGCGGAGTCGCCCATGCCCTGCAGCTTCTGCTGCAGCATGTTCAAGGTCTCGACTGCTGTCGCATTGCCCCAGTTCACCCGCTCGTGCAGGCGAGAGATGTGCAGATCGGTGCGATCGTTCAGCACCTGGTTGATGATGGCAAGGCCGACGGCGCCGCCGAGATTGCGCATCAGGTTGAACAGGCCGGAGGCGTTCTTGACCCGCTCCGGCGCCAGGGTGCCGAGCGCGATGTTGTTGGTCGGCACCATGGCGCACATCATGCCGACGCCGCGCAGCACCTGCGGCACGAACAGCTCCCAGAAGTCGTAGTCGCGGGTGATGCCGGTCATCTGATAGGAGCCGATCGCGAAGATCACGAGGCCGAAGGCGATGATCAGCCGCATGTCGACCTTCACCATCAGGCGGCCGACGATCGGCGCCATCAGGAACATCGTCATGCCCGAGACGAACATCGTCTCGCCGATCATCAGCGCGCTGTAGCCGCGAACCTCGGCGAGATAGCGCGGATAGATGTAGGTGAGGCCGTAGAGGCCGATGCCGATGCAGAACTGCAGAAGGCAGCCAACCGCGAAATTGCGGTCGCTGAACGTTCTGAGATCGACGATCGGCTCCTCGGCCGTCAGCACGCGCCAGAAGAAGCACACCGCCGAGACCGCGCAGACCGCGGCGCAGACCGCGACCGAGGTATCCTGCAGCCATTCATGCAGCGGCCCCTCCTCCAGCACATATTCGAGCGAGCCGAGGAAGCCGGCCATGAACAGCAGGCCCCACCAATCGAAGCGGTCGAGCAGCGCGAAATTCGGCTGGTCGAAATCGACCAGCGCGAGCACGCCCGCGGTGATGATGACACCCGGCACGATGTTGATGAAGAACAGCCAGTGCCACGACATCGCATCGGTGATGTATCCGCCGACCGTCGGCCCCACCGTCGGCGCCAGCGTCGCCACCAGCCCGATGATCGGGCCGACGATGTGAAACTTGGAGCGCGGGAACACCGTGTAGGCCGAGGCGAACACGGTCGGAATCATGCCGGCGCCGAGGAAGCCCTGCAGCGCGCGCCAGAGGATCATCTGCTCGATCGACGAGGCGAAGCCGCACAGGAAGCTCGAGATGGTGAAGCCGGCCGCCGAGATCGCGAACAGCAGCCGCGTGCCGAGCGCGCGCGACAGGAAGCCGGACAGCGGGATCGCGATGACCTCGGCGATCAGATAGGCGGTCTGCACCCAGGACACTTCGCTGGAGCTCGCCGACAGGCCGGCCTGGATCTCGCTGAGCGAGGCCGAGACGATCTGGATGTCCAGGATCGCCATGAACATTCCGAACACCATGATCAGGAACGCGAACAGCCGCCGCGGCGCGATGCGATCCGACGGCGCCGCAGGCGCGCTCATGGTGGGATTGGCTGTCGTTGCGGTGGCCATGGTCTTGTCGGTCCAGCTCAGCAGACGGTGCGCTCCCTCTCCCAGCAGGCGGGGAGAGGCGAATAGCGAATGCGACGCGAGATCACGGCCCCTCGCGGTCGTTACTTCCCCTGCACCGTCGCCGGTGCGTCGAGGTCGGCATCGTTGTCGGCATCCTTGGCGCCGTCGGTGGTGTCCACCGTGACATAGACCGACATGCCGGCGCGCAGCAGGTTCTGCCTGGCCACATCCTTCGGCACGCGGATGCGCACCGGCAGGCGCTGCACGATCTTGGTGAAATTGCCGGTCGCATTGTCCGGGGGCAGCAGCGTGAACACCGAACCTGATGCCGGCGAGATGCTGTCGACCGCGCCCTTGAAGCCGCGCGCGCCATAGGCGTCGACCTTGATCGTCACCGGCTGGCCGGGACGGATGCGCTTGAGCTGGGTTTCCTTGAAGTTCGCGTCGATGAACACGTCGTCGAGCGGCACGACGTTGCCGAGCCGCTGGCCGACCGCGACGAAATCGCCGGTGTTGACGAGGCGGTTCGAGAACGTGCCGTCGACCGGCGCGCGTACGGTGGCGAATTCGAGGTCGCGCTCGGCCTTGGCGAGCGAGGTCTTCAGCTCGGCGAGCTGCGCCTGGGCCTCGGCCTGTTGCGCCTTGGTCACCTCCACATTGTCGCGCGCGGCATCGAACGCGGCGCGCGCGGCGCGGACCGCGGCCATGCCCTGGTCGCGCGCGGCTTCCGACTGCTCGAATGTGGCGTGCGAGGCGAAACCCTTGCTGCTCAGCGCCTGCTGGCGCTCATAGTCGAGCCCGGCGCGCTTCATCGCGGCTTCGGAAGATGTCAGGTTGGCCTGCGCCTGCTCCACCGCGCTCTGCTGCGCGGCGACCTGGCGGCCGATGCGCGCGATGGTCGCCTCCTGCGTGGCGATCCTGCTGCGCGCGGCGTCGACCGCGATCTTGTAGTCGCCGTCGTCGATGCGGAAGATCACGTCGCCCTTGCGCACCACCGAATTGTCGCGCGGCACGATCTCCTGGATGTGACCTGAGACGCGCGCGCCGAGCATGGTGTTGTTGGCGCGGACATAGGAGTCGTCGGTCGAAACCATGAAGCGGCCGACCATGAAGTAGTGCGTGGCGTAACCGGCCGCCGCCAGCGCCAGCAGCACGCCGACACCGGCGAGCACGCGCTTGCGCTTGCCCGGCTTCGGCGGCGCGGCCTGGAGCTTCTCCGCAGCTGGCGTTGCGGCCGGCGGAGCCGCCGGCAATTCGAGCGGGGCCTCGGTGCTGATTTCGGCCTTCAACGCCTTCGCGTCGATGGCGCTGCGCTGAACGCTCTCGCTGGCTTGCGAACGGACCGCCTCGTGCTTGGCTTGGGCCGATGCCTCCTCGGCATCCGGACGGCGTGCGCGCACCGCCTGTTCTCTCGCAGCAGCCATCTGAGACTCCCACCCATCACAGCGGGGCCGCCCCGGCCCCACAAAAAAACGACCGAACCGTTCGGTCAAACAATCTCTACCATTGACCGAACCGTTCGGTCAATTTATATCTTCGCTACCGCAACATATCCGGGCAGAAGCTTGTGTGACGTTGGCGCCGGCCAAATCTTCGGGAACAGCCTAAACCAATGATTGATGCTGCCGACAGCACTACCCAGGTGACGCAGGACGAGGATTCCTCGAAACGGCGTCAGATCCTCGAAGGCGCTCGCAAGGTCTTCATGGACATGGGTTTCGATGGCGCCAGCATGGGCGAGATCGCGCGTGTCGCCGGTGTCTCGAAGGGCACGCTCTACGTCTACTTCGCCGACAAATTCCGCCTGTTCGAGGCGATCGTCGAAGAGGAGAGCGTGCATCGGGGCGCCTCGAATTTCAGCTTCGATCCGGATCGCGATGCAGCGACCGTTCTCGGCGAGTTCGGCAAGGCCTGGATCGCGGTGGTGTGCCGGCCGGGCGGCGGATCGGCGATCCGCACCGTGATGGCGATCGCCGAACGCATGCCGGACGTCGGCCGCCGCTACTACGAATGCGTGCTCAATGGCACGATCAGCCGGCTGGCGGCCTATCTGCAGGCCCGCGTCGAAGCCGGCGAACTCGCCATCGACGACTGTCATCTGGCGGCCTCGCAGTTTCAGCAGATGTGCCAGGCCACGCTCTTCCTGCCCTTCATCTTCCAGGCCGAGCCCGCCCCCTCGCCCGACCGCGTTCACAAGGTCATCGGCAGCGCCGTGGCCATGTTCCTGGCCCACTACGGCGCGAGGAACTGACGGACTGATACGCGGGCGCGCCGGCGCGGCGACGATCTCGTCACGATCGAACATGCGCTCTCCTTCTCGCGGCGGCTTGCGCCCGAGCTTTGCGATCGGATCACCCTCGGATCGATCGGAGGGCGCAGGGAAGGCCGGGCGCCGGCCGCGCCCGTGGCCCGCCTGCGAGAAAAATGCAGGCGGCAGGTACCACAGGTCTGGCCGAGACGACCCGGCCTTCCCTGCGCGATGGCTTTACGGATTATACGCAGTCTCCCCGGTGTCCGGCTGGTAGCCACCGTCATCCGCGCGATGCCCCGAGCATCCGCCACGAACTTGACGCCAGCATCGGGGCGTCAGGACCCTACGACTTCACCGTCCTGCCGGTCGCGTTCGTCCGCTCGCGATTTCAGCGCGCTGCGCGCCGACAGGCCACCGCTCCCCGCCTCCAACGCTCGTGACGACCGCGAAACGTCCCTCTTCGATCGAGGCGGGATGGGCGTAGACAATCATGATTTTCGGAAAAATGGAAGAGGAATATTTTCGGCACGGGGACTGGACAGGGCAAATCAGCTTGATGGGACTGATGAATTCAATTTCTACGCGCACGCCGTTTCTACAACTCGCGAATGTTCCTCCAACGTCATTGCGAGCGAAGCGACTTGTCCGCCATAGCCCGAAGGGCGACGGCGGAAGCAATCCAGAGCGTCACGCGCGACTCTGGATTGCTTCGTCGCTTCGCTCCTCGCAAAGACGATCGGAGCAGTCACCGCGCCACCCCCTCGGTGTCATCGCCCCGCTTGACCGGGCAATCCAGATCTGGGCTGTCTTGTCTCTCTACTGCTGGAGGTCGCGCCTGACCAGACGCAACAATCGAGGGATCAATGGTCTATCTTCTTGAGCCTAGGCGCTACAAATGGATTCAAGCGGCTTACGTGCCGGACGGATTGATGCAAAAGCAGCTCGACGGGATAGCGCTGCAACAGAGCGACATTCCCTTGGAGACGCCGCTCAAGGGAAGTGTCCCCATTCCAGATATTTGTAGTGGAGCACAAGGCTTCCTGTTCGTCTCGGACAGGGGGCGGGAGGTCCTTGAGGACCTGGTACCCGGCCACATTGCGTTCTTCCCGCTGACCCTAAAAGCACCATCGCGTATCATGACTGCGAAGGCGTACTACTTCATCGATGTGTTAACACGCGCGCAGCTGGTCGATTGGGATACAACGCCCATGGAACCCACCAGCATACGCACTCCGGATGGTCGTCCTACCTACTTGACGCGGACGGCCAGCCTGGAGGCAAATTTCAAAACAGTGGGAGCGGATACACCACCGATCTGGAGAGAGACTGACGTCGACACGCCGACCAGGCGCTTGTTGATCAATAAGCGGCTCGTTCTGATGCAGGATCACATCTGGCAAGCCCTCGACGAGCGCCTTCCAAAGCAACTGGTTGCTAGCCGCTTCCCGTGAGAAGAGCGAGGTCAGCACACCGGGACGGCTGTACCGAGAGACCGCGGCGTACTGGATGCCCGCCTGCGCGGGCATGACAGTGGAGGATGGCATCGGACGCGGGCCCTTGCCTGCCGTCATCGCCAGCGCAGCGAAGCGATCCGGGGCGTTCCGCGCGACTCTGGTTTGCTTCATCGCGGAGCCTGTCATCCGGCCGCGCTTTGCGGACCCGTTGGCTCCTCGCAATGACGCTTGGGGCACAGTGCGCTCTCCACACTCAACTGCCATCGCCCAGCTTGACCCGGCGATCCAGTACGCCGAGACGGCTGTGATCGGGCCGATGGGCCGCAGCGTACTGAATCCCCCGCTTTCGCGGGGTATGACAGCGGAGGATTTGATTGGCTGCGTAGGTTGCGGAGGCCTGGCCGCCAGCGTGTTCCGTCTCTCTACGCTACTTCTTCCCGCTCTTCGTGCTGTGGGAATGCGAATGGCTATGGCTGTGCGAATGACCATGCGCATGCGCGTGATCATGCGTCGCCTCGAGCGGCATCATCGCGACGTGGCCGTGGCGGACGCCGCGTTCGGCGATGACGTGGTCGGCGAAGGCCTTGACCTCCGCCCGTTCGCCCTTGAGCACGGTGACCTCGAGACAGCTCTCCTGGTCGATGTGAACATGCAGGGTCGCCTGGGCGAGGCCGGAATGGTCGTGCGCCTCCTGGGTCAGCCGCTTCGGCAGTTCGCGCGCGGCGTGGTCGTAGACGTAGCTCAGCGTGGCGATGCAATGGCGGCTGTCCGTGCCGGCCTGGTCACTGCTCTCGAGCCCGCTGCGCAGCAGGTCGCGAAACGCCTCCGAGCGATTGTCGTAGCCGCGCTTGGCCATGAAGGCATCGACCTCGGCGAGCAGATCGTCGTCGATCGTGATCGTCAGACGCTGCATGTTCGGTCTCCTTCCATCGCGTGCGGCAAGCGCCTGTCCACACCAGCTATCCACCCCTGAGTATGATGTTTTCACGTTGACATCATACTGGCATCACCTTAGCGTTCTTTAACACTCGACATCAGGGCGATCCAAGCGCGCTTGCCGCGCGCCAACGACGGCGCGCGGCAGTTGATGACGTATGCCCGATGACGAGATCCGGGGCGTGACGATGCGGTGGGGCGGCGTAAGTCTGGGCGTGCTGATGGCGGCACTGGCGCAGCAGGCGCACGCGCATCCCGAACGCCCTCCCGCCGAATTGCCAACCGTGGATGTCGATGCGCCGAAGCGCAGCAGCCGGCCGAAGCCGCAGGTCCGGCGTGAGGTGCAATCGCCGAGAGCCGGCGCGCCGCGCACGGCTGCGGCGGTGCCGGCGGCGGCCACATCGGCAGCAGCGCCATCCGGCGCGCCAAATGTTGGCTCCGGCGCTGCGCGCCCGCAGGGCATGGCGAGCGAGACGGTCATCACCGGCGAAGAGATCAACGCCCGCCCGGCGACGCGGCCTGGCGAGGTGCTCGAGGCCGTCCCCGGCCTGATCGTCACGCAACACTCCGGCGAAGGCAAAGCCAACCAGTATTTTTTGCGCGGCTACAATCTCGATCACGGCACCGACCTCGCGCTGTTCGTCGACGGCGTGCCGGTGAACATGCGCACCCACGCCCATGGCCAGGGCTATGCCGATCTCAACTGGCTGATGCCGGAGACGATCGGCCGGGTCGACGTCCGCAAGGGCCTCTATTTCGCCGACGAGGGCGACTTCGCCTCGGTTGGCAGCGTGCATATCGGCTTGGTCGACAGCGTGCCGAAGGCGATCGCGCAGATGACGGCGGGCAGCTTCGGCTATCGCCGCTTCTTCGGCATGGACTCGGTGCATGTCGGCGACGGCCATCTCCTGATCGCCGGCGAGGCCGGCCGCTATGACGGGCCCTGGACCACGCCCGACGATGCCAAGAAGCTCAACGGGCTGATGCGCTACTCGCAGGGCACCGCGACCGACGGCTTCTCCATCACCGGCATGGCCTATGCGAACCGCTGGACCTCGACCGACCAGGTGCCGGAGCGTGCGATCGCCTCCGGCCTGCTCGGCCGCTACGATGCTGTCGATCCGACCGACGGCGGCAGGACCAACCGTTTCGCGCTGTCGGGCCGCGTCGCCGGCACCGACGAGGCGGGGTCGTGGAAGGCCAACGCCTATGTGGTGAAGAGCCAGCTCGATCTCACCAACAACTTCACCTATTGGCTGCGCGATCCCGACAATGGCGACCAGTTTCACCAGCATGAAGACCGGCTGATGCTCGGGGCCAATGCGTCCCGAACGCTGACCGGCAGCTTCGCTGGCCGGCCGATGGAGACGACCTTTGGCATCCAGACCCGTTATGACGACATCGCGCTAGCACTGAGCTACACGAAGCAGCGCGACTATCTGAGCACGGTGCGTAACGACAAGGTCGGCGAAGGTAGCGTCGGGCTCTATGTCGAAAATACGGTGCGCTGGACCGACTGGCTGCGCACCACCGTCGGCTATCGCGGCGACTATTACCAGACGCACGTGTATTCGCTGACCAACGGCAACAACAGCGGCGACGCCGCCGCGGGCCTCGGCAGTCCGAAGTTTCGCATGGTGATCGGGCCGTTCGAGAAGACCGAGTTCTTCCTCGGCGCCGGCTATGGCATGCACAGCAACGATGCGCGCGGCGCGACGACGACCGAGGATCCGGCCGATCCGGCCAACAGGCTCGCGTCGTCGGCGCTGCTGGTGCGCACCAAGGGCGCCGAGGCCGGCGTGCGCACCCGCATCATCCCGGGCCTCGACTCCTCACTGAGCATCTTTCTGCTCAACCAGGATTCCGAGATCCTGTTCTCGGGCGACGCCGGCGACACCTCGGCGAGCCAGCCGAGCCGGCGCTACGGCTTCGAGCTGACTCATCGCTATCGCCCGGCGTCTTGGATCGACATCGACGCCGAGCTCGCGATGACGCATGCCCGCTTCGTCGGCTCCGACAACGATCAGGCCGCGGCCTATGCCCAGCTGGTCGGTTTGACCGCGCCCCCCGAGGTGTTGCGCGGCAATGCGCCCGGCAACTACATCCCCAATGCGCCATCGATGATTGCTTCAGCCGGGATTACGCTCGGCGAGACAACCGGCTGGTTCGGGTCCTTGCGCTGGCGCTATCTCGGCGCGACGCCGCTGACCGAGGACAATGACTTCCGTTCGACCGCGACCAGCGTGTTCAACGGCCGCATCGGCTTCCGCGACGCCAATGGCTGGCGCATCCAGCTCGACGTGCTGAACCTGTTCAA
Source organism: Bradyrhizobium sp. ORS 375 (assembly GCF_000239775.1). Lineage (GTDB taxonomy): Bacteria > Pseudomonadota > Alphaproteobacteria > Rhizobiales > Xanthobacteraceae > Bradyrhizobium. The sequence continues at coordinate 34,804 of NZ_CAFI01000137.1, forward strand.
CACCAAGGCCAACCAGATCTCTTATGGCTATGGCTCGCTGTTGCGGAGCGACCAGCTCTACCAGGATTGCTACGGCAGCGCGCCGAAGGGTATACCCGCGCAAGTCTGCCAGACCGGCGTGATGGACCGCGTCCTGCACCCGATCGAGCCACTGACGTTCCGCGTCACGGTAGCGGGGACGTTCTAGCCGCTTTGCAGCAACAGGCTTTCGCCCCGAGCGCCGCTGCGCT
>NZ_CAFI01000136.1 GCF_000239775.1 Bradyrhizobium sp. ORS 375
TGACGTAGAGAACTACGTCGCCGGCGGCTGCTGCTCGGCGGCCATCAGCGCGGCGAGCCGCGCCTCCTCGTCCGCCGTCAGCTTCGGCGTCGCCTCCGTGCCGCGCTGGCCGCGGCGGCGGACCTGCCACCACAGCGCCAGGCCGCCGCCGAGCAGCAGCACCGGGGGCAGCAGCCACAGCAGCAGCGTCTGGCGCTCGAAGCGCGGCTTGAGCAGCACGAACTGGCCGTAGCGGGCGACCAGGAAGTCGAGCACCTGATTGTCACTGTCACCGGCGGCGAGGCGCTCGCGCACCAGCAGGCGCAGGTCGCGGGCCAAAGGCGCGTCGGAATCGTCGATCGACTGGTTCTGGCAGACCATGCAGCGCAGTTCGCGCGACAGCGCGCGGGCGCGCTGCTCCTTCGCCGTGTCCGACATCACCTCGTCGGGCTGAACGGCATGCGCCAGCGGCGCGCCGATCAGCAGCAGCGCGAGCACGATAGAACCGAGAATGCGTCGCATCCGCCCTACTCCGCCGGCTGCAAGGCACGCGCGGCGCGGGCCGGCCGCGGCGCGCCAACACGCAGGCGGCGATCGGATAGCGACAGCAAGCCGCCGAACGCCATCAGCACCGGACCGAACCAGATCAGCAGCACCAGCGGCTTGTGATAGATACGCACGGCAAGCCCGCCATCGGCCGTGGTGTCGCCGAGCGAGACGTAGAGCTGGCTGACGCCACGGGTCAGCAGCGCGGCTTCGGTGGTCGACATGCCGCGGGTCGCAAAGCTGCGCTTGGAGGGCGTCATCACCGCGAGCTGCTTGCCGTCCTCGCTGATGACGAAGGTGCTGATCACCTCGGTGAAGTTCGGGCCCTGGCGCTGGGTCATGCCGTCGAACTTGATCTGGTAGCCGGCGAGGTTGCGCATGTCGCCCGGACGCAAGGTCGAGATCAGCTCGCTGTTCCAGGTGGTCTCGCAGACGATGCCGAGCAGCGCCACGCCGAGGCCGGCATGGGCGAAGGCCGTGCCCCACACCGAGCGCGGCAGGCCACGCGTGCGATGCAGCGCGATCTTGACCGGCACGCGGGTGATGCCGCTGCGCTCGACCAGATCGACGATGGCGCCGACGATGACGAACACGCCCAAGCCGATACCGAGCGGCGCCAGCGCGCTGCCGCCGCGCGCCCAGGCCCAAGCGATCGCGATCGCGACCAGCGAGACGACGCCGGCGGCGAGCAGCCGCTGCGTGGCAGCCAAGAGATCACCGCGCTTCCACGCCAGCATCGGGCCGAACGGCACCATCAGCAGCAACAGCGCGAACAGCGGGCCGAAGGTGAGATTGTAGAACGGCGCGCCGACCGAGAGCTTGAAGTCCAGCGCTTCCATGATGACGGGATACAGCGTGCCGAACAGCACGGTGGCGCAGGACACCGTGAGCAGCAGGTTGTTCAGCACCAGCGCGCCCTCGCGCGAGATCGGCGCGAACAGCCCGCCCTGCTTCAGCGCGGTGGCGCGGCCGGCGAACAGCGTGAGGCTGCCGCCGATGAACAGCACGAGGATGCCGAGGATGAACACGCCGCGCGTCGGATCGCTGGCGAAGGCATGCACCGAGGTGATGACGCCGGAGCGCACCAGGAAGGTGCCGAGCAGCGACAGCGAGAAGGTCAGGATCGACAGCAGGATGGTCCAGACCTTGAGCGCGTTGCGCTTCTCCATGACGAGCGCGGAGTGCAGCAGCGCGGTGCCGGCGAGCCAGGGCATCAGCGAGGCGTTCTCCACGGGGTCCCAGAACCACCAGCCGCCCCAGCCGAGCTCGTAATAGGCCCAGTACGAGCCCATGGCGATGCCGAGCGTCAGGAAGATCCAGGCCATCAGGGTCCACGGCCGCACCCAGCGCGCCCAGGCCGCATCGATGCGGCCCTCGATCAGCGCGGCGATGGCGAAGGAGAATGAGATCGAGAAGCCGACATAGCCGAGATAGAGCATCGGCGGATGCACGGCGAGGCCGATGTCCTGCAGCACCGGATTGAGGTCGCGGCCCTCGNTCGGTGGATTGGCCAGACGGGCAAAGGGATTCGAGGTGGTCAGGATGAACAGGTAGAACGCGGTCGCGACCCAGGCCTGCACCGCGAGCACGCGGGCACGCAACGACAGCGGCAGATTGTTGCCGAACAGCGCGACCATGGCGCCGAACAACGCCAGGATCGACACCCACAGCAGCATCGAGCCTTCATGGTTTCCCCAGACGCCGGTGATCTTGTAGAGCAGCGGCTTCATCGAGTGCGAGTTCTCGAACACGTTGGCGACGGAGAAGTCCGAGGTCACGTGCAGGGTGATCAGCGCGATGAAGGACAGGCCGGCGAACAGCACCTGCGCCAGCGCCGCCGAGCGGCCGACATTCATCAGCGCGACGTCGCGTTGGGCGGCGCCGAGCATCGGCACGGTCGACTGGATCAGCGCCAGCGCGAGCGCCAGCACCAGGGCATAATGTCCGCTCTCTGCAATCACTGCGTCGCTCCTGCGGCCGACTTCTCCTGACCGTCGCGCATCGACACCGGACTTGGTGTGGCTGCGCCGGCTGGCTTGGCCGCGCCTTTCGGCTTGCCGTAATCGTCCTTCCAATGGCCCTGCTTCTTCAGGCTGTCGGCGACTTCCTTCGGCATGTAGGTCTCGTCATGCTTCGCCAGCACGGTGTCGGCCTTGAACACGCCGTTGGCATCAAGCGCGCCCTCGGCGACGACGCCCTGCCCTTCACGGAACAGGTCCGGCAGGATGCCCTTGTAGGCGACCGGCAGCTTGGCGCCGCCATCGGCCACTTCAAACGTCACCGCGAGATCGTCGCCGCGCTTCAGGGAGCCCGGCTGCACCAGGCCGCCCAACCGGAAGCGCTTGCCCGCGGGAACGTGTTTCTCCGCGACCATGGTCGGCGTCGAGAAGAACACGATGGAGTCGCGCAGCGCGTTCAGGACCAGCCCGGCTGCGACCGCGAGCACGAACAGCGCCCCGCCGATGATCGTCAAACGCCTCTGCTTGCGTGTCATCCCTTAGATCCCGTTGGCGGCGGACGCGCCGCTCCTCATCCATCCAGCCCGAACGTCTTCACGCCCTCGTTGAGCTGGCGCAACCGATCGGCATCCTTCACGGCCTGCCGCGCATCGGATAACGCTGACTTGGCCTTGTCGAGATCACCCATCACGACATAAGCGCGCACCAGCCGCAGCCAGCCCTCGACGTCGTCGCCATTCTGCTTCAGCCGCGTCGCGAGCCGATCGACCATGCCGCGGATCATCGCGTCGCGGTCATCTGCGCTCATGTCCTTGGCGGCGGCCATTGCCTCGTTCGGCAGCGCCGGCGCCTCGCCGCCGCCGATCCGGGCGAGCGCGGCGCTGACCAGCGGCCGCCACGGCGCATCCGCCGGGCCCTTGCTCAGCATCGCGCGCCAGATGTTGGCGGCATCGTCCTTGCGGCCGTCCTGTTCGGCGGCCAGTCCGAGATAATAGTTGGCCTTGGGCTCGTCGGCGTCGAGCGCATGGCCGCGCTCGAACTCGGCCTTGGCCTCGGCGGTGACCACGCCGCCCGCGGCAGCCGTGATCACCTCGCCGAGATCGGCGCGCTTGGCGGCGCCGTCGCCAGCATAAGTGATCATGTTGCGATAGGCGCGGATCGCGTCCTCGGTGCGGCCGAGCCGCGCCAGCACCGGGGCGAGCACCGTCCAGCCGCGGCCGTCGGTCGGGTTCTTCTGCAGATGCTGCTCGACCTGCGACACCAGGTTCTCCAGCGGCTGCGAGCCGTCGGGCGTCTTGGCGCGTGCGGTCAGCGGAAAGTCCGGCAATTGCGGCGAGCCGAGCGGCAGATACACCGCGAGCGCCACGACCGGCACGCCGATCAACGCCACCACCGCCGCGACCCTGCGCAGGCCGAGGCTCGGCTTGGCGGCGACCTCGCCCTCCTGGTCGGCGGCGGCCAGCAGCCGGCGGCCGATCTCGACCCGCGCGGCCTCCGCCTCGACCTTGCCGATCAGCCCGGTTTCGACGTCACGCTCGATCTCGGCCAGCTGGTCCTTGTAGACCGCGACCTCGCGGCCGTCCGAGAGGTGGCGCGCGCCGAGCCCGAGCGGCAGCAGCACGGCGAAGATCGCCGCGGCCGTCATCACGGCGAACACGAACCAAAGCGTCATCGGAGCCAACGCGTCATCGGACAGAGTTCCAGTCGGCGCCCACCGGCGGGGCGCCCGTTGCGCCGCTTTTAGCCAGCAGCGTTCCCGGCGGCAATTCACAATTGCCGCCCTGGTAGCCCAGCCCTCCGCCCCGAAAAACTCAGGAGGATTACGTAATTACGGGACCTCGAACTCGGCGCTCTTGGCGAGATAGCTGCCGTGCCCGTTGAGCGCCACCAGGAAATAGGTCCCCGGCCTGACATGATCATTGAGACGGATGCGCAACGAGCCCACCGGGACCGGGGACGCGATGGTGGTGACGGGGTCGAGCAATGGCGTCCCGCTCGTCTTGTCGACGAGCACGACCTTGGCCTTGATCATGAGGTTGCGATAGGTCGCGCTGACGACGCGGTTCTCGACCTCGACGAAGTTGATGGTGGAAATCATGGTCTTGATGAAAAAATATGGAACCGGACGGCGGGAACCTATGCGCGGCCGCAGGATGCGGTCAACCTAAAATTGCGTATGCGAAACAATCAGACTATAGCCAGAAAGTACTAGCCGGCGCGCGAGGATTTTCGCTCGCCGTTGAGGGCATTTTCGGCGGACCGGCTCATCAATTGAGCATAATCGTTGCCGAACAGGACGTGACAGAATCGGATCGCCGCCGAGACCTGCGACTGCCGATAGGCGCGCGCCCGCGCATCGCCGGAACGCAGCGACTGGACCAGCGCCTCGGTGGCCTTCTCGACGTATTGCTGCAGGTCGGTATAGGTTCGCAGCGTGACCTCGTTGATCGCGAGCTCGCTGGCATAGTTGCGGCACACCGCGACGAACTCGATCAAGGCGGCGACCTCCTCGACCTCGCCGGTGTCGACGCCGGCGCCGGCCGGGATGTCCTTGTCGGCGCGCTGGCGCAGGATGCGGCGGGCCCGGCCAGGCACGCTATCAATCTCAGATTGTAGCGCATTGGAGATGTCGGCGCGGATCGCGGTGAGCTGCTTGCCCCAGCTCGATTCCGAGCGCAGGTCGAGCTCGGTGCGCAGGCCGCGGACGCCGTCATGCAGGCTCTTCAGCGTGTCGCCGAGATTGGCGAAGTGCCCGCGCCGGATGTCGGCGCGCAGCACCGAGGCGAGGTTGGCGAGGTCGTTCAGCGCGATCGTCACGGCGATGCCGAACGGCGTCGCCGCGACCCGGATCTCGTCGTCGGAGGCGGCGATCTTGGTGGCCAGGCGAATGATCTGCCACGGCGCGGCGAGCCGCTGCATCACCAGCGACAACGCGAACGGCAGCATCGCGGGCGTCTGCAGCGACGGCACGTTGATGGCATCGGACACGGAAGCGATCTGGGAATCGCCGAGCACGCGGATGATGCCGGGCAACCGCCCGTTGAGACCGTCGAGCGCCTCGCGGTTCTGCAGCACGAGCGCGATCGGCAGCAGGTCCTCGATCACGCTCGGCGCGCCAATGCGGGCGAGCAGGCGCTGGCGGTCGCCGGTGGCGTTGGGGCCGACCAGCTTCATCAAGGCCTCGGCGGCGGCGAGCTGCAGCTTGCGCGCGGCCATCTCGACCTCGCGCGAGCTCTCGCTTGATGCCGACATCGCGGCGTCAAACTCGGCATAGCGCTCCGGCGCGCCTTCGCGGCCAAGCCACTGCCAGACGGCGAGCAGAGAGGCGCGGCGGATCTGGCCGGGACGCAGCGGACCGGTCGAATCGGTGAGAAACGGCTCGAGCGGCCGGAACAGGCGGCGCGGCCCGTCGCCGCTCTGGCGGCGGTCCTCGCGCGACGGGGCACGGGCAACCTCGATCGCGGGCGGTGGGCGAACCGGTTCGGCTGCGGCGGGCTGAGCGGCGGCGGGAGCGGCCGCGACGGCGGGGGCTACCGGGCGCACGACCTTGCGCAACTGCTCGAGCACCATGGTGGCCACGGCCACGTCCTGGCCGCGCTCGATGGCACGCTCGAACTCGCGCATCAGGAGCGACTGCGCGCTCGGCGGCAGCTGCCCGAGATATTCTCTTAACCGCTCGTGAGCTGTCTGACCCATGCGCCGGCGTGCAAATTTCCACGGCGAGAGCGCACATCGCGCACCCCTGCACCAACCTTACCGTCCGCGATGTTAAGAAGACCTTTAGGATGGCGAAATTCGCCGCTCCGTCAAACGCCGGGCAGCCTCAGCTCGGCCCGCAGGCCCCCGATCGGCGCATCCCCCAGCGTGAGGCGGCCACCGTACAGCGCGGCCAGATCGGTGACGATCGACAGCCCGAGGCCCGACCCCGGCTTGGACTCGTCCAGCCGCTGGCCGCGCCGCAGCACCTGAGCGCGCTCGGCGGCCGACAGGCCGCGACCGTCATCGTCGACAACGATGCGCAAGGTCGAGGTCGCCCCTGCCTGGGCCGGCGGCTCCACGGTGACCTCGACCGACACGCGCGAGGTCGCCCATTTGCAGGCATTGTCGACGAGATTGCCGACCATCTCCTCCAGGTCCTGGCGTTCGCCGCGGAAGCGTGCGGCAGCATCGGCAGTCGCCTCGACCGCGATGCTGCGATCACGATAGATCTTCTCCATGGTGCGGCGCAGCGCCTCGATCGCCGGCGCCACCTCCGTCACCGTCGACACGATGGTGACGCGCGCCGCGATCCGCGCCCGCTCCAGATGGTGCGCGACCTGGTCGCGCATCACGTCGGCCTGCTCCATGACCTTGGCGGCGAACGGATCGGCCGCATGGGTCGTGGCCTCGTTGACGATCACCGACAGCGGCGTCTTGATGGCGTGGGCGAGGTTGCCGACATGGGTGCGCGCGCGCTCGACGATCTCGCGATTGGCATCGATCAGCGCATTGGTCTCGCGCGCCAGCGGCGCGATCTCGACCGGAAATTCGCCCTCCAACCGCTCGGCGCGACCGGAGCGGATGTCGGCGATCGATTCGGAGATCCGCTTCAGCGGCGCAAGGCCGTAACGCACCTGGAAGATGGTCGTCAGCAGCAGGACGATGCCGAGCGCGGTGAAGGTGCCGCCGAGGTAATAGTCGAAGCTGCGGGTCTCGTCGAAGATCTCCGAGGCATCACCGGCGACGCTGACCAGGAATTTGCCGTCGGAGCCGAGATCGACCGGACGCTCGACCATGCGCAGGTCCTGATTCTCGGGTCCCTCGACATAACCGATCCGGATACCGGCACCGCTCAGCTCGATCCCCTGTTCCTCGAGCTTGGGCAGCTTCTTGTCCCAGAGCGAGCGCGAGGCCCGCACCTCGGGCTTCTCGGTGTCGGTGCGGGTGATCTGCCAGTACCAGCCGGACAGCGGAAGTTCGAACAGGGGCTCGCCGAGCGACTGGAATTGCCGGTCCGGCGGGTCGTCGGGGGTCGCGACCTCGGCGATCAGGGTGCGGAGATAGAGATTCAGCCGGCGGTCGAACGCCCGCTCGGTGGCGTTGCGATAGACCGAGGACAGCACGATGCCGGTGATGGCGAGGATGACCACGAGCCACGCGGTCGCGGACAGGAACAACCGGGTGGCAAGTGAACTCTGGCGCATGACCGCAAATTAGCGAAACGGCCGGCGCCCGGCCACCTCAATGGCGGGCACCGGGACGGATCAGGCGCCCGCAGCCGGTGGCGGGGTCAGGAGATAGCCAAGGCCGCGGACGGTCTGGATGACGTCGCAGTCGAGCTTCTTGCGGATACGCCCCACGAACACCTCGATGGTGTTCGAGTCGCGATCGAAGTCCTGGTCGTAGAGATGCTCGACCAGCTCGCTGCGCGAGACAACGCGGCCGGAGTGATGCATCAGATAGGACAACAGGCGGTATTCATGTGAGGTCATCTTGACGGGATTGCCTGACACGCTGACCTTACCCGTGCGGGTGTCGAGCGTCACCGGTCCGCAGGTCAGTTCGCTCTGGGCATGGCCAGCCGAGCGGCGCAGCAGCGCACGGATGCGCGCCAGCACCTCCTCCAGGTGGAACGGCTTGGCGACATAGTCGTCGGCGCCGGCATCGAAGCCCTGCACCTTGTCGCTCCAGCGATCGCGGGCGGTGAGGATCAGGACGGGCATCGCCCGGCCGTTGCGCCGCCACGCTTCCAGCACCGAGATGCCGTCCATTTTCGGCAGACCGATGTCGAGCACGACCGCGTCGTAGGGCTCGCTGTCGCCCAGGTAGTGCCCCTCTTCACCATCGAACGCACGGTCCACGACGTAGCCGGCGTCGCTCAACGCCGTGGTGAGTTGGCGGTTGAGATCCGGATCGTCCTCGACAACGAGCAGACGCACGCTTGCCTCCAAAGCTGAACTGCACGATTTCCGCCCTCAAGATGAACCGGAAGGCCGTGAACCGTGCATGAACGGAACCCGGCCGATGACCTTACTTTTTGGTCATCTCGGCGGGACCGCCGGCAAGGGCCGACAGAATTGAGGCGGATATAAGCTCTGGGACACCACGATGAAAAGCCCGGCCATTGGGATGGCCGGGCTGGGTTAGTCACGCGACAGGTGTCGGCCGGACACGACGGAGAAGGCGCCGACGCTCAGCAGCCGTCCTCACGGCGTCTGTCAGGTGTGGAAGAAGACGAACCACACCAGGCCCAGGACCAGCAGCGCCAGCCCCGTGGAGATGGCCAGCATGGCCAGCACCGACGGGCCGGGCTCACCCTGCCGGGCTTCGGTTGGAGTTTCGACGATCTGCGACCCTCGTCTTGTTGCCATGGTGCCCTCAGCTCGCTGGTATCGATCTCGAACGCGGTATCGCGTTCTCTCATCGGCAACGTCGGCCACCAGATGAGGTTCCGGTGTCAGGGACGGCTGCGACCAGTTAACGCCGCTCTCAGAATCTGCAGCTACGCTTGTTGAATCCGGGGGCTGCGATGTTATCCTCGCGGCCGCCGCGACAACTACGTCCGCAGCAGCCCGGTCCCGGGAGCACGCCCGTCAGTTTGCGCCCGTCAGTTTGCAGTTGAGTGGAGTTGAACAATGGCCCCGCGCGCCAATTGGAAGGGTTTTCTGCGGCTGTCGCTCGTGACCTGTCCGGTCGCGCTGTACCCGGCGACGTCGGAATCCGAGAAGGTCTCCTTCAACCAGATCAACCGCAAGACCGGCCATCGCATCAAATACAGCCGGGTCGACGCCGAGACCGGCGAGGAAGTCGCCAACGAGGATATCGTCAAGGGCTACAAGGTCGACACCGACACCTATATCGAGGTCACCAAGGACGAGCTCGAGGACATCGCGCTGGAATCGACGCACACGATCGAGATCGACGAGTTCGTGCCGCGGACCGACATCGACAGCCGTTATCTGATCCGCCCCTATTATCTCGTTCCCGACGGCAAGGTCGGCCATGACGCGTTCGCCGTCATTCGCGAGACCATCCGCAGCATGGACAAGGTCGCGATCGGCCGCGTGGTGCTGACCAACCGCGAGCACATCATCGCGATGGAGCCGCTCGGCAAGGGTCTCATGGGCACGCTGCTCCGATATCCCTACGAGGTGCGCAGCGAGGACGAATATTTCGACGACATCCAGGACGTGAAGATCACCAGCGACATGCTGGATCTAGCCAAGCATATCGTCGAGAAGAAATCGGCCGACTTCCAGCCGGAGAACTTTGAAGATCACTACGAGGCTGCGCTGGTCGAACTGATCAACAAGAAGCGCAACGGCGTGACCATCACCGCCAAGGCGGCGCCGAAGTCGAGCGGCAACGTCATCAACCTGATGGATGCACTGAAGCGCAGCCTGGCCAGCGAAGGTGACAAGGCGCCCGCCGCGTCGGCCCCTGCCGCGAAGGCGAAACCCAAGAAGGCGAAGAAGCGCGTCGAAGGCCAGCGCGAGATGCTGCTGCCGATCAGCGGCAAGAAGGCCAAGGACGAACCGAAGAAGGTCGAAGAGCCGAAAAAGGCCGAGAAGGCGGCCCGGACGACGGCGCGCTCGCGCAAGGCGAGCTGAGCGACACCGCAAGCTACTCCGGCGGCCGCGCCGCCGAGAGTCGCGCCAGCTCGCGTAAACCAAGTTCAGGCAGAGTTCCGCCTGTTTCAGACTTGCGCTTGCGCGGGCTCGAGCCAACGGACATCACGCAAGGCTTGCAGGTCACGCGCGGTTCTCTGGCGCGGGGAAACCGGTCCAACTCAGGTGACTGGCTCCGACAATGCCGTTGCTGCGACCGGGCGCGGATTTGTGATCGCGACGGAGAGGTCTCGATGCTTGCGAAATGACCATCGGACGCCTAGCTCTGCGGCGCGGGTGACGATCCGGCGCGGCTCTCGCGAGCAGCGAGCCGGATGAGTGTTGATGTGGAACGACAGTGGCGGAGTCGTCCCAGCTGCGCGACGCGGCGTGTCAGGGGGATGTCGATGTTTCAGCATGTTGAGAACCAAATCCGGGAGAACAATGGCCGGATGCGGCGCGATTAGTCCATGTCGCGCGTTCAACTGTCTGAGCTCTCGGCGTTCGCGGCCGTTGCGGACTCATTGAGCTTCACCAGGGCTGCCGCCCATCTCGGTTGCTCCCTGCCCACCATCAGCCAGACCATCAAGAGCCTCGAGGAGCGCCTGGACGTCAGGCTGTTCAATCGCACCACGCGCAGCGTGGCACTCACAGAGGCCGGTGAGCGGCTGCTGGCAGAGATTCAGCCGATCCTGGAGCGCGTCGATCAGGCGATCGAGAGCATCAATGCCTTCCGCGACAAGCCGGTGGGGACGCTGCGCCTGACCGTGTCGCGCGTGTTCGCTCTGCGCGGGCTCGGGCCGCTCATTCGCGCATTCCTCGCCGAATACCCGGGCATCAATCTCGAGCTCGCGGTCGACGACACCAACAGTGACATCGTGCGCAACCGCTTCGATGCCGGCATTCGCGCCGGGCACCGCGTCGAGCGCGACATGAAGGTCATCCGCGTGTTCGAGGATTGCAGCTTTGTGGCGGTCGCCTCTCCCCACTATCTCGCGTCGCACCCGGCGCCGATCGTTCCCGACCACCTCAGGGATCACAACTGCATCCGGCATCGCGCGCCGGCGGACGATACGCTGCAGCCGTGGATCTTCGACAACGGTGCGCAGCGCGCCGAAATCGCTGTGGACGGCTCGCTGATCGTCAACGACTTCGATCTGGCGCTGAATGCTGCGCTCGACGGCGTCGGTATCGCCTATCTCGTCGAGCCGATGATCCAGGCCCATGTTGCCGAGGGCCGGTTGGTGCGGCTGCTTCCCGGCTGGGAGTACGCGACCGGCGGGCTGTTCCTGTATCACCCGAGCCGACGGCAGCCGCCGATGCCGCTCCAGGTCTTTCTCGATTTCGTCAAGCGATGGCGCAGCTCCGGCACGCCGGACCTGATTCCGTCCGTGAACGAGGACGACAAACAGGCGCTTGTCACGGCACCGTCACATCGTTCGGCGCTCCCTATGGAGTCCAACCGAAGCTGACATCGATGCAGAGACGAGACGCACGTCCGTCACTCGCGGCGGCGCCAACGCATGACCCATGCGATATGACGCGGGATTGTTCGGGAATCCCACCTACCCTATTCACGATTAGCACCATTAACAAATGGACACGCCAGCGTCAGAACGGCGGCGTGATCGGGCCGAACCTGGTGCAAGCAGACGGCGTGTTCACCACGGTTGCGACAAACACCCGCGACCGACACCGGATTCACGAGTCTGAAACAGGCTCGTGCGCACATCATCCATCGCTCCAAGGTCGCGGCCGATCGGCCCGCACCGATGCAGGTGGGTGCAGGAGCAAGTTCTGGCTTCGCCAGAGGCGGCACGCAGGGACGCGCGGTCGCCGATCCAACGGGGAGATTTTAATGAAGACGTTGAGGGGCCTGCTTCTCGGAACGGGGGCAGTGCTATTGTCCGCCGCAGCGGCCCAGGCCGCGGACCTTCCGATCAAGGCCAAAGCGGTCGAATACGTGAAGGTGTGCTCGCTCTATGGAACCGGCTTCTACTACATGCCGGGCACCGACACCTGCATCAAGCTCGGCGGCTATCTGCGTGCCGAGACCGCGCTATGGACCAACAGCAACTATGGCGGCGCCTATAGCGGCGTGGCCGGCGCGGACAACCGTCTCAGCAACCGCTATCAGACCCGTGCCCGCCAGGACCTGAACATCGATACGCGCACCGCGACCGAATACGGCGTCGTCCGCACCTATTTCGATGCCGTGTTCAGCTGGACCTCCGGCTCCTATGCGGGCGCCGGCCCCGGCACGACGTCGTACACCGGTGACGCGATCTCGGGCAGCACCGTGGGCGTCTACTACGCCTTCATCCAGTTTGCCGGCTTCACCATGGGCAAGGCGGTGTCGACGTTCGACGCGCCCTGGACCAACTATCCCGGCAACAATTTCGACGGCCTCGTCGGCGGCAGCGGCTCCAACAACGGCGTCAACCAGTTCACCTACACGGCCGATCTCGGCCAGGGCATCACCGCCGCCGTGTCGCTCGAGGACCAGACGCAATTCTTCACCACCAACATCTGGAACACCTCCGGAATCACCACGGCCGGCGTGCTCGGCGGCAATTACGGCTCGAGCGCGTTCGGTGGCACCGTCGCGCCCGACATCATCGGCATGGTCCGTGTCGACCAGGCGTGGGGCGTCTTCCAGGCGTCGTTCGCCGCGCATGACAATCACGCCGCCTATTATGGTGCGACCGAGACCTCGGGTCACCCGTCCGACAAATGGGGCTGGGCCGCACAGCTTGCGCTGTCGGTCAAGAACATTCCGACCGGACCGGGCGACGTCCTCACCCTGCAGGCGGTCTATACGGACGGCGCGAGCCGCTACAACTTCCAGAGCCTCGCCAACACCACCTATTCGATGTATGGCGGCACCAACGTGGCCGGCGCCTATCAGAGCATCGGCTTCGCCGGTGTGGCCGACGCGGTGTTCAGCACCGGCACCGGTCTCTCGACCGTGCAGACCTGGGGCATGCGCGGCGCTTTCACTCATAATTGGGATCCGCGCTGGAATTCGGCGCTGTATGGCGCCTATGCCCAGGTACATTATGGGCAGACTGGGGCGGGCCTGATCTGCGCCGGCATCGCCGCCACCGGAATGCTGACGGCGGGCTCGACCTGCAACCCCGACTTCAATCTCGGCCAGATCGGCGTCATCACCCGCTGGACGCCGGTCAAGGGGCTGACCTTCTCGGCCGACGTCACCTACAGCCACCTCGACCAGAAATATTCGGGCACCGCGATCGCTCCGGCTGTCGCAAGCACGGCGAAGCCGGCCGCCGTCTACCAGCTCAAGGACCAGGACACGGTGAGCATGCTGCTGCGGGCGCAGCGCAACTTCTGACGCGCGGCACGATCGAGCCTCCGACCAAGCCACGAGCTTCCGGCGATGCCCCGCCGGAAGCTCGTGCTTCAAGCGGCAGACGGATCGATCACATGAGGAGAAATGAAGAGGGCTTGCGCAGCAGCGAGGTCGATTACTTGATCGAGCTGTTGATGGACGTGAACTTGCTGCTCAGGCCGGATCCCAGACCGTTGACGGCCGCCAGGATCACGATGCTCAGCCCGCCGGCAATGATCGCGTATTCGATCGAGGTCGCGCCAGCCTGATTTCTGAGGAAGCTCGCAATCAACTGCCGCATCTACCACTCCGGTCGGGCTCGATCATCTGATGCGCCAGAAGGGCGCGCCAAGCCGGGACGGACGCCCCGGCTGAACCCTGCGCCATCGGCTTGAACAATGAGTTAATCGGATCAGGTAGCTGCGGCGCCCGGATTTGGCTCCGGAAGACGACAGCCGGCGCTGCAAGGCCATGCTCAAACCTGATCACAACCGCCTGACTTTATTGCGCTTTGTTTCCGACGACCACGGCATCGGACGAGCCGCGGCGCGTTTGCTGCTTGCGGATTCTCTCGTCAGGCATTTAGAAAAAATTCGGCCTGTCCGGCAGATGCCATGTCATGATCTGGGTCAACGGTCGTGGAGACGGCCGGCCTAAAGTTTATTCTGACCGTCATGACCGCAGCAGACACCGTCCGCCCCCAGCTCAAGATCCGCAGCGTCGCGCTCGATACCGGGCGCGAGAACGTCGTCGTGATCTCGCGCCGCTCGCGGGCCTTGCGTCCCGAGGTCTTCAGCGGCTTTTCCCGGGTCGAGCTGCGCTGCAATTCGCGCACCCTGCTCGCCACCCTGCTGATCACCGATGACGACGCGCTGGTAGGGCCCGACGAGATCGGCCTGTCGGAGCCCGCGCTGCGGCGGTTCGCCGAGCCGGCCGGCACGCTCGCAACCGTCTCGCCGGCCACCCCGCCCGAGAGCCTGGAGGCGGTCCGCGCCAAGATCCGCGGCGAGACCTTGAGCGACGAGGCCATCGCGGCCGTGATCGAGGACCTCGCCCACTACCGCTATTCCGACATGGAGATCGCCGCCTTCCTGATCGGCTCGGCCAGCTTCATGACCTCGGGCGAACTGCTGGCGCTGACGCGGGCGATGGCCAATGCGGGCACGCAGCTGAAATGGCCTGATCCGATCGTGGTCGACAAGCACTGCATCGGCGGCATTCCCGGCAACCGCACCTCGATGGTGGTGGTGCCGATCGTCGCCGCCCACGGCCTGACCATTCCAAAAACCTCCTCGCGCGCGATCACCTCGCCGGCCGGCACCGCCGATACGATGGAGGTGCTGGCGCGGGTGAATGTCGGAGCCGAGGAGATGAAGACGATCGTCGCTGCCTGCAACGGCTGCGTGATCTGGGGGGGCCACGTCAACCTCTCGCCGGCCGACGACATTCTGATCTCGGTCGAGCGGCCGCTGAGCCTCGACACCCGCGAGCAGATGGTGGCCTCGATCCTGTCCAAGAAGCTCGCCGCCGGCTCGACGCATCTCCTGCTCGACCTGCCGGTCGGCCCGACCGCCAAGCTCACCAGCGGCGCAGAGGCGATGCGGCTGCGAAAACTGTTCGAATTCGTCGGCGACCGCTTCGGCCTCAAGGTCGAGGTGATCACCACCGACGGCCGCCAGCCGATCGGCAACGGCATCGGCCCGGTGCTCGAGGCGCGCGACGTCATGGCGGTGCTCGGCAACGAGCCACAGGCGCCGGCCGATTTGCGCGAGAAGTCGCTGCGGCTCGCGGCGCATCTGCTCGAATATGATCCCAAGCTGCGCGGCGGCGCCGGCTACAACAGGGCGCGCGAGCTGCTCGACAGCGGCGCCGCGCTGAAACAGATGCAGAGGATCATCGATGCGCAGGGGCCATCGGAGTGCCGTAGCGAGCTCGGCAACCTCGCCTTCGACGTGAGAGCGGAGCGCGACGGCGTGGTCTCCGCGATCGACTGCCTGCGGCTCAACCGCCTGGCTCGCACCGCCGGCGCTCCCGTCAACAAGGGCGCCGGGATCAGGCTGTTCAAGAAGATCGGCGACCGCGTCGATCAGGGTGAGCCACTGTACCGCGTGTTCACCTGCGATCCGTCGGAGCATGATCTGGCGGCAACGGCCGCCGGCGCCAACAACGGCTATGCCCTCGATGGCCCGAACGGTCATCGGTAGCCGGGCATTGCCGCGCCTCATTTCAGTTCGGGAGACCGCCGCATGAGTGTGACCCTTCGCTTCTGCGGTGCCGCGCACACCGTCACCGGCTCCTGCTGTCTGATCCGCACCGACAACGGGCAGGTCCTGATCGACTGCGGCCTGTTCCAGGGGCAGAAGACGCTCAAGGCGCTCAACTACGGCGACTTCCCGTTCCGGCCCGCCGACATCGATGCCGTACTGCTGACGCATGCGCATATCGATCATAGCGGGCTGCTGCCAAAGCTGGTGCGCATGGGCTTTGACGGCAAGATCTTTGCCACGCGGGGCACCATCGACCTGTGCTCATGGATGCTGCCCGACGCCGGCAACATCCAGGAGCAGGAGGTGCTGGCGCTGAATCGTCGCAACGTCGCACGTGGACGCGACGAGGTCAGCCCGATCTATACCCAGGCCGATGCGTTCGCCTCGCTGCAATACTTCCAGCCGGTCGCGTATGAGACATGGACCGACATCATCCCCGGCCTTCGCGCCCGCTACTGGAATGCCGGGCATCTGTTGGGCTCCGCCTCGATCGAAATCGAGCTTCCCGGAGAAGGCACCGAGGGCGCGCCGCTGCGCCTGCTCGCGTCAGGCGATGTCGGGCCGGACGCCAAGCTGCTGCAGCCGGATCCCAAGGCGCCGGAAGGGTTCGACTACGTGATCTCGGAAGCCACCTACGGCGACCGCATCCGCGAGCCGACCACGCCGGAGCTGCGCCGCGGCCGTCTCGCCGCCGAGGTGCGCGACGCCTCAGCCGCCAGGGGCGCGCTGCTGATCCCGGCCTTCGCGGTGGAGCGCACGCAGGAGCTGATCGTCGACCTGGTCGAGCTGATGGAGCGCGGCGACATTCCGGCCGCGCCGATCTTCCTGGACTCGCCGCTCGCCATCCACGCCACCGAGGTGTTTCGCGCGCACGCCGAGAGCCTCGACGGCGGCAGCGATGTCGGCCGTCTGCTGTCGTCGCCGCATCTGCGCTTCACCGAGACGGTCGACGAGAGCAAGGCGATCGCCAAGCTGACCGGCTTCCACATCATCATCGCCGCCAGCGGCATGTGCGATGCCGGCCGCATCCGTCATCACCTGAAGCGCTGGCTATGGAATAACCGCGCCACCGTGCTGCTGGTCGGCTACCAGGCCAACGGCACGCTCGGCCGTTTCCTGCAGGACGGCG
>NZ_CAFI01000135.1 GCF_000239775.1 Bradyrhizobium sp. ORS 375
CTTCGCTCGCAATGACGGGGAGTATGACGAGCCCGCGTCAGCACGAATGACACAGGTGAGAAGGACGGAAGCCCCCCCGCCGTCGTCCCGGACAAGCCTGCCGACGCGCAGCGGCGGCGGGCGCCGATCCGGGATCCATACGCCGTGGCGGATGTATTGGGCAAAGGGCCAGCGGCCAGCGTGGCCCTAGCCGCTCCCTGGGGGTATGGGTCCCGGCGTTCGCCGGGACGACAGTGTTGGTTGGAGCGGCCGGACGGGCAGATCAGCGGTGACTGCTGTTGCCAGGACGCCGCCGGCTCACCGGCGAGGTAACGACGCGAGGCGGCCTCAGGCCGCCAGCGCGCCACGCACCACGTCGATGATGCGGGCCTGGGTCGGCTCGTCGAGATAGGCGTGCATCGGCAGGCTGATGACATCCGACGAGAGCTGCTCGCTGATCGGCAGGCCGCCATCGGCGCTCGGGAAGATGCGGTACGCCGTCTGCTGGTGCATCGACTTCGGATAGTAGATCGCGGTGGGGATGCCCTGCGCCTTCAGCGCGGCGGCGAAGGTGTCGCGGTCGACGCCGCGCGGCAGGCGGATGGTGTATTGCGCCCACACCGAGGTGCAGCCCTCGACGAGGCGAGGCACCTTCACCACGTCGGCGAGCGCCGCGGTGTAGCGCTCGGCAACCTTGTTGCGGGCCGTGATCTCGTCCTCGAAGATCCGGAGCTTCTCGATCAGGATCGCAGCCTGGATGGTATCGAGCCGCGCGGTGAGGCCGAGGCGGACGTTGTCGTATTTGTCGCTGCCGCCGCCATGGGCGCGCACGCTGCGCAGGCGCTCGAGCAGGCCGGCATCGTCGGTGAGGATGGCGCCGCCGTCGCCGAAGCAGCCGAGCGGCTTGGCGGGATAGAAGCTGGTCGCCGTCGCAAGCCCGAAGGTGCCGATGCGGCGGCCCTTGTAGCTGGCGCCAAAACCCTGCGCGGCGTCGTCGAGCACGAACATGCCTTCGTCCGCGGCGATCGCGGCGACCGCATCGTGATCGGCGGCCTGGCCGAACAGATCGACCGGGATCACCGCCTTCGGCTTCAGGCCGAGCCGCTTCGCGGTGGCGATGCCACGGCGGAGCGAGGCCGGATCGATGTTGAAGGTGTCTTCCAGCACATCGACGAACACCGGCGTGGCGCCCGTCAGCGCGACCGACTCGCCGGTGGCGCAGAAGGTGAAGGACGGGCACAGCACGGCATCGCCCGGGCCGATGCCCTGCGCCATCAGCACCATCAGCAGCGCGTCGGTGCCGCTGGAGCAGCTCACGGCGTATTTGGCGCCGCAAAACTCAGCCAGCTCCTTCTCGAGCTGAATCACCTCGGGGCCGCCGAGGAACTGGCAATGCGCGAGCACGCGGGCGACGGCGTCATCCAGCGACTTGCCGAGCCGCTGACGCTGCGCGGCGGTGTCGATGAACGGAATGGGCTGATGGCGCAGGTGCTGGTTCATGAGCTCTGACACATGTTCGAAAACGGAAATGGGGACAGCAGAGATGCGACTAGCCCGCCGCGCGCAGCTTGGCGGCGGCGGCCTCGGCCGGGCGATGGCTGGAGGTCTCCAGGCACTGCGTGGCGATCGCGAGGCTGGCGACGCCCTCGTCGCCGGTCACGGCGGGCGAGGTGCCGGAGCGCACCGCGTGCAGGAAGGCGATCAGCTCGGCGCGCAAGGGCTCGTCATGGCCGACCGGCAGATGCCGCATCGAGTAGCTGCCGTCCGGCTTGAAGCCGAAGCATTCGGTGACCTGGCGCGTCAGCAGGTCGCCCATGATGTACTTGCCGCGCGTCGCCACCGTGACGTTGCGCGCCTTGAATGGCGTCAGCCAATTGGTGTTGATGTGGGCGAGCACGCCGGAGGCGGTGCGGAACTGCAACAGCGCGATGTCCTCGCGCTCGGCGACCGCGCTCGACAGCTGCGGCTGCACCTCGACGATGTCGGACTCGGTGAACCAGCGGATCAGGTCGATGTCGTGCACGGCGAGGTCGATGACGACGCCGACATTCGACATGCGCGGCGGGAACGGGCCGACGCGGGTGATCGCGATCGACAGGATGTCCTCGCCGGCAATCGCCTTCTTGATCGCGGCGACAGCAGGATTGAAGCGCTCGACATGGCCGATCATCAGGGTGACGCCGGCGCGATGCGCGGCGGCGACGATCTCCCTGCCCTCCTCGACCGTGGAGGCGATCGGCTTCTCGACGAGGAGATGCACCTTGCGGGCGATGCAGGCGAGCGCGAGCTCATGATGCAGATGGGTGGGAGCTGCGATGGTGACGGCGTCGACGCCCTCGGCGGCAAGCTGATCGAGGCTCTCGAAAGTCGGGCAGTTCGCAAGCTCCGTGACTCGGCTGCGATGCGCAGGCAGCGGATCGACGACGCCGACGAGGTGCACGTCCGGCAGTCCGGCCAGCACGCGGGCATGGTTGCTGCCCATCACGCCGGCTCCGATCACGCCGACTCGCAGCGCCTGCCTCAGATCGGCCTTGTGGCCCGCCCCCTTCGAACTCATGTCGCTCGACCCCATCGATGTCACGGTTTGGCCACAACAGTTAACGAACTGCAAATCAGCCGGTCGAAGCTCTCCTAGCATGTCACTTCAGGCGAGGCGAACGCGGAAACCTTTTTCAGGACACGATTTGATTCAGAAAGTTACATCCGAGGGAGGCGAAAAACGGAGCCTTTTGAAGGACCTGCGCTATGTACTTCGCGTTTGGCAATGGCCCTGCTCAACGATCACGACAGGTGGTGGAGACAGTGGATGACCTTGTTCACGCCTGCGTGTCGGTCGCGTGAGAAGGTAACGCGGTGGATCCCGCCTGCGAAGCAATCATGTCACCTCGCGGGAGAACACCCATGATCGCCAGCCTCGCTTTGCTTCGTCGCGCCACCTCCTTCGCCGTGCTGCTTGCCTCATTCGCGCCCTGGGCGCCATCGGCCGCCGCCGCCTCGGATCGTCCTGTGGTGATCGAGCTGTTCACCTCGCAGGGCTGCTCGTCCTGCCCGCCGGCCAATGCCTATCTCAACGAGATGGTGCGCCAGCGCCGCGACGTGCTGCCGCTCGCCTTCCATGTCACCTATTGGGACCGGCTCGGCTGGAAGGATCCGTTCTCGCTGCCGGCCGCGACCGACCGGCAGGCCCGCTATGGCAGCCGCTTCGGCGACGGCTCCTACACGCCGGAGATCGTCGTCGACGGTCTCACCAGTCATGTCGGCTCCAACCGGGCCGAAGTGGGACCGGCGATCGATCGGGCCAAGGGCGCGCGAATCACGGCTGCCGCGATCAAGCTCGCGCGCAATGGCGACAAGCTCACGGTCGAGGTCGGCGGCGGCGAAGGCCGCGGGCGTGTGCTGCTCGTCGGCTTCGATCACCAGCATGAGACGTCCATCCGCCGCGGTGAGAATGGCGGCCGCACGCTGGAGGAATTGAACGTCGTGCGCTCGGTGCGTGCGCTCGGCGACTGGAGCGGCACGGCACTGCGGCTCAACGAGCCGGTGCCGGAGGGCGAGGACGTTGCGGTGCTCCTCGAAGCCCCGGACGGACGCATCGTCGGCGCCGCGCGCTTGTAGTTGCCGAGGTCAGGCGGAGGCGCAGTAACGACGCCAGAACTGACGATAGCCCTCCTCGACCTTCCGCGTGTAGGTCTCGACGTTGCCGGCCGCGGAGCGCGCGACCATGGCCGGCAGCGCGGCGCGCAGCTTGGCGAGCTCCGCCGGCTGCGCGGCATGTTTCAGCGCGATGGCGATGTAGCCGTCGTCGTCCTCGGCCACCCAACCGCCGAGCCCGACCGCCGTGTTGATGGCCGCGGCCGCACGTGCCGCGGCGCCCCGCCCGAGCTTGGCGATCACCGGCACGCCGGCCTGCAGCGATTCCCAGGTGCTGACCCCGCCATTCTGCGGAAACGGATCGAGCGACATGTCGATCTCGGCGAATTGCGCGATGTGCTGGTCGCGCGACGACAGGCCGAGGCAGGTGATGCGCCCCTCGGCAATCCCATGCGCGACGAACCGCGCGACCAGAGCGTTGCGCACCAGGGCATCGTCGAGCGCGCCGTTCTTGATGACGATCCGCGAGTCCGGCAGCGCCGCCATCAGCCGCGCCCACAGCGCGAGCGCAGGCTTGGAGATCTTGTCGATGCGGTTGAACACGCCGAAGGTGACGGTGCCGGTGCGCAGCATCGGCAGCGGCGTCGGTTGCCATCCCTGCAGCGGATCGGTGGTGATCACGGCGGGCAGGTCGTAGACCTGCTCGGCGAACAGATGACGGACATCCTCCGGCACGGTGACCGGATCGGCGAAGAAGTAGTCCATCGTCGGCAGACCGGTGCCGGTGCCGCTGCCCCAGGCCGTGACCTGGATGGGCGCCGGCTTGCGCGCGAACACCGGCAGGCGGTTGCCGGCGGAATGGCCAGAGAGATCGACCAGGATGTCGACGCCGTCGGCCTCGATCCGGTCGGTCAGCTCCTCGTCGGACATCTGCCAGGCATCGACCCAGACGTCGGCCGCCGCCCGGCACTGCACCGTCATCGTGTCCTGCAGCGGCGAGCAGGAATAGCAGACGACCTTGAACACCCCGTGGTCGTGGTGGCGCAGCACCGGCAGGAACACCAGCGCCGCCGAATGCGTCCGGAAGTCGGACGAGACATAGCCGATGGTGAGCCGCCGCTCCGGATCGCGGTCGCGCACCGGCGTCGGCCGCCGCGCGATCTCTGCGCCGATCCTGCTCCACCATTCGCGCCTGACCGCCTGATGCCGGGCGAAGTCGGTGTCGGGCATGAAGTCGAGCAGGAAGATCTTGGCGGTGATCGCATCACCGAAGTCAGGCTTGATCTCGAGCGCGCGCTCGAAGTGCTCGAGGCCCGTGGCGAGATCGCCCTGCTTGCAGAAGCATTCGCCGAGCCAGGTCCATGCGACCTCCGACTGCGGGTTCTGCTCCAGCACCTTGCGGCAGGCATCCATGGCCGGCGCGATGTTGTCCCTGATGACGCTGAGCTGGGCGAAGCCCATCAACGCCACCTCCTGCCGCGGATCGATCGCAAGCGCCGCCTGGAAGTCGGCCATGGCCGGATCGAACCGGCCGGCCTGCTGGTGCAGCCGGCCACGCTGCGCCAGCACCTGGGCGGCGCCCGGCCGGATCGCCAGCGCGGCATCGAACGCGGCGAGCGCGGCATCGGAATGACGCAGATTGATGCTGGCCAGGCCTTTGCCGAACATCGCCTCCATGTGACGCGGGTTGAGCGACAGCGCCCGGTCGAAGCTCTGATCGGCCTCGACATTGCGGCCGAGCGGCAGCAGCGCCATGCCGCGATTGCAATAGGCGTCGGCGTAGTCGGGCTTGAGTGCGATCGCCCGGTCGTGCGCCGCGATCGCCTCTTCGGGCAATCCCAGGCGCATCAGCGTGTTGCCGAGCCCCGTCAGCGCGACCAGGAGATTGGGCTTCAGCGCGACCGCCCGCTCCTGACACTTGCGCGCCTCCTGGTAGCGTTTGCGGTTGAACAGCGCGAGGCCGAGATTGGACAGCGCTTCGGCGTGGCGCGGCTCGATCTCGACCGCTTTGGTCAGCGCCTGCTCGGCGAGATCGAGCTGGCCGCTGTCGAGCGCGACCACGCCGAGCAAATGCAGGGCATCGAAATGCTCCGGCAGCAGCGCCAGGATCTGGCCGCAGATCACCTGCGTGTCGGCCGGGCGTCCGGCGCGATAGGCCGCGACCGCGCGCGGCATCAGCTCATCCGCCTGTTTTCGGTGCTTCTTCTGAAGTCGCGCATTCTGAAACGCGCGGGATCCGACGTCGCTTGCCAAAATTGGCCTCCACGGCGTGATAGGCAGAACCGGAACGCAAATGAGCTCAACTGCGGCATGGGGCCATGCCCGGCGTGGCAGACCTCAGCGAGAGGCCGCGCAATAGCGCCGCCAGAACAGGCGATAGCCCTCCTCGACCTTGCGCGCGTAGGTCGCGACGTTACCGGCAGCGGAACTGGCCACCTGTTCCGGCAGCTTCGCGCGCAGCTTCGCCAGCTCGGCTGGCTGGGCGGCCCACGTCATCGCGATCGAGATGTAGCCCGCATCGTCCTCGGCGACCCAGCCGTCGAGCCCGACCGCCGTGACGATCGCCGCGGCCGCGCGCGCCGCCGCGCTGCGTCCGAGCTTGGCGACGACGGGCACGCCCGCCTGCAGCGACTCCCAGGTGCTGACGCCGCCATTCTGCGGGAACGGATCGAGCGAGATGTCGACCTGCGCAAATTGAGCGATCTGCTGCTCGCGTGTCGACCGGCCGAGACAAATGATGCGGTCCTGCGTCACGCCCTGCGCGACGAAGCGCGCCAGCAGCCGGTCGCGCAGCAAGGGATCGTCGAGCGAGGGGTTCTTGATGACAATGCGCGAGTCCGGCAGCTGTCGCATCAGCCGTGCCCAGACCGCAAGTGTCGGCTCGGTGATCTTGTCGAGCCGGTTGAAGACGCCGAAGGTCACGTGGCCGTTGCGCAGCATCGGCAGCGGCGTCGGCGTGATCCCCGGCAGCGCCTCCGTGGTGATCACCGCAGGCAGGTCGTAGACCTGCTCGGCGAACAATGGGCGAGCCGCCTCGGGCACCGTCACGGGATCAGCAAAGAAGTAGTCGATCATCGGCACTCCGGTGCCGGTGCCGCTGCCCCACGCGGTGACCTGAATAGGCGCCGGCTTGCGCGCAAACAGCGGCAGCCGGTTGCCGGCGGAGTGGCCGGAGAGATCGACCAGGATATCGACGCCATCGGCCTCGACGCATTCGGCGAGCTCGTCGTCGGACATCTGCGTGGCATCGACCCAGACATCAGCGCAGGCTTGGAATTGCGCGGTCACGGCGTCCTGCACCGGCGAGCAGGCATAGCAGCAGATCCGGAACGCCTCGCGGCTGGCGTGCTTCAGCACAGGCAGGAAGGTCAGCGCCGCGGAATGATTCCTGAAGTCCGAGGAGACGTAGCCGATCGTGAGACGCCGCTCCGGATCGCGATCGCGCGGCAGCAGCGATCTCCGGGCGATCTGGCTGCCGATCCGCTCCCACCATTCGCGCCGGACGGCCTGATGCAGCTCGAAATCGGAGCCGGGCATGAATTCGAGCGTGAAGATCTTGGCCGTCATCGCCTCGGCGAAATCCGGCTTGAGCTCGAGGGCGCGATCGAAATGCGCGATCGCCTCGGCGATCTCGCCCTGCTTGGCGTAGCAGATGCCAAGCCAGAGCCAGGCATCCTGGGAGCGCGGATTCTGCTCGAGGATCTTGCGGCAGGCATTGACCGACCACGCGATGTCCTTGAAATGCCCGAGCTGGGCCTTGCCGAGCAGCGCCACCTCCAGCGTCGGCTCGTGCGCCAGCGCCGCCTCGTAGTCGGCCATCGCCTGATCGAACCGGCCGGACATCTGGTGCACCCGCCCGCGCTGGGCGAGCACCTGCGGAGCACCGGGCTTGATAGCGAGCGCGGCGTCGAAGGCGGCGAGCGCTTCGGTCAGGTGACGCAGGTTGAAGCTCGCAAGTCCCTTGCCGAACATCGCCTCCATGTGACGCGGATTGAGCGACAATGCGCGATCGAAGCTCCGGGTCGCCTCGGCGTTGCGGCCGAGCGGAATCAGCGCCATGCCGCGGTTGCAATAGGCATCGGCATAGTCCGGCTTCAGCGCGATGGCGCGGTCATGCGCGGCGATCGCCTCCTCCGGCAGTCCAAGGCGCATCAGCGTGTTGCCGAGCCCGGTCTGCGCGACCACGAGGTTGGGCTTCAAGGCAACGGCCCGCTCCTGGCATTTGCGCGCTTCGTCATAGCGCTTGCGGTTGAACAGCGCGAGGCCGAGATTGGACAGCGCCTCGGCGTGGCGCGGCTCGATCTCGACCGCCTTGGTGAGAGCCTGCTCGGCGAGATCGAGCTGGCCGCCATCGAGCGCCGTGACGCCGAGCAGATGCAGAGAATCGAAATGCTCCGGAAGGAGCGCGAGGATCTGTCCGCAGATCGCCTGCGCCTCGGCCAGCTTGCCCGCGCGATAGGCTACGACCGCGCGCGGCAGCAGGTCGTCGACCTGCTTGCGGTGCTTCTTCAGGAGCCTCGCATTCTGAAACGCACGCGAACCAACATTGCTTGCCAAGAGCGGCCTCCACGGGCTGACGCAAAGCACTCATTCGCTGAACGCAACTCGAAGAACCGGAACAGGACTCGGACTGCGCCATCCGTGCTGCAGCGGTCAGTCGGCAGCACAATAAGCTCGCCAGAACTGGCGATAACCCTCCTCGACCTTGCGCGCGTAGGTCCGGACGTTGCCGGCGGCGGAATTCGCCACCCGCGTCGGCAGCTCCGCCCTGACTCGCGCCAGCTCGGCGGGATCAGCAGCATGCTTCAGCGCAATGGCGATGTAGCCGTCATCGTCCTCGGCGACCCAGTCGTCGAGGCCGATCGCCTTGACGATCGCGCCGCCGGCGCGCGATGCAGCGCTGTTGCCGAGCTTGGCCACGACGGGCACACCGGCCTGCAGCGACTCCCACGTGCTGACACCGCCATTCTGCGGGAATGGGTCGAGCGAGATGTCGATCCCGGCGAAGGCTGCAATATGCTCCTGCCGCGTCGACGAGCCGAGACATGTCAGCCGGCCCTCCTCGATGCCTTGCGCCGTGAACCGGGCAATCAGCCCATCGCGCAGGAATGCATCGTCGAGCGCGCCGTTCTTGATCACGATGCGCGCGGACGGGAGCGCGCGCAGCAGCGCCGTCCAGACGTCGAGGACCTGATCGGAGATCTTGTCGATGCGGTTGAAGACCCCGAAAGTGACATGGCCGTTGCGCAGCATCGGAAGCGGCGTCGGCGTGGCGTCGGGCAGCGGGTCCGTCGTGATCAGCGCCGGCAGGTCGTAGACCTGCTCGGCAAACAGTGGCCGGACGGCATGGGGCACCGCGACCGGATCGGCGAAGAAATAGTCCATGGTCGGCAGGCCGGTGCCGGTGGCATTGCCCCAGGCGGTGACCTGGATCGGCGCCGGCTTGCGCGCGAACACCGTCAGGCGGTTGCCGGCCGAATGGCCGGACAGGTCGACGAGAATATCGACCTGATCGGCCTGGATGCGATCGGCCAGTTCATCGTCGGACAACTGCGTGGCATCGACCCAGACGTCGGCCGCCGCCTTGCATTGATCGGTGACCGAATCGACTTGCGGCGAGCACGAGTAGCAGACGACCTTGAATGCATCGTGGTCGTGATGGCGCAGCACAGGCAGGAAGGTCAGCGCGGCGGAATGGCTGCGGAAGTCGGACGACACGTAACCGAGCGTGATGCGGCGGTCGGGATCGCGATCGACCGCGCCGAGCTGGCGCCGCGGAATGCGCGCGCCGATCCGCTCCCACCATTCGCGCCTGACCGCCTGATGCACCGCGACGTCGGCGCCGGGATAGAAATCCAGCGCGAAGATCTTCTTGAGGATCGCGTCTTCGAAATCCGGCTTGATCTCGAGCGCGCGGTCAAAATGCTGGATGGCCCCAGCCGTATCGCCCTGCTTCGCCAGGCAGGCCCCGAGCCAGATCAGCGCCACCTCCGATGCCGGGTTCTGCTCGAGCACCCGCTTGCAGGCGAGCATCGCGGGTGCGATCCGCTCGGTCAGCACGCAGACATGCGCCTTGCCGAGCAAAGCGGTCTCCAGGCCGGGATCGACGGCGAGCGCCGCATCGAAGTCGGCCTCGGCCGCCTCGAACCGTCCCATCTGCACGTACAGCCGGCCGCGCTGCGCGACGACCGCCGTCATGCCCGGCTTGATCGCGAGCGCCGCGTTGAAGGCCGCGAGCGCCTGCTCGAGGTGGCGCAGATTGACGCTGACGAGCCCCTTGCCGAAGGTGGCCTGCATGTGGCGCGGCGCCAGCGCCAAGGCGCGGTCGAAACTCTGTTTGGCCTCTTCGTTGCGCTGAAGCAGCAGCTGCGTCATGCCCCGGTTGCAGTAGGCGTCAGCGAAATCCGGCTTCAGCGCAATGGCGCGGTCATGCATCTCGATCGCCGGCGCGAACAGCTGCATGTTCATCAGCGTGTTGCCGAGGCTGGTCAGCGCCGTGGCGAAGTTCGGCTTCAGCGCGATGGCGCGCTCCTGGGCCGCGCGGGCCTCCTCGTAGCGCTTCATGCTGAACAGGACGAGGCCGAGATTGGCCTGCGCCTCGGCATTGCGCGGCTCGAGCGCGACGGCCCGGGTCAGCGCCTGCTCGGCGAGATCGAGCCGGCCGCTGTCCAGCGCCGAGGCGCCGAGCAGATGCAGCGCCTCGAAATGGTCCGGCACCAGCGCAAGAACCTGCCCGCACACCGCCTGGGCATCGGCATGCCGGCCGGCGCGATAGGCCTCGACGGCCTTCGGCAGCAGGCCGTCGGCCTGCTTGCGGTTCTTCTTCTGCAGGCGCGCGTTCTGGAACGCGCGCGATCCGATCGTGCTTTGCAAGGATGCGCTCCGGCGGAGGACTCCGGCGCTATCTAGCACGGCTCGCGTGATTCGCGGGGAGAGCCCGCCCTACTCGCGGCGGTAATCGTCCTCGATGCGGATGATGTCGTCCTCGCCGAGATAGGATCCGGTCTGGACCTCGATCAGCTCCAGCAGGATCTTGCCCGGGTTCTCGAGCCGGTGCACCGCGCCCATCGGGATGTAGATCGATTCGTTCTCGTGCACGGTCTGGACAGTCTCGTTGATGGTGACCCGCGCCGCGCCGCGCACCACGATCCAGTGCTCGGAGCGGTGATAGTGCTTCTGTAGCGACAACCGCTGGCCTGGCTTGACGATGATGCGCTTGACCTGGTGGCGCTCGCCATTGTCGACCGACTGATAGCTGCCCCAGGGCCGGTGCACCTTGATGTGGGCCTCGGTGACCTCCGGCGCCACCGTCTTGAGCTTGGCGACCAGCCGCTTCAGCCCGTTGGCATCGCGCTGGCGGGACACCAGAACGGCATCCTGCGCGGCCACCACGACCAGATCGTCGACGCCTTCGAGCGCGACCAGCGCCTTGTCGGTGACGACGTTGCAGTTGCGGGAATCCTCGAACACGGCCGCGCCCCGCGCGGCATTGCCCTGCGCGTCCTTGTCCGACAATTCCCAGACGGCGTGCCAGGAGCCGACATCGGACCAGCCGCAGGAGACCGGAGCCACGGCGGCCCGCTCGGTCTTCTCCATGACGGCATAGTCGATCGAGATCGGCTTGGCTGCCGCGAAGGTGTCGGAGTCCAGGATGATGAAGCTGAGGTCGCGGCCGGCCTTGGTGACGGCATCGGTCACCGTCTGCACGGAAGCGGCGTCGTATTTGCGGTACTCGTCCAGCAGCACGGACGCGCGGAACATGAAGTTACCGCTGTTCCAGAGATAGCCCTCGCGGATGTAGCGCTCGGCGGTGGGCTGATCCGGCTTCTCGACGAATTTGGCCACGGCCCGCACCTCGCCGGAGACCAGCGCGCCCGGGCTGATGTAGCCGTATTCGGTGGCCGCGCGCTCCGGATTGACGCCGAAAGTCACGATACGGCCGGCCTCGGCCGCGGCAAGGCCGGCGCGGCAGGCGGCGAGGAAGGCTGTCGTGTCACGCACGACGTGGTCGGCGGCGAGCGCCAGCACCACGGCATCGGAATCGCGCGATTGCGCGAAGGCGGCGCCGGCGGCGATCGCAGGTCCGGAATCGCGCCGCATCGGCTCGAGCAGCACGTCGGCCTCGATCCCGATCTCGGCCAATTGCTCCAGCACCATGAAGCGATAGGCGGCATTGGTGATGATGATCGGACGCGCGAACAGATCGGCGTCGGAGACGCGCAGCAGCGTGTCCTGGAAAGTCGAGCGGGCGCCGAACAGCGGCAGGAACTGCTTCGGCCGGACCTCGCGCGAGGCTGGCCACAGCCGGGTCCCGGCGCCGCCGCACATGATGAGAGGAATGATGCGTCCGGTCATGAAATCAACCTGTCAAATCCCGTGATACTCGCGGTACCATCTCGCAAAACGTTGAATGCCGTCGGCGATCGAGGTGGCCGGCCGGAAGCCGATATCGCGCTCGAGATCGCTGACGTCAGCATAGGTCGCCTCGACGTCTCCGGGCTGCATCGGCAGCATCTCCTTGATGGCCGGCCGCCCGAACTCCTTCTCCAGCAGCGTTATCACGTCGGTCAGCTGCTCGGGATGATTGTTGCCGATATTGTAAATCCGCCATGGGGCCCGGCTGCTGGAAGGATCCGGCTTGTTTCCGTTCCAATCAGGGTTTCCCTGTGGCGGACGGCCGATCAACCGCACGATCGCCTGCACGATGTCGTCGACATAGGTAAAATCACGCCGCATCTGGCCATGATTGAACAGCCGGACCGGCTGTCCGGCGAGAATGGCCTTGGCAAAGATGAACATCGCCATGTCGGGCCGGCCCCAGGGACCGTAGACGGTAAAGAAGCGCAGGCCGGTGGCCGGCAACCGGTACAGATGGCTGTAGGAATGGGCCATCAGCTCGTTGGCCTTCTTGCTCGCGGCATAGAGGCTGATCGGATGGTCGACGTTGTCCTTGACCGAGAACGGCAGCTTGGTATTGGCGCCATAGACCGACGACGAAGAGGCGAACAGCAGATGCTCGCAGCCATTGTGCCGGCAGCCCTCGAGCACGTTGATGAAGCCCTCGAGATTGGCGTCGACATAGGCGTGCGGATTCTCCAGCGAGTAGCGCACGCCCGCTTGTGCGGCGAGATGCACCACGGCGGGAAAGCGGTGCGCGCCGAACAGCGCCTTGATGCCGGCGCGGTCGACGAGATCGAGCTTGTGGAACGTGAAGCCTGGCTGCGCGGCCAGCAGCGCGAGCCGCGCCTCCTTCAGCTTCGGATCATAGTAGGAATTGATGTTGTCGATGCCGACGACCTGACGACCCTCGGCGAGGAGCTGCTGCGTCAGGTGGAAGCCGATGAAGCCGGCTGCGCCGGTGACGAGGATGGGATGGTTTGCCATGGTCGCTCCGTCAGGGCCGCCACAGCTCGATGGCGCCGGGTTTGCTCGCGCGGTCGAGCTTCATCTTGACGTCGAGCACGAGGCCGCTCCCCTCGCGCAGCAGGCCCTGCACGAGCGGCCAGCCGCCGGCGAGGAACTGATCGTGCGAAACGGCCAGCACGACAGCGTCGGCTGGACGCAACGCCTCGACCGCGGTCAGGCCGATGCCGTACTCCTCGTGCACCGCCGCGCCATCCGCCAGGGGATCGACGACCTGCACCTCGATGCCGAACGACTGCAATTCGCTGATGATGTCGATCACCCGGGAATTGCGGATGTCCGGCACGTTCTCCTTGAAGGTCATGCCGAGGATCGTGACCACGCCGCTGCGGCCCTTGCGCTTCAATAGCCCGCGAATGCATTCGCGCGCGATGCGCCGGCCCATCTCGTCGTTGATGCGACGCCCTGCGAGGATCACCTCGGGATGATAGCCGGCCTTCTCGGCGCGATAGGTCAGGTAATAGGGATCGACGCCGATGCAGTGGCCGCCGACGAGGCCGGGCGTGAACGGCAGAAAGTTCCACTTGGTCGCGGCGGCCGCGAGCACGTCGCCCGTGTCGATCTCCAGCGCCTGGAAAATCAGCGACAGCTCGTTCATGAAGGCGATGTTCAGGTCGCGCTGGGTGTTCTCGATCACCTTGGCCGCCTCGGCGACCTTGATCGACGGCGCGCGATGAATTCCGGCCTCGACCACCGATCCGTAGACGTCCGCGACGATCTGCAGCGTCTGCGGATTCTGTGCCGACACGACCTTGGTGATCGTCTCGAACCGATGCGTCTTGTCGCCAGGATTGATGCGCTCGGGCGAATAGCCGACGTTGAATTCGTGGCCCGCCTCCAACCCCGAGCCGCTTTCCAGCAGCGGAACGCAGTCCTCCTCGACGGCGCCCGGATAGACCGTGGACTCATAGACCACGATATCGCCGCGCTTCAGCACCGCCCCGACGGTCCGCGTGGCCGCGAGCATCGCGCTCAGATCGGGGCGACGGGCGCTGTCGATCGGGGTGGGAACGGTGACGATGAAGAAATCGGCATCGGCCATCTCGGCGGGGTCGCTGGTGAAGCGCAGACCGGATCGTTTGAGATCGGCCGCTTCCACCTCCCAGGTGCGGTCCTTGCCGTCCCTCAGCTCGGCGACTCGACCAGCGTCGATGTCGAATCCGATCACCGGGCAGCCGGCGCGCGCGAACGCAGCGGCGACCGGCAGGCCGACGTAACCAAGGCCTATCACCGCGATCTTCCGGCCATGAGACATAAATTGATATTCCGGTCGTTTCGGAGGCCATTGACGCCATCCCTGCGACTGTTTAGCCACCGGGGCGTCAGGACCGCAAGGGGTCGGCCGCCGCCACGGCGCGGACCCCGTCTGAGGTCCGGTCCGCCAGGACGGGGAGTTGCGCGTCTTCGCACTCGGCTTGGGCCCCTTCAACCAAGAGCGAAGCCGACCCTCGCATGCGTGCGTTTTTGATTCTCCTCCTTCGGATCGTGGTGTCGCTCGCCCTGCTGTATCTGGCGCTGCGCGGAATCAATTTCGCGGCGATCCGCGAACGGCTGAGCCAGATCAGCATCGGCTGGATCGTGCTGGCCGTCGGCATCACGCTGGTTCAGATCTTCATTGGCGCGCTCCGCTGGCGCGAGATATCGGCACTGTGCGGTGCGCCGCTGACCGACCTCACGGCGTTCCGCTACAACATGATCGGCGCGTTCTTCAACCAGACCCTGCCCTCCTCGATCGGCGGCGACGCGGTCCGGCTGTGGCTGATCGGCCGCACCGGCGCCGGCTGGCGCGCCGCGAGCTACTCGATCCTGACCGACCGCGCCGTCGGCTTCATTGCGCTGGCGCTGATCATCGTGGCGAGCCTACCGTGGAGCTATGGCATGATCGCCGACGAGCATGGCCGCCTCGCATTGGTGCTGGTCGATGTCGCAGCCTTGGCCGCCGGCGTCGGCTTTCTCGTGATGGGCTACCTGCCGGCGAAATGGATGAAGGCGTGGTGGCCAACGCGTCACGTCTACGCGTGCTCGGTGATCGCCAACAAGGTGATCTTCGGCCCGACCACGGCCGCCAAGATCGCCGTGCTGTCGCTCTCGATTCATGTGCTCGCCGTGGTCATCGCCTGGTGCGCCGTGCGCTCGATCGCAGCCCCCGCCGCATTCGAGCAGTTGTTCCTGCTGACACCGCCGATCATGCTGATCACGATGCTGCCGATCTCGATCGCCGGCTGGGGAGTGCGCGAGGCGACGATGATGGTGGCATTCGGTTACGCCGGGCTGGCGCCGGCTGACGGCACGGTGGTGTCGATCCTGTTCGGCGCCGTCTACTTCATCGTCGGCGGCATGGGCGGCCTCGTCTGGATTCTCAGTGCCGAGAAGGGCCAGGGCAAGATGGCGGTTCCCGCCACGGTCGAGGACTGAGCAGCTTTACGCCCGCGCCCATTCGTCGTGCCAGGCCTCGGCCATCAGCACGTTCCACAGCCAATAGGAATGATTGTGCCGGCGGCTGAGATGCTCGTCGAACATGCGCGTCACCCGCGCCGGATCGAACAGGCCCTGCCGCTTCAGACGCGCCGGTGACAGCAGGTCCGCAGCCCATGATTTCAGCGGCCCGCGCAGCCACGCATCCAGGGGAATGCTGAAGCCGGTCTTTGGCCGGTCGATCATCTCGGCTGGCACATGGCGATACAGCACCTGCCGCACCAGCCATTTGCCGCGTCCATCGCGCACCTTCATACCAGGCGG
This sequence comes from Bradyrhizobium sp. ORS 375, assembly GCF_000239775.1. Lineage (GTDB taxonomy): Bacteria > Pseudomonadota > Alphaproteobacteria > Rhizobiales > Xanthobacteraceae > Bradyrhizobium. The sequence goes on from NZ_CAFI01000135.1 coordinate 15,733, forward strand.
AACCCGCGCTGCGAACTCGACGACGTCCTTGTCGAGGAAAGGCACGCGCGTCTCCAGCGCCACCGCCATCGCCGCTCGATCGACCTTCTGCAGGATGTCGTCGCTGAGATAGCTCAGCGAGTCGGCCAGCGTCATCCGGTCAAGCGGATCGAGCCTACACGTCAGCTGTCGCATCTCGTTTGCGGCCCAGCCCGACTGCTCCTCGCCGTCGACGACCGTTCCGGCCGGATCCTGATCGATCGAGCACAGCGCACGGTACAGACCATCAAAGCCATCTGCAGCGATGATGCGGCCGAGCTTGGCCACCTGATCGCCGGCATGCCGGACCTTGAGGCGCGCCGGCAGCACGGGCTGCAGCGCGTTGAGAATCGTGTCGGCCGGCTGCGGCGCGATTGCGCCGAGAACAGCGCCGATGGTCCGGCGCAGCGGCATCGGCAGGCGGCCGAGGCGGGCCTGCAGCGCCCCGCCCCAGACATGCCTGTTGTAGCCCCCGAACAGCTCGTCGCCGGCGTCGCCCGACAGCGCAACGGTGACGTGCCGGCGCGCCAGCTGCGCCACCAGATGCGTCGGGATTTGCGAAGAATCGGCGAACGGCTCGTCATAGATCCGCGGCAGCTTCGGTACGACATCCAGCGCGGTCTGCGCATCGACATAGAGCTCGGTATGGTCGGTGCCGAGATGCTGCGCAACCCGGCGCGCATCCTCGGCCTCGTTGTAGCCGCCTTCGCTGAAGCCGATGCTGAAGGTCCGCACCGGCTGGCTCGCCTGCGCCTGCATGAGCGCCACGATGGTCGAGGAATCGACGCCGCCGGATAGGAATGCGCCGAGCGGCACGTCCGACAGGCACTGCCGCTTGACGGCCACGGACAGCAGTCGCTCGAGGCTCGCGATGGCCTCCTGCTCGCTGCCGATCCGTTCGTGCTGGCCGGCGACGACGCGGTCGCGCAGCGACCAGTACGGTCGGGGCGCGGGCCAGCTTCCTGGCGCGACGTCGGTGGAGAAGCTCACGAACGAGGCCGCGGGCAGCTTGCGCACCCCCGTCCAGATCGTGGCCGGCGCGGGCACGTAGGAATAGCGCATGAACGCCGTGAGCGCCGCGCGGTCGAGCGACGGCGCCCAATCAGGATGGGCTGCCAGCGCCTTCAGCTCGGAGCCGAACACCAGATCGCCGCCGCTCCAGCCGTAGAACAGCGGCTTCTCGCCGAAGCGGTCGCGGGCCAGCGTCAGTTGCCGCGTCTCGGCATCCCACAGAGCAAAGGCGAACATGCCGATCAGGCGCTGCAGCGCCGGCTCGACACCCCATTGCCGGATAGCGGCCAGCAGCGTCTCGGTGTCGGAATGGCCGCGCCAGTTCGGCGCGGCGCCGCAAGATTCCAACTCGACCCGAATATCGAGATGGTTGTAGATCTCGCCATTGAACGTGATCGTGTAGCGCCCGCAAGCGCTGTGCATCGGCTGCGCGCCCGCCTCGGAAAGATCGAGAATCGCAAGACGGCGCTGCCCGAGGGCGGTGCCATGCCGCGCATCTGTCCATGTGCCCGACGCATCCGGGCCCCGATGAACGAGAGCCGTCGTCATCCGCGCGACCGTGCCGGTCAGCCGGCCCTCATCGGCGCCGCCGGGACTGAAAAGACCGGCAATGCCGCACATGATTGGATCGTTCCCGGATTCCTGAAGCGTGCAAAGCTGACGAAGCCCAGCTCTGTCGCACCGATCAACCGATGGCCATCGGCTTCCGCGGCAGAGGTTTTGCACGACCGTTGCGAAAATACAATATCGACGAAGAGAGCCAACTATCGCGCCCCGAAAAAATACATTATTGGGAGGTGGAAATCAGAACAGACCGCCCGGGTCTCGTGGTCACGCGTGCTCCGATTCCGAAGTTCGATTCTGTCTGCATGCACCGCGGCTCGCGAATCCTGGGCATCGAAGTGGACTCCATGGCCTCGTTGTCGTCCTGCCTCGAAGATGAAGTTCCAGTGGCGGCGATCGGGCTGACCAATCCGGTCTTCGTATTCGGCGCGGCCGTAGAGACAGTTCTTGCGTGAAGGCCCGACGATGAGACCGATCGATCAGACAACGAAGCGCACCGACGTCAGCATCGATACGAGCTACCGACCGGACATCGACGGGCTGCGCTGCATCGCCGTGATGCTGGTCCTGATCTATCACCTGTTTCCGAAGGCGGTGCGCGGCGGGTTCATTGGCGTCGACATCTTCTTCGTGATCTCCGGCTATCTGATCACCTCCATCCTGTATTCGAGCCTGCAGCTCGGAAACTACAGCATCCTGACGTTCTATCAGCGGCGCATTCGACGGATCTTCCCGGCGCTCGTCACGGTGCTCGCGGTCACTTTCGCGATCGGATGCGTGGTGCTCTCTCCCGAGGAGCTCGTGTCGCTGGGGCAGACGACGTTCGGCGGCGCGACGTTCTCGGCCAATCTCGTGCTGCTGAAGCAGATCGGATATTTCGACATCGCCGCCGAGAACAAGCCGCTGTTGCATCTCTGGTCGCTGGGAGTCGAGGAGCAGTTCTACATCGGCTGGCCGCTGATACTGGCCGCCGCCTATCGGTCCAGACTCAATCTGACGACGCTCGTCAGCATCATCTTCGTAGCCTCTTTCATTCTCAACGTCGCGATCGTTTACAAGCATCCGGACTGGGCCTTCTACTTTCCACTGTCCCGCGCCTGGGAGCTCGCGGCAGGTGCTGGAATCGTGTTTGTTGGCCAGCTGCTGCAAAAGCCGGCGTTGATCGCTGCCCATGATCGGATTGATCGCGCGCTCTCCGCGATGGTCTGGGACCCTGCCCGCAGGAGCGACCTGCCGGGAGTCGCGAGCGACATTCGGGCCTCGCTCGGTGTCATCCTGATCCTGGTGGCCGCATTCAGCCTCACGAGCCGCTTGCCCTTCCCGGGCTACGCTGCGCTGCTGCCGGTGATCGGAGCCGTGCTCCTGATTTCCGCTCCCGGTTCTCTGTTCAATCGCCGGGTGCTGGCCAGCCGGCCCTTCGTCTTCATCGGCCTGATCAGTTATCCGCTGTATCTCTGGCACTATCCCCTGGTCGCCTATGCGCGGCTCACCAGCGATGACGTTCTCCGTCCGCCCATGCTGCTTGCGATCGGCGCAGCCAGCATCGTGTTGGCGTGGCTGACCTATCGTTTCGTGGAATCGCCCATCCGCTTTCAGCCGTTCGGCCGCAAGCGGATCGTTGCGCTCGCCGGGTCCATGGCTCTGATCGCGGTCGCCGGGGGTGTGGCCGTTTGGGGCGACGGCTTCGAAAGCCGTCTGCCGGAGAAGGTCCGGGCCTATGTTGCAGCGAACCGCGGCGATGAGACATCGGCACACTGGCGCCGCGGAAGCTGCCTTCTTCTGCCCGATCAGGACGCCAGCCAGTTCGGGGCGGAGTGTACGGCGGACCGTCGCCGGCCGTTGGTGCTGCTGTGGGGCGACTCCTACGCCGCTGCGCTTTATCCCGGCATGAAGGCCTTGCAGCGCGAGGCCGAGTTCGGTCTTGCGGAGCTCACCGCGAGCGCCTGCCCGCCAGCGCTCGGCTTCGTCCAGCCATTACGTCCATTCTGCACTGGCGCCAATGAGGAGGTGGTCCGAAAGATCGACGACCTCAAGCCGGACATCGTGCTGCTGCACTCCACCTGGATGGTGGACCTGACCAGCGTCGAGCCGATGCTGCAGCGGACCGTGAGCAGGATCCGGGAGGCGGGCGTGCAACGGATCATCATCGTCGGCCTCGTTCCGTCGTGGCGCGGCCGGAGCCTGCCGCAGAACCTGGTCGACTACTACCTCAAGGATCCGACACATCCGCTGTTGCCGGAACGGACGACTTTCCGCTTGTTCCCTAGTCAGGACCAGAACGAAAAGCTGAAGTCCATCGCGGCGCGATTGAAAGTCGAGTTCATCTCTCCCCTCGACATCATGTGCAATCAGTCCGGCTGCCTCACGCGCGTGGGGGATGCTCCCGGCGACCTGACAGCCTTCGACACCGGGCATCTGACCGTACCGGGATCGACCTATCTCGCGCGGGCCATGAAGTCCCAGATTTTCAAGAACGGCATCCGCGCCCCAGAAAAACCGGCTCAATGACCTCCGTTTTGTTCCCCGGCGCATCCCGTGGCGCCACCTACAAGCTTCGCATCGCGCAGTTCGTGTTCGGAAAATGCCCCTATCTCGTCAGCACGCTGGTTTTCCTGATCTGGCGATCGACGACGGGAAACAAGGGCCTGGATCAGTTCTTCACGCTGCCATCGCCGCGCTATCGGACGATCTGCAATCTTCTGACCCGTGTCCCGGGCCTGTCCGAGACCGCCCGCTTCATGCTCGACAGCGCCGTGATCGACGGCGCGGTCTGTGACATCGTGGAATATGGCACCGGCCGTGCGCTCGGCAATACCACGCCATATCGCGAGGCAACGGGCCGCATCCTCCGCCACTTCGAGTTTCACGGCAAGCTCGCCCAGGAGCATTACAGGGCGGCCGTCCCCGACGACTCGATCTACGAGAGCGATCGCTCCCTTGAGGAGGCGATCGGACGTCTGGACGACCTTGAGTCGCACGAGCGCAGCCGGGTCGGCGGATGGCTGTTCTTCGCGCTCCGAAAGCTGCTTCTGCTCGTCTATCACGACGGCCGCGGCGAGCAGGTCCCACGGCTGGGCGCGCGCTCATTGCAGCTGCAGGCCAAGCTCAGCCGCGATCTCCCTCGCCCGTCAAAGCAGCTCGCCGAGATTCTCGAGGCGCGTCAGATCGAGTTCAACGATCTCAAGCTGATATCGCCCGACTGGTCGGCGCTGATTGGGCATATGGGCCATCTCGACGTCCACTTGAGGATGCGGGACATGGGCTGGTGGAGCGGCTCGCCCCTGCTGGCGACCGAGACGGACAAGATCGCCAACCGCTATTACTTCGAGCTCCTGCAGGAACGCTGTCCGACCCTCGTCCTCGAGGACGGGTTGAGCACGGCCGTCTGGGCCGAGCTCTGCGCACTGACCAAGTATTTCGGCGTCTCGCACCAGCTCTGGGGCTCAGGGGAACGTGCCGTCGGCTATTGGAACGACTGGGGCGCCGTCGCCCTCAAGGAATGGTCGGACCGCGGGCTGGGCTACCCCATGCTGGACGCCTATGATCGGAAATTCCAGCATTCGGACGAGGCCGCCTCCCGAATGGCGGCGTTCCGGCGGAGCTTCGGCATGGCCGATGGCGAGTGGTACGTCTGCCTTCATATGCGCGACGCGGCGACACGCGGCGAACGCAGCGGGGTCGGAGAGACCGTACGCAACGCCGGCCTCGCGAACTATTTCGAGGCGATCAACCATATCACGGCCCAGGGCGGCTGGGTGGTGCGGATGGGCGGACCGAACGTCCCCCCACTGCCGAAGATGACCCGCGTGATCGACTATGCGCGCTCCGATGCGCGATCGCCGCTGATGGATCTGCATCTGGTCCGCAACGCGCGCCTCTTCATCGGCACCACATCCGGCTTCGCCTACGTCGCCACCAGCTTCGACGTACCTTCGGCGCTCGTCAACTGCATCAGTTCGATCGGCCTGCTGTGGACCGAACGAACCCGTTTCGCGCTGAAGCCGATCCGGACGTCCGAAGGAAGGCTGTTGAGCCAGCGCGATCAGACCTCGGATCGCTGGCGCTGGGCATTTCCCACACACGAATCCCTGGCAAAGGCCGGCCTTGCACTGAGCGACAACAGCGCCGACGAGATCCTCGAGACCGTGAAAGAGGTCGAGGAGCTCGCGCGCGGACAGCGGCATCCGTCGCCGCTGATCGAACGCTGGTGCGCGTCGCTGACGAACCCAGGCTTCTATGGGGCGTCGCTACCGAGCCGTCATTTTCTTGACAAGCACAGCCCGGAGCTACTGGACCCGGCCTGAAGCGGATGACACGCCCCCACAACGCGAAACGATCGAGCTTACAACCTGCACTGGGACCCCGCGTGAAAAAGCCGAATAGCACTCTCAAAAAGGCGAGCAGAACGAAGCTTGCGACGTGTATAGACCTTCGGTAGCGTACGCAGGTAGGGGCGAGTAAGCATGCAACATCTGGATCACCGGCGTGACATCGATGGACTTCGCGCCGTTGCCGTACTGTCCGTCGTTTTCTTCCATGCGACACCGCATAAACCCGTCGGAGGTTTCGTCGGAGTCGACATTTTTTTCGTGATTTCCGGCTTCTTGATCACTTCGATCATCATGAAGAACATGGAGCAAGGCAAGTTCAGCTTTGCTGAGTTCTATGGTCGGCGCATTCGGCGGCTTTTTCCAGCGCTCGCAATCGTCATGACGGCTTGCCTTGCGGCCGGCTGGGTGATGCTTTTCCCCGACGAGTACTGGATGCTGGGAAAGCATGCCCTGGCAGGCAGCTCATTCGTTTCGAATCTCGTCTTCTGGAGCGAAGCAAACTATTTCGATGTCACAGCATCGGCCAAGCCGTTTCTCCATCTCTGGTCATTGGGCATCGAGGAGCAATATTATCTGTTCTGCCCCGCGATCTTGTGGTTGGCGATACGGCTCCGACTGAACCTCATCACCCTGACCCTGGCTGGTCTGCTCCTCTCATTCCTGGTCTGCACCGACCTCGTCAGATACAATGCGACCGCGGCATTCTATTCGCCGCTGACCCGAAGCTGGGAACTCTTCATGGGCGGGCTTCTCGCCCTCATGACCTTGCAGGCCGGCTCGGATCCGAAGCGTGATGTTGGGGAGCGCATCGCCGCAGCGCTGACCCCTATCCTCTTCAGCTCGTCCGGACCGCGCATACGAGTCGAGCAGCTTCGGACCTTTGCGTCCATCTTGGGGTTCATCCTCGTCGCCTACGCGATCATGGATGTGCGCGCAGATCGTTTCCCCAGCTGGTCGGCCCTGACGCCTACACTTGGCGCGACGTTGCTGATCGCCGCCGGGCCGACGACCTGGATCAACAGAAATCTGCTCGGCAACCGGGTCATGGTCTGGTTTGGCCTGATCAGCTATCCTCTCTATCTCTGGCACTGGCCGCTACTCTCGTTTGCCTACATCCGCGACCAACAATCGCCGCCGCTTCCATTGGCGCTCGCTATCGTAGCGCTCAGCGTGCTGCTCGCTTGGCTCACCTATTTGATCGTCGAACGTCCGATCCGGACAACCGGGCGCCCCGCCGCCGTGACCGGCGGCCTCCTGGCGGCAATGGTCGCCGTCGGCGTATTTGGTGCGGTCAACTTCGCAAATGGCGGATTCAGCTGGCGGCTGAAGGACCGCCAGCAATTCGCGGACTACTTTGACGCTCTCGCCTACGACGGATCCAAATTCGTCGAGGAACGTGAGCAGATCTCGCAGAACAAGTGCAACTTCTACAACTACAAGAGCAGCCTGCCGACCCTGGTTCCTCGACCCGAGATCGCTCCGGAGTGCTACATCAAGACCGGAACGAAGTCAGTCATGCTGTGGGGCGACTCGCACGCAGCGCATTACCTTCACGGGCTTCAGCAGACGTTGCCGGCTGACATCACCCCGCTTCTTGTTTTCGGATCCGGCTGCCGCGCGAGGTACCCCAACGAGGCGAATGCCAACCAGGAAAGATGCGACAAGGCGAACTCTTTCGCCTTGAAGGTCGCCCGCGAACGGACCCCCGACATTGTCATCATGGCAGCAACCACACCGCTTGAGGTCGAGTTTGCACGAAGCATGACAGCGACGTTGAAGAGCTACGGCGTGAAGCACGTCATTGTCATGGGCCTCGTCCCTCACTACCGCGCGTTTCTCTACAAGATCATCTTGCGCCGGTATTGGCCGGAGATACCTCGCCGCACCACCGGCTTCCTCGATCCACGACACGTAAAGTTCGATCAGGACTTCCGCGCCAGCCTTTCTGCAAACGAGCCGTTCGAGTTCGTCCACACGTTCGATACATTCTGCAACAACGAGGGTTGCCTTGCTTACGTCGGAGACGACGTCTACGAGGGGCTCGTCGTGTTCGATCATCAGCACCTGCGACCGCGGGCTTCAATCTATTTTGCCCAGACGACATTGACCCCCTTGATCCTGCGACTCCTGGCCCAAGATCGCACTGCTCAAACCACGGGGGATACCGCGGCTGCCATGAAATGAGCTCGCTCCGATCACTGCCGGGGAGCATTGGCCGTCCGCGGTCGAACGTCTCGAGTTCATCGGCCGGAAGACGAATTGGCAGGTCAAATGCATAGCGCTCGGCGGCGGATTGAACCCGCTCCGAGGCGGGAGCACCGGCTTAGCTTCGGACAGATGATTGCCCACTGTCGTCCGGCAGCAACCGATCAAAATTCAAGCCCGCCTTCCGGGACCATTCGGTCGTGGCGACGTCGACCGTGCGGTAGAGCAACGTCGAGACGGCGAACACCACCGAGATCGTGACGACCGCCGTGATCGCCACATTTGCCCCGTAGGGCAAATGACTGAGCGCCAATGCGGAGCCGCTGCTGACGCTGCAGATGATGGGAATGTGAACCAGGTAGAGGACGAAGGACAGCTTTCCGAGATAGCGGCCGAAGGCACTGCCAAATGCGGATTGCAGGCTGCGGCTATACAGAAGCGCGCCGACCACGATGATGGCTCCGATCATGTGAAAGGCCGTGGTCGGCAGACTCCTCGGAAAAAAGGGATGCCAGGACGCCACCATCCCCTCCGGCGTGTGCGAGTACGCTCCGAAATAGAGCCCGACGACAAAAACGAGTGCGACCAGGATCTCTCGCCCCCGCTCCGAAGGCAGCCAGCGCGCGAAAGCAGCGCCGACCTGTCCTTCCAGCTCGTAGAACAGAACGCCGAAGGCGAAGAGCGCGTAGTAGGAATCGTAGCTCCAGGCCAGATAGAGAGCGGCGGCCCCAATTCGGACCATTCGATTGCGGATGCAGACATAGGCCAGGAAGATCGTGATCGAGCCGATGAGCTCGATGCGCATGGTCCACAGATTGGAATTGTAGTCGGCGCGGCCGTTGCGAAACGCATCGTACAGCGCCTCGCGCACCATGCTCCAGAAGCTCGGCTCGAAACCCTGATACCACATTGCGAGCCAGTCGCTGTGGGTCACCAGATGGGCGGCCTCGACGTTGCGCATCATTCCCGCAGCCATGATGGCCCAGGCAATCGTCGAGGTCATGAGCATCGGCACCGCGAGCCGCAGGTAGCGCCGCACGATCTGGGCCGGCAAGCTCAGCGTCGTCGCCTCGCTGAAGCCCGCCAGCACGTAGCCGCTGAGCACGAAGAAGATGCAGACGGCAAAGGATCCCTTCCAGAGCCAGCTCAGGAGTGAAACGCCGAGCCACATCTCCGCGGGAAAGTGGATCTCGGCCGCCTTGAAGCTGACCATCCCCGGGAAGACGGCCAGGATGAGGTGTCCGAAGAAGACGATGCACGCGGCGCTCCCTCGCAAGCCGTCGAGAAACGGCCGCCGCGCCATTTCGCCGGCTTTGGAAACGTCTCGCCCCAAAATTCCTTCTCCCCCTCAATCGTTCGAGGAGGACTGCTAGCAGCCCCGACACGTTTTCCCAAGCAGATCCTTGTGTCCGAGGCATTCATCGCGGCGGATCGCCTGCCCAGCGCCGCGCATTCGCCGGGTCGATGTCGGGGCGACGGCGCCAAGCTTGGCAGGCCCGGTCAGAGTTGGTACGGTCCCCGCCCCGTGCTGCCTTGGCCTTTCGTCATGCTCTTCACCCAATTCGAATTCATCTTCCTGTTCTTGCCGGTGACCTTCGCCGGCTATTTTCTTATCGGACGTCATTTCGCCGATCCAACTCCACGTCTCGCCTGGCTGGCTGCGGCGTCGCTGGTGTTCTACGCCAATTGGGACATCGGCTTCGTCCCGATCATCGTGACGTCAATCATCGTCAACTATGTCCTTGGACTGCTGATCTCCGCGCAGACATCCAAACCCGCGCGAACCCGGCTGTTCGCGGTGGCCGTCGCCGCAAACCTCCTCGCGCTCGCCTTCTTCAAGTACACGAATTTCGGCATCGATATCTTCGATGCGATCATGCGCACCCGGCATTCACATCTGGACATCGCGCTGCCGCTGGGGATCTCGTTTTTCACGTTCACGCAGCTGGCCTATCTTGCCGACGTCTATGCCGGCGTCGCAACCGAGCGCAACTTCGTCAAATACACCCTGTTCGTGACCTATTTTCCGCATCTGATCGCAGGACCGATCCTGCATCACCGGGAGATGATGCCGCAGTTCGGCTCGGATGAAAGCAAGAGCGTATCGGTCGAGCGCGTCGCCACCGGCCTGACCATCTTCATCATCGGATTGTTCAAGAAGGCGGTGATCGCGGACGGATTTGCGCTGATCGCAAATCCCGTCTTCCAGACAGCGAGCCGGTTTCATCTTCATGCGATCGATGCCTGGGGCGGTGCGCTGGCCTACTCGCTGCAGATCTACTTCGACTTCTCCGGCTATTCGGACATGGCGATCGGACTGTCGCTGCTGTTCGGCATCCGCCTTCCATTCAATTTCGACGCCCCCTACAAGTCCCGCAGCATCATCGAATTCTGGCGCCGCTGGCACATCACCCTGTCGCGCTTCCTCAGGGATTATCTGTACATACCTCTCGGCGGCAACCGTCACGGCAGCAACCGGCGCCGCCTGAACCTGTTTCTCACGATGGTGATCGGCGGCCTCTGGCACGGCGCCGGCTTCACGTTCGTGATCTGGGGCGCACTCCACGGCGGCTACCTGATCGTCAATCATGTGTGGCGCGAGACCGTCGATCGCTCGCCGGTGCTGCAACGGCACGTGAACAGCATCTGGTATGTCGCATCGGCGCTGGTGCTGACCCAGCTGGCCGTGGTCATCGCATGGGTCTTCTTCCGCGCCGAAACTCCCAGGATCGCCGGTCGTGTGCTCCGCGCCATGGTTGGAGCGTCGCTGAACGAGCAGATCGCGCCCACCACCACGGTGACCTGGCTGTCGCTCGCGGCCGTGATCGCCGGCTACGCGGCCTGCCTGGCGCTCCCCAACGTCAACGCCATGTTCGAACGCTGGAACGTCGGCCTCAAGAGCTACAACAATCCGCGGGGCTGGAGCCTGGTTGACTTGCACTGGCGCCCGACCACCGGTTGGGCCGTCGCGGCGTCCCTGGTCTGCTCGGCGGCGCTGCTGGTCAGCCTTCTCGCTGGCGACGGAACGCAGTTTCTCTATTTCCAGTTCTGACATTCGCCGGAGCACGACGTGTTGGAACATCGGATCGTTGACGACGCCACGCCACAGACCGCGTATGCGTCACGCCAGGCGGAGGGGCTGAAATCCTCCGCTGCGATCACGCGCTACGTCAGGACTCTGATCAGCGCCGCGATCGCGACCGTTCTCGGGCTCGCCGCGATCTGTCTGACGATCGGAGGCCCGCTCTCGAAAATCGATCATCTCGGACAGATTCCGCTCGACGATGATTATCGTTTCTACCGCAACTACGGCGACTGGATGAGCAAGGAGATCCAGGACCGCGACATTCTCTATCATGGGATCGGCCAGTCGATCGAACGCGCGCGCGAGGCCGACGTCATCCTGCTCGGCCATTCGATGGTGCTGTGGGGCTTCGATCCGGCGCAGCTTCGGGAGTTCGAGCGCAAGCACGGTGTGAAGATCTACAACATGGCATCGGCTGGCGATGCCAGCGGCGAGTTTCTGCGCCAAGTTGCCGTCCGGTGGCAACTGCATCCGAAACTCTGGCTCCTCAACGCAGACGACAAGGGCGGCAGCTTCTTCGATGTCAAGCTGGAGGATCTTGGGATGTCCGGCTCCGGCTCGGCCGCCCAGGTGGTTCGTCATGGCAGGCTCAAGGGCTATGTCACCGTCGCGCTTCGCAACACGCGCTGGCGCATTCAGCAGTACCTTGCCTCACACCTGCCGGCGGCCATCAAATCGGTCCTGCTGCCGGGGCCCGGCCTCCCGCTTTGGCGAAACATCGAGCATGGCGATTGGCATCTCGACCGCATGCCGCAATATCTCGAGCCTTCCCACAATCCTCCGATCCAACTGACACGGGACCAGAATTGCGCGGCATCGGCCGACGAGATCGCAAAGGCAAGGACGTTCACGGCCAGCATCGGCAGCACGGCGGCGCTGATGCTCGTCCCATATTGGGGGTTCTGTCCACTTCGCGTGCAGCAGATCGGGCAGGCTCTCGGCCTCGATGTTCTGATCCTCCGCAAGACGGCGTATACGTCGGGGGACGGCGGCGGACACTTGGACCACGATGGCGCACAAGCCTTCACCGCGGACTTCCTGAAGGAGCTTGAGCGCCTCCCGAGTTTTCGGGCCATCACGGCCTCGCGCACCGCGCCTCCGCGCGCTCCCTGAATAGAGACGCGATTGAGAGCGGCGAACGCCTGCTGGGACAACCCAACAGATCCTATCATCGGCCATACGCCTGCAGGACTATGTCGTAGCAGCCGCTGCAGAGCCACGTCGCGGAACCACGGTTTGTGGCTCTGCCTGTTTTACGTCAAAGTTTAGTATCATACCGCTGTCGATCAGTTGCGCCCGTTCACCAGTTCCGCTCGGAGATTCTCTGGCTTCGCGGCCACCTGCCTTGGCAATGCTCGGTTTTTGGCGTTGATGGGGACACAGATGAGGCGGAATTTTTGAGACCGCTGGCTTCTCTGCGCCAGCCGTTTGGACTATTGATCCGATTCTGCCAGGAGTTCGAGAATGGGCAGTGCCAACGCGCAGGTCGCGCGCACAGCCGTCGCCGGAGGCCGATTTTTTGCATCAGATGATAGACGTTCCGGCCAACGCTGCCTTTCAAACGATTCGAGCATCCTGCGATTCCGGGCAGACGATTGCCTTCGTGTCAGGCAACTTCAACGTCGTGCACCCCGGGCATTTACGGCTTTTGAAGTTCGCCGCCGAGCAGGCCGACGTGCTCGTGGTCGGCGTGAACGCCGATTCCACGCCGGGCGTGACCCTGGCGCAGGACATGCGGCTGGAAAATGTGCGCTCGATCGCCTTTGTGCACCATGTTGTGCGCTTGGAAACGACCGCCTCCGATTTCATCTCGCATCTGAAGCCGACCGTCGTCGTCAAGGGCAAGGAGTTCGAGGACCGCGCCAATCCCGAGCAGGAAGCTGTGGACGCCTATGGCGGCCGCCTGATCTTCTCGTCGGGCGAGTTGCGCTTCGCGTCGCTGTCGCTGCTGGAGCGCGATGCGAACATTGACATTTCCACCGTCCGCAAGCCGCTGGAGTTTCCCAAGCGCCACGGCTTCGAGATCTCGAACCTGAAGGATCTGCTCCGCAAGCTCTCCGGCATGCGGGTGGCCGTCATCGGCGACCTGATCGTCGATGAATACGTGACCTGCGACGCCGTCGGCATGTCGCAGGAGGATCCGACCATCGTCGTGACGCCGCTGATGACCCGCACCTTCGTCGGCGGCGCCGGCGCTGTCGCGGCGCATGCGCATGGCCTCGGCGCCGACGTGAAGTTCTTCACCCTGGTCGGCGACGACGAGGCGGCGCGGTTCGCGCGCAGCACGCTCGAGCAGCACGGCGTCAACTTCAACGCCTTCACCGACCAGAGCCGGCCGACCACCCGCAAGCAGCGTTTCCGCGCGCTCAACAAGACGCTGCTGCGCGTCAATCACCTGCGCCAGCACGCCTCCGATGCCGACCTGCAGCGGCAGATGCTGACTTCTGTCGAGCGTGCCTTGAAGACCTGCGACCTGCTGCTGTTCTCCTGCTTCAACTACGGCTGCCTGCCGCAGGATCTGGTCGACGCGATCGCCGATCGCGCCCGCGCCCAGGGCGTGATGATGGCGGCCGACAGCCAGGTGTCCTCGCAGACCGGCGACGTCTCCCGCTTCAAGGGCATGACCCTGCTCACGCCGACCGAGCGCGAGGCCCGCGTCGCGCTGAACGACTTCATCTCGGGCCTCGCCGTGATCAGCGAGCGGCTGGTCGAGCGCGCCCGCACCAAGAACCTGGTGATCACGCTTGGCGCCGAAGGCGCGCTGATCAACACCATGGCAGAGGGCATCTTCACCTCCGACCGCCTGCCGGCGTTCAATCCCTCCCCGAAGGACGTTTCCGGTGCCGGCGACAGCTTCTTCATGGCCTGCTCGATGGGCCTGCGCGCCGGCGCCGATATCTGGCAAGCGTCCTATCTGGGCTCGCTGGCCGCCGCTCTCCAGGTGTCGCGCGTCGGCAACCTGCCGCTGACGACCGCCGAGCTGGTGCGGGAGATCGACGAGACCGGCTTCAGCCAGGAATAGGATGTCGTCATGCGCGCCCTTCTGCTCGCCGCCGGCATCGGAAGCCGGCTGCGTCCGCTGACCAACACGACGCCGAAATGCCTCGTGCGCGTGCATGACCGGCCGTTGCTGGACTATTGGCTCGACCTTGTGTTCGAGGGCGGCATCGAGCGGGCGCTGTTGAACACGCATTGGCTTGCCGGGCAGGTCCGCGCGCATGTCGCGCAATCGCGCTGGCGCGACCGTATCGATCTCGTTCACGAAGATGAACTGCTCGGCACCGGCGGGACTGTGCTCGCCAACCGCGCCTGGTTCGGCGACCAGCCGTTCCTGGTGGCCCACGCGGATAATTTGACGGATTTCGACGTGAAGGGGCTGCTCGCTGCGCATCAGGGCCGACCCGAAGGCTGCATCATGACGATGCTCGCATTCCGGACCGACGATCCGAGCTCTTGCGGGATTCTCGAGCTGGATGATCAGCACCGGGTGCTCGCCTTCCACGAGAAGGTCGCAAATCCGCCCGGGAACCTCGCCAATGGCGCGGTCTACGTGTTCGATCCCGCTGTAATCACGGACATCGCGGCACTGGGAAAGCCGGTCGTCGATCTCTCCACCGAAATCATCCCCAACTATATCGGACGCATTTTGTGCGTGGAAACCAGCGGTTATCATCGGGATATCGGCAACCCGGAGAGCTTGCGCCGGGCCCATTTGGAGTTTAAGCACGAACCGCGCCGTGGCGGGGACGCTTGACGGGCGGCTATGGCCGCCGGGCTGGTCGCCTTCTTCTGCCAATTTGCATAAAGGTGCGCGCGACGCGCCAGCAGGCGACACGACAGGCGAGCCACGGGGATTGCGCAGATGAAGATATTCGTGACCGGAGCGTGCGGCTACAAGGGCAGCGTGCTCGTGCCGAAGCTCCTGAAGGCTGGCCACAAGGTCGTTGCATTCGACATCATGTGGTTCGGCAACTTCCTCGAGCCGCATCCGGATCTGACCGTGGTCCAGGGTGACGTCCGCAATCCCGACGCGATCGACCTGACCGGCGTCGATGCCATCATCCATCTCTCGAGCGTCGCCAATGATCCGTGTGGCGATCTCGACCCGAAGCTGACCTGGGAGATCTCCTGCCTCGCCACGATGCAGCTCGCCGATCGCGCCTACCGTCACGGCATCAAGCGCTTCATCTACGCGTCTTCCGGCAGCGTCTACGGCGTGAAGGAAGAGGAGCAGGTCACCGAGGATCTCGAGCTGCTGCCGATCTCGGAGTACAACAAGACCAAGATGTGCGGCGAGCGCATCGTGCTGTCCTACAAGGACGACATGGTGGTGCAGATCGTGCGCCCGGCGACCGTGTGCGGCTACTCTCCGCGGCAGCGGCTCGACGTGTCGGTGAACATGCTGACGATGCAGGCGCTCATGAACGGCCGCATCACGGTGTTCGGCGGCGACCAGACCCGGCCGAACATCCACATCGACGACATCACCGATCTCTATCTCTTCCTGCTCGATCATCCCGAGCACACCGGTGTCTACAATGCGGGCTTCGAGAACATCTCGATCCTCGACATTGCCAATATGGTCACCAAGCACGTGCCGGCCGAGGTCATCGTGACGCCCTCGAACGATCCGCGCAGCTATCGCGTCAACTCCGATCGCCTGCTTGCGACCGGCTTCCGTCCGAAAAAGACGGTGGAGGACGCGATCAAGGAAATCATCGGCATGTACTCGCAGGGCCAGCTCAAGAACGAGGACCGCTGGTACAATCTGAAATGGATGGAGAAGGAGGTCGTGAAATGAACGTTCTCGCCTTCAAGACTCCCGGCAGCCTGTTCGCCGACTACACAAGCCGTTTCAGCACCGTGCTGAAGGATTTCGACTGGGCTCCGGTCGAGAAGCTCGCCTACGACCTGCGCGACTGCTGGCAGACTGGCCGGCAGGTGTTCTTCTGCGGCAATGGCGGCAGCGGCGGCAACGCCAACCACCTCGCCAACGATTTCCTCTACGCGCTGTCGAAGACCCCAGGCTCGGGCCTGCGGGTGCATTCGTTGTCGTCGAACCCCTCGGTGATCACCTGCCTCGCCAATGATGAAGGCTACGACCAGGTGTTTTCGCTGCAGCTCGCGGTGCTCGCGCGCAAGGGCGACGTGCTGATCACCTTCTCCGGCTCCGGCAACTCGCCGAACATTCTGAAGGCCCTCGAAGAGGGCAAGAAGATCGGCATGACCTCCTATGCCGTGCTCGGCTTCACCGGCGGCAAGGCCAAGGCGCTCGCGGACGTGCCGATCCACTTCGCCGTCGACGACATGCAGATCGCCGAGGACGCGCAGATGGTGATCGGCCACATGATCATGCAGTGGCTGTACGCCCAGCGTGGCGACATCATCACGACGCGCGAGGTCTGACGGACAGAGACGATGGCTGCGAACGAAAAGTACCTGATCCTTGGCTCGAACTCCTTCTCGGGCGCAACCTTCGTCGACTTCCTGGCCGCGGCCGGTCACGACGTGATCGCCACCAGCCGCTCCGACGAGCCGCATGACGCGTTCCTGCCCTACAAATGGCAGAAGCGCCCGGGCTCCGTGCGGTTCAAGCGTGTCGACCTGAACCACGATCTCGAAGCGCTGAAGGCCCTGCTCGCCGCGGAGCGGCCGACCCATGTCGTAAACTTCGCGGCGCAGAGCATGGTCGGCGAAAGCTGGCTGTATCCGGACCACTGGATGATGACCAACGTCGTGTCCGCGGTCCGCCTGCACGATATCCTGCGCAACTATGACGGTCTCGACCGCTACGTCCACGTCACGACGCCGGAAGTCTACGGCTCGACCGAGGGCTGGGTGCGCGAGGACGCGCCGTTCAATCCGTCGACACCCTACGCGGTGTCGCGCGCGGCCGGCGACATGAGCCTGCGCACCTATTTCGCCAACTACCAGTTCCCTGTCGTGTTCACCCGCGCCGCCAACGTTTACGGCCCGGGCCAGCAGCTCTACCGCATCGTGCCGCGGACCATCGTGGCGGCGATGACCGGCCAGAAGCTGCGGCTCGACGGCGGCGGCAAGTCGGTGCGCGTGTTCATCCACA
This sequence comes from Bradyrhizobium sp. ORS 375, assembly GCF_000239775.1. GTDB lineage: Bacteria > Pseudomonadota > Alphaproteobacteria > Rhizobiales > Xanthobacteraceae > Bradyrhizobium. The sequence goes on from NZ_CAFI01000135.1 coordinate 33,029, forward strand.
TGACCGACGTGTCGGATGCGACGGTGAAGATCGGCCGCAGCGGCAAGCTCGGCGAGACCTATCACATCTCCGGCTACGAGCTGGTCTCGATCCGCACTTTGGTCGAGATGATCCTCGCCCGGCTCGGCAAGAACTTCGAGGATTGCGTCGAGATCGGCCCCGAGCGGCCGGGCAAGGACACCGCCTACACGCTCGACAGCTTCAAGCTGCGCACCGAGCTCGGCTGGCGCGACACCTACTCGCTGGAACAGGGCATTGACGACGTCATCGCCTGGGCGCGGCGCTTCGAGGATGTCATGGCCAAGCTGCCGACCAAGTACGAGCATAAACCCTGATTTATTCCTGCGCCTCCCCGGGGGGCGCGACTGGAGAGCACGATGAACGTGGCAGTCCGGAACACCGCGGCCAAGCCCGACGTGGCCGCCCTGAAGGCGCAGGCCGCCAAGCTGCGCGGCAAGATCATCGAGATGTCGCACAAGGCGCAGGCCGCGCATCTCGCGTCGTCGCTGTCCTGCGCCGATGCGATGACCGCGGCCTATTGGCACGTCCTGAACATCGATCCCAAGAACCCGACCGATCCGCAGCGCGATCGCTTCATCCTGTCCAAGGGCCACGCCGCCGCGGCGCTGTTCGCGACGCTTGCCATGAAGGGCTACTTCCCGATCGAGGAGCTCGACACCTATTGCCAGGACGGCGGCCGGCTCGCCGAGCATCCGCCGGCGAACCTCTTGCCCGGCGTCGAGGCCGCCACCGGCTCGCTCGGCCACGGCCTGCCACTCGGCTGCGGCATGGCGCTGGCCGGCCGCATCAAGGGCGAGAATTTTCGCGTATTTGCCCTGCTGTCCGACGGTGAGAACAACGAGGGCTCGGTGTGGGAGGCGGCGATGTTCGCTGCCGCCCAGAAGCTCGAGAACGTCTGCGTCGTCGTCGACTACAACAAGTGGCAGGCGACCGCGCGCTCCAACGAGACCCTGATGCTGGCGCCGCTGCGCGACAAATGGGCGGCCTTCGGCTGGGACGCCCACGAGATCGACGGCCATGACGTCGGCGCACTGGCGGAAGCCATGCAGAACATCCCGAACGGCTCGGGCAAGCCGGTGGCGCTGATCGCCCACACCGTCAAGGGCAAGGGCGTGTCGTTCATGGAGGACGACAACAACTGGCACTATCGCGCCCCCACCGCTGAGGAAGTCGTCAAGTCGTTCAAGGAGCTCGGCCTGTCATGAGAAACGCGTTCGCGGACGAACTGACCAAGCTCGGCAATGACGACCCGCGCGTCGTCATGCTGTCGGGCGACATCGGCAACCGGCTGTTCGACAAGTTCAAGGACAAGCACCCGAGCCGCTTCTTCAACTGCGGCGTCGCCGAGGCCAACATGATGGGCGTCGCCGCCGGCATGGCCATGAACGGCCTGCGCCCGGTCGCCTATACGATCACGCCGTTCGTGACGACGCGCTGCCTGGAGCAGATCCGCACCGACGTCTGCTATCACGAGGCGCCCGTGACAATCGTCGCCGTCGGCGCCGGCCTCGCCTATTCCGGCCTTGGGCCCACCCATCACGCCTGCGAGGACATCTCGTTCCTGCGCTCGATCCCGAACATGGTCGTGATCTGCCCGGGCGATGCCTTCGAGGTGCGCGGCGCGCTGCGCGCGGCGATGCAGCAGGACCGACCGGTCTACATCCGCATGGGCAAGAAGGGTGAGCCGGTCGTTCACAAGGGCCCCATCACGGATTTCAAGATCGGCAAGGCGATCACGATCGAGGAAGGCTCCGACGTGTGCCTGCTCTCGACCGGCAACATGCTGCCCGAAGCCATTGAAGCCGCACATAAGTTGAAGGAGAAGGGCATCTCCGCGGAGGTCGTCAGCTTCCACACGGTGAAGCCGCTGGATGAGGACAAGCTCAAGCAGGCCTTCAGCCGCTTCAAGCTGGTCGCCACCATCGAGGAGCATTCGCTGATCGGTGGCTTCGGCGCGGCGGTCTCCGAGTGGCTCGTCGACAGCGAGACGCACGCGAAGAAATTCCTGCGCTTCGGGACCCCGGATGCCTTCTTCAAGAAATCCGGTGAGCAGGAATATGCCCGCGAGGTGCTCGGCCTGACCGGCCACCAGATCGCGGACAAGATCATCCACGCCTTGAGCTGAGACATCACATGAAGACCCAAGCTGCCCTCCTGGTCCAGACTGGCCAGCCGCTCGTGCTCGCCGAGATCGAGACGCCCGCCTTGAAGCCGGGCCAGGTGCTGGTCGAGATCGCCTATTCCGGTGCCTGCGGCACCCAGGTGATGGAGTGGCGCGGCGACAAGGGCGAAGACAAATGGGTGCCGCATTGCCTCGGCCATGAGGGCACCGGCACGGTGATCGAGACCGGCAGCGCCGTCACCAAGGTCAAGGTCGGCGACAAGGTCGTGCTGTCCTGGATCAAGGGCACCGGCATCGAGGCCGGCGGCGCCGTCTATGATTGGGACGGCAAGAAGGTCAACGCCGGCGGCGTCACCACCTTCCAGCGTCACTCGGTGGTCAGCGAGAACCGCCTGACCCTGCTGTCGCCGGACCTGCCGATGGATGTCGCGGTGCTGCTCGGCTGCGCCGCGCCGACCGGCATGGGCGCAGTCTACAACGTGCTGAAGGTGCAGCCGGGCGACGCGGTCGCCGTGTTCGGCACCGGCGGCATTGGCCTCAACGCGCTGATGGCCGCCGCCCTCGCCGGCGCGATGCCGGTGATCGGCATCGATCCCAACCCGACGCGTCGCGCGCTGGCGCAGATCTACGGCGCGACCCATGTCATCGACGCGGCCTCCGACGTGCTGGCCGAGATCAAGAAGATCGTGCCGCAGGGCGTTGATCTCGCGGTCGAATCCTCCGGCATTCCGGGCGTGATGGATCAGGCGATCAACGCCACCCGCCAGCAGGGCGGCCGCGCGGTCGTGATCGGCAATGCCAAGCACGGCGCGGCGCTGACCCTGAACCCCGGCGTCTTCAACCAGGGCAAGAGCCTGCTCGGCACCTGGGGCGGCGACAGCGTGCCGGATCGCGATTACGGGCGCTACGGCCGGCTCTTGAGCTCCGGCCGCTTCCCGGTGCGCGACCTCCTGTCCAAGCCCTACAGCCTCGCCCAGGCTGACCAGGCGCTGCAGGACCTCGCCGCCGGCAAGGTCGGCCGTCCGCTGATCGACATGTCGCTGGCTTAAGATCAGGCCATGCGGATCGGGATCGACTTCGACAACACGATCGCCTGCTATGACGGCGTGTTTCATGCGGCCGCGCTGGAGCGCGGCCTGATCCCGGCCGACCTCGGCCGCGACAAGAATAGCGTGCGCGACCATCTCAACGGCTCGGGGCGCAAGGACGACTTCACCGAGCTGCAGGGCTATGTCTACGGCGCCCGCATGGACCTGGTGTCGCCCTACCCCGGCTTCGCCGAGTTCGTGACCGCGGCCCGCGCCGCCGGCCACGACCTGTTCATCGTCAGCCATAAGACCAAGCACCCCATTCTCGGGCCCAAGCACGACATGCACGCCGCCGCGCGCGGCTTCCTGATCGATCGCGGCCTGATGGGATCGGCCGCCAGCCAGATCGCGCCTGACAGGGTGTTCTTCGAACTGACCAAGGACGAGAAGGTCGCCCGCGCACATGCGTTGGCCTGCGAGGTCTTCGTCGACGATCTGCCGGAGATCCTGGGCATGAGCGGATTCCCGGACGGCA
>NZ_CAFI01000134.1 GCF_000239775.1 Bradyrhizobium sp. ORS 375
TGGCTGTTGTCGTGTGGTGCGCGCCGCGTCAGCTCGCCTTCACGCTGATGATGAACGCATCGACCTCGCGCTTCAGCGTCTCGGCCTGCTGGGAGAGATCGCCGGCGGCGTCGCGGGCGTCGGTGGCGAGGCGGCCGGTTTCGGCTGAGGTGGAGGTGATCTGGGCGATGTGGTTGGAGACGTCGAGGGTGCCGCGGGCGGCTTCCTGGACGCTCTTGGAGATGTCCTGGGTGGCGTTGCGCTGCTGCGAGGTGTCGACCTCGATGCCGGACATGATGGCGCTGATCTCGCTCAATGTGGTCGAGATGCCGTCGATGGCGCCGCGGGTCTCGGCGGTGATGCCCTGGATGCTGGCGACATGCGCCGAGATCTCGTCGGTCGCCTTGCTGGTCTGGTCGGCGAGGTTCTTCACCTCGGACGCGACGACCGAAAAGCCCTTGCCGGCCTCGCCGGCCCGCGCGGCCTCGATGGTGGCGTTGAGCGCGAGCAGGTTGGTCTGGGCGGCGATCGCCTGCACCAGCTGCACGACGGTGCCGATCTTCTCGGCGGCGTCCGACAGCGAATGGATGGTGTTCTTGCTCTTCTCGGCTTGAGAGGCCGCGCCCTCGGCGCGCTGGGTGGCGTCGGAGACGCGGCGGCTGATGGTGCCGATCGAGCTGGTCATCTCCTCGGCCGAGCCGGCCACCGTCTGCACGCTGCGATTGGCGTGGTTGGCGGCGGCCTCGACCGCATTCGCCTTCGCCGAGGTGTCGTTGGCGGCGCGCGACAAGGTCTCGGCATTGCTCTTCAGCCGCACCGCCGAGGCGGCCACGCTGCTGACGACGCTGGCGACGAGCTCGTTGAAGGAGTGGATGCGGCCGTCGAGGAAGCGCGAGCGCTCGCCCTGGCGCTGCGCCTCCTGCAGCTCGCGCTCGGTGAGGCGCTGGCGCTCGATGCCGTTGGTCTTGAACACTTCGAGCGCGCCGGCGAGCTGGCCGATCTCGTTGGTGAGGCCGAGGCCCGGGATGCGCGTGTCGTATTTCTGGCCGGCGACGTCGCGCATGGCGGCGACCATCGCGGCGAGCGGACGCAAAATGCCGTTCTGCACGGCGGCATAGGTCATCAGGCAGACGGTGCTGGCGAACACGGCAATGGCGACGCAGGCGATCAGGAACCAGGAGAACGCCGACTGCGCCTGCTGATAGATCAGCGTCGCATGATCACGCGCCGGCCCGCTGAGGCTCGCGAAGTCCGACGACAGGCTGGTGATCTGGTTGTTGAGATAGAGCACCGCGATGAAGCCGGTGCCGCCGCCGATCGCGAGCAGCATCAGGAGCGCGGCGACGACGCCTCCCACCAGGAAGCGGATCGTCAGATTGCTGTTGGAGAACATGGAGCTTGCCCGGGCACGTCAGACGGAATGTCAATGCACCCTTCCAGACAATGGTAAAATAAGATGAAAGCCGGCGGCCGGCCGGAGCACGGGAAAGTGCGGGGGTATACGGCAGCAATGAGTTCTAATCCGCCGCGCTTCTCGCTCGCAACAGCAAGCCCTCGCATCCCCACCGTCATTCCGGGGCAATCGGCAACGCGCCTGCGCGTTGCCGATTGAACCCGGAATCTCGAGATTGTCGGAAGGGAGCA
>NZ_CAFI01000133.1 GCF_000239775.1 Bradyrhizobium sp. ORS 375
CGCGCTGCAGCGTTATCGTGTCGCAGGTGGTTCGGCCTCGATCGGCGAGGCGGTTCAGCCCTCGTTCAGTGATGAACCCGCCTTAATGTGACCACCGGATGGGCGCCAAAGACGGCCCTGCCGGTGCCATCGAAGCCGCGCTTCGCCTGACGTGCCTGGGCAGCACGTGGGGCCGAGCATGCTGCCGGCGCGCTTGCGCATCCTCGCGCAGGGCCTGCCGCTCCTCTCTCTTAAGCCCGCCACGGTGTCCCGCCAGATGCGCTTGATCGCAGCCGTCATCCTGTTCGTCACCGCCGCGCATGCCGCGCTGTGGGGTGTGCTGCAGACCAAGCAGAGCGCGCCCGATTTCACCGGCATGCTGCCGAGCGTGTCCTACGCGCCGTTCGAGGGCACCGACCATCCCGACGTCGACAACATCCCCAACGCCGAGCGCATCCGAAGCGACCTGAAGAAGCTCGCCACCATCACCCGCGCGATCCGCCTGTACTCCTCGACCGGCGGCGTCGAGCTGGTGCCGCCGATCGCGGCCGAGGTCGGGCTCAAGGTCATGCTCGGCGTCTGGATCGACAAGAACGAGGACCGCAACAAGCGCGAGATCGCGGCCGCCGTGCAGCTCGCCCGCCGCAACAGCAACGTCATCGGCGTCGTCGTCGGCAACGAGACGCTGTACCGCGGCGAGCTCAAGCCGGACGAGCTGATCGGCTACATCAAGATGGTCAAGAAGTCGGTCAGCGTGCCCGTCACCACCGGCGAGATCTGGAACCTGTGGCGCGACTATCCGCAGCTCGCCTCCAACGTCGACTTCATCGCCGCGCACGTGCTGCCCTATTGGGAGTTCTTCAACCACACCCAGGCCGTCGACCAGGCCGTCGACCGCTACCAGGTGCTGCGCGAGAAGTTTCCCGGCAAGCGCATCGTGATCGCCGAGTTCGGCTGGCCGAGCGAGGGCTACAACCGCGGCATCGCCGATCCCGGCCCGTTCCAGCAGGCCTGGGTGCTGCGCAACTTCGTCACCCGCGCCGAAGCCATCGGCATGGAGTACAACATCGTCGAGGGCATCGATCAGCCCTGGAAGTTCTTCGAGGGCGGCGTCGGCCCCTATTGGGGCGTGCTCAACGCCTCGCGCGAGGCCAAGTTCTCCTGGACCGGCCCGATCGTGAACCCGGACTACTGGAAGCTCGCGACCATCGCGCTGCTCGTCGGCGTGCTGCTGTCGCTGCCGATCGTGCGGCTGCGCCAGCCGACGGTGATGCAGGCGATGGTGCTGGCGATCACCGCGCATGGTGTCGGCGCCTGGGTCTCCAACGTCTTCGCCTATTGGAACGTGCATTATTTCGTCTGGGGTTCGGCCTTCGCGCTCACCCTGGGCCTCACGCTCCTCGTGCCATTGATCCTGATCGCGATGGCCCGCATCGAGGAGATCGCCGCGATCGCCTTCGGCCGCGCGCCGCGCCGGCTGCTCACCCGCGACAAGGTCGCGCGCGACCGGGCCGCGATGCCGGAGGGCTACTGCCCGAAGGTCTCGATCCACGTGCCGGCCTATTTCGAGCCGGTCGAGATGATGAAGCAGACGCTCGATGCGCTGGCGCGGCTCGACTACCCGAACTACGAGGTGGTCTGCATCATCAACAACACGCCCGACCCGGCGTTCTGGCAGCCGATCCAGGATCACTGCCGCATGCTCGGCGAGCGCTTCAAGTTCATCAACGCCGAGAAGGTCAAGGGTTTCAAGGCCGGCGCGCTGCGCATCGCGATGGAGCGCACCGCGGCCGACGCCGAGATCATCGGCATCATCGACGCCGACTATGTGGTGACGCCGGACTGGCTATCCGACCTCGTGCCGGCCTTCGCCGATCCCGCCGTGGGTCTGGTGCAGGCGCCGCAGGAGCATCGCGACGAGGACCTGTCGCTGATGCACTACATCATGAACGGCGAATATGCCGGCTTCTTCGACATCGGCATGGTCCAGCGCAACGAGGAGAACGCAATCATCGTGCACGGCACGATGTGCCTGATCCGCCGCGCGGCGATGGACATGGCCGGCGGCTGGTCGAGCGACACGATCTGCGAGGACACCGATCTCGGCCTCGCCATCCAGGAGCTCGGCTGGCAGACCCACTACACCGCCACCCGCTACGGCTCGGGCCTCCTGCCCGACACCTACGAGGCGTTCAAGAAGCAGCGCCATCGCTGGGCCTATGGCGGCTTCCAGATCGTCAAGAAGCACTGGCAGCGCTTCCTGCCCGGCAAGAGCCGGCTGACGGCGGACCAGAAGCGCGAATTCTCGCTCGGCTGGCTCAACTGGCTCGGCGCCGAGAGCCTCGGCGTGGTCGTCGCGATCCTCAACCTGATCTGGGTGCCGATCGTCGCCTTCGCCGGCATCGCCATCCCCGACAAGATCCTGACCATCCCGATCATCGCCGCCTTCGTGGTGTCGCTGGCCCACTTCCTCATCCTCTACAGGCTGCGCGTCGCCATCCGGCCCTGGCAGATGCTCGGCGCGATGATTGCCGCGATGTCGGTGCAATGGACGGTCAGCCGCGCCGTGGCGCAGGGCCTGATCACCGAGCATCTCGCCTTCGCCCGCACCTCCAAGGGCGGCCTGTCGCGGATGTCGATCGAGTTTCAGGCGTTCTGGGAGGCCGTGATCGGCGCCCTGCTCCTGATCGGCGCCACCATCCTGATCATGACCAACTATCTGGCGATCACCGAGCTCTACATCTTCGCCGCCGTCCTGATCCTGGAGAGCCTGCCGTTCCTGTCCGCGGTCGCCATCGCCCTGCTGGAGATGTCGCGCGCCAACTCCTTCGAATTCTGGCGCTACACCACCGTCCGCACCGCCGAGCTGATCGGCCTGCGCCCGGTCTGGGTGCCGGAGCTCGCCGGCCCGGGGATGCTGCAGCCGATGCAGCCGGCGCCGCTGAGCGCCGCGGCAACGAAGGTGGCGGAGAAGGTTTAGGAACGCTTGCTTGGGCTCTGCTGCGGCCGTC
>NZ_CAFI01000132.1 GCF_000239775.1 Bradyrhizobium sp. ORS 375
ATGTGCTCGCGGCCAGCTCTGTACCCCCCGTCAGCTCGTTGCTGGGAGACTCCCCCTCACCCCAACCCTCTCCCCGCACGCGGGGCGAGGGAGCTCACCGCCTACTGCGATGCAGATCGCCTCGCACTCAACATAAGCGCCAAAATACGAACGGACACGCCATGCAGCGCGCCTTCATGGACCGGATCATCGACGGGATCGAGTGGATCGCCGCATTCTTCGTCGGCATCGTCGCGCTCGACATCTTCCTGTCGGTGCTGCTGCGAAACACGTTGAACTACGCGATCCCCGATTCGTTCGACATCGGCCGCATGCTGCTCGGCATCCTGATCTTCTGGGGCATCGCTGCGACATCTTATCGCGGCACCCACATCACCGTGGATCTGATCTGGGGCAATGTCGGCCCGCGCTACCAGCGCTGGATCGACATCTTCGCAACCCTCGTCCTGCTGTTCGTCGTCACGGTGCAGACCTGGACCCTGTTCGACAAGGTGCGCGGCACCTATGAGGACAACGTCCTCACCTTCGATCTGCACATGCCGACCTGGCCGTTCTTCGCCATCGCCTGGATCGGCGACGTCTCGGCGGTGCTCCTGATTGCCATCCGGACCTATCGCCTGATCTTCCATCCCGAGGAGATTCATGACCCTCACGTCAAGCCCACGGAGTAGTGCCGCATGAGCACGGATGCGGTTGCCGTCATCGGCTTCGTTGCGCTGTTTGCGCTGATGCTGCTGCGCGTGCCCGTCGGCATGGCGATGGGCCTCGTCGGCGTCTCCGGCTTCGCCTATCTCGTCAACGGCACGGCGGCGCTGAAGCTGGTCGGCCAGACCTCGATGCGCACGGTCACGGACTACACGTTCGGCGTGATCCCGATGTTCCTCTTGATGGGAACGTTCGTGTCCAACTCCGGCATGAGCCGCGAGCTGTTCCGCGCCGCCAACGGCTTCGTCGGACATCTGCGCGGCGGCCTCGGCATCGCCACCGTCGCCGCCTGCGGCGGCTTCGCGGCGATCTGCGGCTCGTCGGTCGCGACCGCGGCGACGTTCTCGGCCGTGGCCTATCCGGAGATGCGCCGCTTCGGCTATCCGCAATCCTTCGCCACCGGCGTCATCGCTGCCGGCGGCACGCTGGGGGCCATGTTGCCGCCGTCGACGGTGCTCGCGGTCTACGGCATCATCACCGAGCAGGACATCGGCAAGCTGTTCATCGCCGGCATCATCCCGGGCCTGCTCGCGATGACCATGTACATGATCACCATCACGGTGATCGGCAAGGTTCGGCCGGACTTCCTGCCCAAGGGCGAGGCGCCGCCGTGGCGCGAGCGTATCGCGGGGCTGAAGGGCATCTGGGCGCCGGTGCTCTTGTTCCTGTTCGTGATCGGCGGCCTCTACGGCCTGCCGTTCCTGCCGCGCTTCACGCCCACTGAGGCCGGCGGCGTCGGCGCCACCGGCGCGTTCCTGATCGGCGTGTTCACCGGCCGGCTCGACAAGGAGAAGATCCTGGCCTCGCTGCTGCAGGCGACGCGCACCGCGGCCGCCGTGTTCACCGTGCTGATCGGCGCGCTGATCTTCGGCTATTTCCTCACGGTGACGCAGACGCCGCAGAAGGTGACGGAATTCCTCACCGGCCTCGGCCTCGGCCCCTACGGCGTACTGGCGCTGATCATGGTGATGTATCTGGTGCTCGGCTGCCTGATGGACGCCATGGCGATGATCATCCTGACCGTGCCGATCATCTTCCCGGTGATCTCGCATCTCGGCTTCGATCCGATCTGGTTCGGCGTCATCATCGTGATGACCGTCGAGCTCGGCCTGATCCATCCGCCGGTCGGCATGAACGTGTTCGTGATCAAATCGGTGGTGAAGGACGTATCATTCTCGACGATCTTCAAAGGCGTGCTGCCCTTCGTCGCCACCGACCTGATCCGTCTGGTGATCCTGATCGCCTTCCCGCTGCTCGCCACCTGGCTGCCGCAACAGATGATGAACCGATGACCGCGCCCGTTCTCGACACCCGCTACGTCTTCACCCTCACCGTGATGATCGGCGCCGTCACGACGGCCGGCGAGACCGGCATCGGCGTGCGCCGGATCATCCCGATCCATGGCGGCGAGGTGAAGGGCCCGGGCCTGAACGGCGAGGGCGTCAGCGGCAGGATCTGCAATTTCGGCGCCGACTTCCAGGTGATCCGCCCGAACGAGCTGATCGACCTCGAGGCCAAATACGGCTTCGAGACCGACGATGGCGCCACCATCTATGTCGAGAACCGCGGCATCCGCTTCGGGCCGGTCGACCTCTTGCAGAAGCTCAAGCGCGGCGAGCCGGTGGACCCCAAGCTGATCTACTTCCGCACCCACCCGCGCTTCGAGACCGGCCACGAGAAGTACCGCTGGCTGATGGAGCACGTCTTCGTCGGCTCCGCGGCGCGGCATGCCGATCGCGTCGTCATCGACGTGCACGTGGTGCTGTAGACGGGCGGAATTTAGCGCTCGCTCCTCTCCACGGCGTCATGGCCGGGCTTGTCCCGACCATCCACGTGGATCGGCATCCTGGGAACGACGTGGATGCCCGGGACGAGCCCGGGCATGACGGAGTAACTAACTGACCGCAGTATTCGTCGCGACAGCTTCGAATGCGCGACAGACGAGCAACTAATCCTCGTCGTCCCAGCCCACCGCCCGGCCATAGCCGCCGTGGTCGCAGGGGCGATAGCGGTGGGCCGGCACGTAGCTGTAACGCTCATAACCATAGCCGTCATACGCCGCGTCGCGGTAGTGGGAGCGGTAGA
>NZ_CAFI01000131.1 GCF_000239775.1 Bradyrhizobium sp. ORS 375
ACCACAAGGGGAGAGGGCGCAGCCATCGGCGCCGGCAGACTACCTAGTACGCTGCTAACTCAAATCATAACAAAACAGGGAGAACGCCAATGAAAGCCGCCGTGCTGATGGAGGTCAACAAGCCGCTCGTGATCGAGGACATCAGCGTGCCCAAGCCGGGTCCGCGCGAGGTGCTGATCCGCACGGCGGTCGCCGGGCTCTGTCATTCCGATCTGCACTTCATCGAAGGTTTGTATCCGCATCCGCTGCCGGCGGTGCTCGGCCACGAGTCCGCTGGGATCGTCGAGCAGGTCGGCTCCGACGTTACCTATGTGAAGCCGGGCGATCACGTGGTCACCTGTCTCTCGGTGTTCTGCGGCACCTGCGACAATTGCACCACGGGACGGCCGGTGCTGTGCACCGACACCACGGTGAAGATGCCGCCCGGCGCCTCCAACCGGCTGTCCTGGGGACGGAGCGAGAAGCTGCACCAGTTTCTCAACCTGTCCTCCTTCGCCGAGCAGATGCTGGTGCACGAGAACGCGATCGTGAAGATCCGACAGGACATGCCGCTGGAGCTGGCCGCGCTGATCGGCTGCGGCGTCATCACCGGCTACGGCGCGGTGGTGAACACGGCACGCGTCACCGCAGGCGAGACCGTCGCGGTGATCGGCTGCGGCGGCGTCGGCATGGCGGCGATCAACGGCGCCGAGATCGCGGGCGCGGGGCGCATCATCGCCATCGACACCAACCCCGCCAAGCTGCAGCTCGCGACCAAGCTCGGCGCCACTGACATCATCAATCCCGCCGACGGCGACGTGGTGGCGCAGGTACGCGAGTTGACCAAGGGCGGCGTGCATCACGCCTTCGAGGTGCTGGGACGCAAGGAGACCGCCGAGCAGGCCTTCGCGATGCTGGCGCCGGGCGGCACCGCCACCATCGTCGGCATGATTCCGTTCGGCCAAAAGATCGAGCTGCACGGCTTCGACTTCCTGCGCGAGCGCCGCATCCAGGGCTCGTCGATGGGCTCCAACCACTTCCGCGTCGACATGCCCCGCCTCGTCGAATTCTACCTGCGCGGCAAGCTGCACCTGGAGGATTGGATCTCGGCGAAGCTGAAGCTGTCGGAGATCAACGAGGGTTTTGCCAACATGAAGGCCGGGAAGACGCTGCGCAGCGTGATCATGTTCGATGCGTGAGAGGCAGAGGCGGTCGCTGCACACACAGCTGTCGTCCCGGCCTTGAGCCGGGACCCATACCGCGGAATCGATCGAGTTAGCTCAACTACGAGTCATCGTCTCACCACGGCCGGTGATTATGGGTCCCGGCTCAAGGCCGGGACGACTGCGGTGGTTAAGGCCCGTGACCGCGTCCCTGACGTCAACTAATCCGCAAACATCGGCGGCGGCGTGAAGCCGCCGAATTCGCGTTCGATCAGTTCGGCGAGCTTGAGCGGCGTGCGGTCTTCGAGGAAGGGGCCGACGATCTGCACGCCGACCGGCAAACCATCAGCAAGACCGAGGGGGATCGCGGTCGCGGGCAGGCCAGGCAGCGTGGCGACGCCCGGCCAGGCCAATTGATCATTGTAGTCGTGCTCCACTCCATCGATGCTGATGCGGCGTTGGGTCTGATCCGGCGAGTGGTCATGCGGAAACGCCGGCGTCGGCATGATCGGGCAGATCACCGCATCGAACTGCGTGAACAGCCCTCGCCATTGCGCGCGCAGCCCGAAGCGGGCGTTGCTGGCCTGCACCCAGTCACGGTGGCTGAGCGCGATGCCGCGCAGGCGCTCGGCGGCGAGGCTCGCGGCCTCTTTCGGCAGTTGCGCGGCCGCCTGGACGGCGCCGGCATGGACGTCCGGCGGCATGGTCGCGCCGAGAAAGCCGAGCAGCAGGCGCATGTAGAGCCGGCTCGAGCCGGCAAAGTCCGGCAGCAATGGACTCGCTCTCGAAACATTCACGCCGGCCTTCGTGAGATCGGCCGCGAGCCGCTCGATCGCGCCGCGCACGGCCGTGTCGGTCGGCAGCAGCGGATCGCTCGCCACGACCAGCACGCGGTAGTCCTGCAGCCGCGTGTGCCGCGGCGGCGGCAGTTCCAGCCGATACGCCTGGCCGGCTTCGATCGGGTCCGGTCCTGCCATCACGTCGAGCAGCAAGGATAGATCCGCGGCCGAGCGCGCCATCGGGCCGACCACGGCGAGGTCCGCCTCGTTCGGAAGCGGCGGGAATGGCGGCGGCGTGTGGCCGCGCGTCGGCACGAGACCATAGGTCGGCTTGTGCGCGGTGACGCCGCAATGAAACGCCGGCACGCGCAGCGAGCCGCCGATGTCGGAGCCGAGCGACAGCGCGCCGTAGCCTGCGGCCAGCGCCGCGGCCGAGCCGCCGGAGGAGCCGCCCGGCGTACGGCCGAGATGATACGGATTGTTGGTGGTGCCGTAGATGTCGTTGTAGCTCTGCCAGTCGCCGAGCCCGATCGGCACGTTGGTCTTGCCGAGCACGACGCCGCCGGCGTCCTTCACGCGCGTCACCGTCAACGCATCCTCGGCGGCGAGGAAGTTCTTCTGCTGCGGAAAGCCCCAGGTCGTCGCCAGCCCGGCAACGTTGAAGGACTCCTTCACGGTCAGCGGCAAGCCGAGCAGCGGCCCGCGCTCGCCACGTGCAAGCCGCTCGTCGGCGCCGCGGGCGGCCTGCAGCGCGCGGTCGAAATCGCGCACGCAGACGGCGTTGATCTTGTCGTCATGTCTGGTGATGCGGTCGATGGCGAGCTGCGTCAGCTCCACCGACGAGATCTCGCGATGCGCCAAGGCTTTCGCCGTTTCGACGGCGTTTGCGAACGTCCATTGCGATCCGGTCAAGGTCCTGCTCCCTGTGTGCGTGCAGGTCCTTTTCTACCTCAGGCTGATGGCGGGCGCTTGACCGATATTGCGCTGTCGCGACTAGCCCGGCAACATGCGCTGCATGACGCGGTCGCGGTAGACGAAGATGTGCGCCAGCGCCGCGCCGACATGAGCCACGATCAGGATCAGCAGCAGCCACTCAGCCGCCTGATGCAGTCCGTCGATGGCGCGGTTGCCGGCCGGATTGCGCGCCGCCAGCATCGGCAGCTGGAACAGGTAAAAATACGACACGCTCCAGCCGCGGTAGGAAGCGAACAGCCAGCCGGTGATCGTCGTGGCCATCACCATCACATAAAGCATCCAGTGCACCGCCTCCGAGCTCAGCCGCTGCCATGGCGGCAGCGAGCTCTCCGGCGCCACCGGATGGGTGAGGCGCCAGACGAAGCGCACCACGATCAGCGCGAGGATGGTCAAGCCGAATGAGATATGCAGGATCATCGGCGTGCCCGGCGGCGTGTTGGCGTGCAGGTCGGGCATCAGCCAGCCGATCGGATATTGGATGGCGAGCAGTGCCACCACCAGCCAGTGCAGGATCTTCGCGGGCGTGCCGTAGTGCAGGCGTGGTGTCATGACGAGCCTTCCGTTGCGATCGGTTTGGCGCAATCAGTATCGCGGCTGGAAGTTCCGCCCGCCGTCACCATGCTAGGCCGCGCCGATCAGTATTCCCACCCCCAGCACGATGATGCCGCCGAGCACGATCTGGAACACCGCCTGCAGGAACGGCGTGTCCATGTAGCGCGCGCGGATATAGGCGATCGCCCATAGCTCGAAGAATACGACGAGACACGCGATGGCGGTCGCGATCCAGAACGCATTGGTCCAGGAGTCCGGGACCAGGTACGGCATCGTATGGCCAAGACCGCCGAGCGTCGTCATCGCACCGCAGACGGCGCCGCGCAGCCACGGTGAGCCGCGGCCGGTCAGCGAGCCGTCGTCTGACAGCGCCTCGGCAAAGCCCATGCTGATGCCGGCGCCGATCGAGGCGGCGAGGCCGACGAGGAAGGTCTGGAAGTTCTGATGCGTCGCGAAGGCGGCCGCGAACAGCGGCGCCAAGGTCGACACCGAGCCATCCATCAGGCCGGCGAGGCCGGGCTGAACGTATTGCAGCACGAACACGCGCCGCCGCGTCTCGTCCTCCTTGTGACGCACGTCGGGGCTGAGAATCTCGTCGGTCAGCTTCGCCGCAACCTGCTCGTGGCCCTTCTCGGCCAGCGCGAGATCCCCGAGCAGCCGGCGCACGCCGACGTCCTTGGCCTGCTCGGCGGCCTTCGCATAGAAGCGCTCGGCCTCGAACTCCATCGTGCCGACCTCCTTGCGGATGGCGTCGAGCGACAGGTTCTTGGTCAGCCAGATCGGCCGGCGCTGCATGAAGCCCTTGACGTTCTCGCGCCGGATCGGCGGCAGGTTCTTGCCGAAGCGCTCCTCGTAAAGTTCGAGCAGCATGTGGCGATGGCCCTTCTCCTCCTCGGCCATCTGCTCGAACAGTTTCGCCGAATCCGGATACCGCTCCGCGAGGTCCTCCGCGAAGCTCATGTAGATGCGGCCGTCTTCCTCTTCGGCCGAGATCGCGATTGCCAGGATCTCGCGCTCGGTGAGGTCGGCGAAATTCTTCATTCCAAAGTCCCCGGATTTCCGTTCTCAACATTCGAGTGTTTAGAACGTTTCTAAACTGTATATGGATTTGCCGCAGCGCGGTCAAACTGCTGCCGCGCCGTGGGCGCGAAACATTTCGTGAGGTCGCATTCAGGCCCCAGTCAGGGAACCCCTGGGCAAATTCACCGTTCGCGTTTCCGCTTGGCTACCTAAGGAGTTCCAATGACCAGCGTCAAATACAGGCTGAATGACCCCGGACTGGCGCCGCGCCGCACCAGGATGGACATTCCGGGCTGGGCGGGCGAGCGGCAGCCGCGCGCGAATGGCTCGCACGAGCAGGTCTGGCACTGCGTGCCGTTCTCCGAAGGCGCGCAATACGGCATCGAGCTGTTCTATCCGTATGATTTTGAGCTGCAGGTCACGACGCGCGACGGCAAGCTTGAACTGTCTGGCGACTGGGGCGAGCCGCCGAGCCCGAGTCTGCAATGGCCGCCGTTCCGCAACTTCGGCGATGCGTTCTTCACCTATCAGATCCTGCTCGACCTCAAGGTGCCTCCGGGCTTTGCGATCCGCACCGAGCCACATCCGCGCTTCTACACCGATCGCACCGATACCTGCCCGATCGCGGTGCCGGCGCTGGTGCGCAATTTCTGGCCGATGCTGTTCTTCTGCGTGTTCAAGGCGCCAGCGGAGGGGCGCACCCACATCTTCCGTCCGGGCGAGCCGTTCGCGCAGGTGATCGTGATTCCCGAGGAGGCCAACTTCACGGTCGAGCCGATGAGCCCAGACGAGGCCGCCGAGCGCGAGCTGCAGTCGCGGCGAATCCATGCCAGCCGTCCCGTGCTCGCCAAGGAGACCGAATGGGTATCGAGCACCGACACGGTGTTCGACGGCACCTATCGCCACCTGCATCGCGCGGCCAAGGAGAAGGCGCGCAAGTCCTGAGACCCGCGCCAAAGGAAAGCAGGACGATCGCATACGATCCTGGAAGTTTGCGCTCTCCTCTCTCCGCGTCGTCATGGCCGGGCCTGTCCCGGCCATCCACGTCGTTCAGCACGCTCCGAACGACGTGGATGCCCGGGACAAGCCCGGGCATGACGGAGTAACAAGCTGCAGCCTTGCGATGCGGCAGCACCTGTTCAGCGCTTCCTCAAACGACAGGGCGCCGACCTCATGGTCAGCGCCCTCGGCATTCACCTGGCGACGATCAATAGCGATCGTAGTACCAGTGGTGATGGTGATGATGGTGGTGGTGGTGGTAGTACCGGCGCGGCACCACATACACCCGCGGGCCGTAGCCGTAGCCATAGCCAGGGCCGTAGCCATAGCCGCGCCAGTAGCCATGGTGATGGTGGTGATGATGATGGTGGTGATGATACCACTGCGCCAGCTGCACCTTCGGCTCGGTCGCCTGAGGTGCCTGCTCGTCGAGCGCCTGCAGCACCACGGCGGCATTCGGAATCGGCTCGAGCAGATCGGCGTAGGAATTGGCCTTCAGCACGTCGGCCGGCGCTGGCGCCGCTGACGCCTGCGCCGTGCCGAGCGCGCCGACAGCGGCGACCGCGCCAAGCAAGCCTGCGATCTTCTTATCCATCAATTTTCTCCTGATGCGCATCGCCCGGATGCCAAAACGTCGCAGCCCGAATTTTCGTTCCTCGATTCGCCTGATTAGGTCGCAACAGCGTCCGAAATCAGGCTGTCGATTTGTTCAGGAACGTGAACAGGAGCTCGTTCACTCGTTCATATTGCTCCTGCTGCACCCAATGACCAGCACGATCGATCAGCTCGCACAGGATCATGTTGGTGCAGACTCGGGATTGCATCGCTTCAATCACGCCGGGCCGTTGGTAGATGCCCCAGTCTTGCAGGCCGGAGATGAATGCAGACGGAACGTCGATGGTGCGATCCGACCACGTCTGCAATTCCGCGTCGAACAGGCCTGACGTGCCGCAGCGATACCATTGCAGGCCGCCCTGGAAGCCGTTCCGTTCATATTCGGCGGTGTAGACGGCGAGCTCATGGTCCGGCAGCCAGCGATTGGCGGCAATCGCTGCCGAGTCAGGCATGACGCCGGCGACGGTCTCGGCCATCGTCTTATCGAGATCCATGACGTAGTAGGTCGGCAGCTTTGCCAGCTCGGTCGCGGTCCATGCCTGCAGCGGATGCGGCTTGTTGTCCGGCCAATCCGCGCTCTTGTGGTGATAGTAGGCGCGCAAGAAGGCATGCAGGCCCTGCGGCGCGCGATGCATGTCCGCATTGGCCTCTCGCGTCGAGTAGTACCATTGATAGTGCTTGCGTGGCCGCGGCAGGGCCGCAAGCTCGCGGTGCACGGGGTCATCGGGCGGGACGAGAGGATGGTCGGCGGTGTCGAACGGCGCCGCCGGCGGACCCGGGAACGGCGCGCTCATCATCACGACCGATCGAAACACATCCGGGCGGATCACCGCGCACCACGCCGCGACCGGGCTGCCGAAATCATGGCCGATGACCGCGGCAACATGGCGATGGCCGAAGGCATAGACGACACCGAGCGCATCGCGCACGAGGTTGGTGAAGCGAAACGGCGCGAGATCGCCATCGTAATCCGAGCTCCACCCGGTGGTCCGGCCATAGCCGCGCTGGTCCGGCGCGAGCACGTGATAGCCCGCCGCCGCCAGCGCCGGCATCACCTTGCGCCAGCTGTAGGCGAGCTCGGGAAAGCCATGCAGCAGCAGCACGCAGGGCCGGCCGGGCGTCTCGAACCCGGCTTCGAGCACGTGCATGCGCAGCCCGTTGATGCCGTCGACGTAGCGCGAGCGGATGGTGGAGGGAAGAGGAAGCGGGGGCAGTGAGGAAGGAAAGACCATCGCGGCCCTCATCAGTGTCGTCCCGGCGAACGCCGGGACCCATAACCACAGGATAACGTAGTGATGCGCGCTGGCAGCTCCAGCCTTCGCAAAACTTGCGACGGTGGCTATGGGTCCCGGCTCAAGGCCGGGACGACACCGTTGGTTGGGGCTTACGCCGCGCCCTTCTTCGGCCAATAGCGCTCGCGCAAATGGCGCTTGACCAGCTTGCCGGTCGGCGTGCGCGGCAGCTCCGGCTCGAAGTCGATCGAGCGCGGGCATTTGAGCGGCGACAAATGCTTGCGGCAGAACAGGATCAGCTGCTCCTCGAGCGCCTTGCCGGCGCGCGCCATGTCGTGCGGCTGCACCACGGCCTTGACCTCCTCGCCCATCTCTTCATTCGGCACGCCGAACACCGCCACGTCAGCGACATCCGGATGGGTGATGAGGACGTCCTCGGTCTCCTGCGGGTAGATGTTCACGCCGCCGGAGATGATCATGTAGGACTTGCGGTCGGTCAGATACAGGAAGCCATCGGCATCGAGATAGCCGACATCGCCGAGCGTCGACCAGCCCTTGTCGTTGTAGGCGCGCTTCGTCTTCTCGGGGTCGTTGTGGTAGGAGAACACAGGCGCATCGGCGAAATAGACCGTGCCGATCTCGCCGGTCGGCATCTCCTGGTCATCCTCGCCAAGGATCTTGATCTTGCCGACCACCGCGCGGCCGACGCTGCCGCGATGCTCCAGCCATTGCTTGGAGGTGCAGACAGTGACTCCGTTGCCTTCCGAGCCGGCATAGTACTCGATCAGGATCGGCCCCCACCACTCGATCATCCTGGCCTTGACGTCGACCGGGCAGGGCGCCGCGGCATGGATCGCGCCCTTCAAGGTCGAGACGTCGTAGCGCTTGCGGACATCCTCAGGCAGCTTGAGCATGCGCACGAACATCGTCGGCACCAGCTGCGACTGCGTGACTTTGTATTTCTCCACCAGCCGCAAGAAATCCTCGGCTTCGAAATGCTCCATGATGATCGACGTGCCGCCGAGCGTGATCGCCATCATGTTGAAGCGCAACGGAGCCGCATGATACAGCGGCGCTGGCGACAGATAGATGCTCTCGGCGTTCATTCCGCACATGTCGGCGCAGAGCACGCGCAGGAACTGGTTGGGCTGGTCGATCGGATTGCCTTCGAAATCCTTCTTGATCCCTTTTGGTCGCCCGGTGGTGCCCGAGGAATACAGCATGTCGTAGCCGGCGACCTGGTCGGCGATCGGCGTCTTGGGCTGGGCGCCGGCCTCCTTGTCCCAGGAGCGGAAGCCGGGCTCGGGCTCGTCGACCATGAAGAACAGCGGGCCGTCATTCGACACGAGGTCGCGCACCTGCTCGGCGCATTTCGGCGAGGTGATGAAGACCTTGGCGCCGCAATCCCGGATGATGTAGGCGATCTCGTCCTTGGTGAGATAACGGCTGATCGCGGTGTAGTAGAGGCCGGAGCGCTGCGCTGCCCAGGCGATCTCCATGAAGGCGAGCCGGTTCTCCATCAGGAAGGCGATGTGATCGCCGGCCTTCAGGCCGAGCGATCGAAACAGCTGGGCACCCTGGTTGGAGAGTTCGTCGAGCTCGCGATAGGTGATGGCCTTGCCGGTGCCAGCCATCTGATAGGCGATCTTGTCGGGATGGCTCTGGGCGTGAATCGAAGGGTGGGTCATGATGGGCTCACCGTTGATCAGGGAAAAAGGTGTCGTCCCGGCCTTGAGCCGGGACCCATAACCACAGGGACCTGTGGTGAAAGCGGGCTGTGGCTCCAGCTCGCGCATCGTTGGATTCGGTGGCTATGGGTCCCGGCTCGAGGCCGGGACGACAGCATCGTTGGAGCGACGGTTACAGCCGCTCGACGATCGTCACGTTCGCCATGCCGCCGCCTTCGCACATGGTCTGCAGGCCGTAGCGCTTGTTGCGCTGCTTCAGCGCATGCAGCAAGGTCGTCATCAGCTTGGTGCCGGAGCCGCCGAGCGGATGGCCGAGCGCGATGGCGCCGCCATTGACGTTGAGGCGGCTCGGATCGGCGCCGGTGGTCTTCAGCCACGCGGTCGGCACCGAGGCGAAAGCCTCGTTGACCTCGTAGAGGTCGATGTCGTCGATCGACATGCCGGCCTTCTGCAGCGCGCGCTGGGTCGCCGGCAGCGGCGCTTCCAGCATGATGACGGGATCGCCGCCCATCATGGTCATGTGGTGCACGCGCGCCAGCGGCTTGACGCCGAGCGATTTCAGGCCGCGCTCGTTGACGACCATCACGCCGGAGGCGCCGTCGCAGATCTGGCTGGCCGAGGCCGCGGTCAGCTTGCCGTTCTCCGCGATCAGCTTGACGCCCTTGATGCCGTCGAGGCTGACGTCGAAGCGGATGCCCTCGTCGATATGATGCGTATCGGTCGAGCCGTCTGCGCGGGTGATCTGCAGCGGAATGATCTCGTCCTTGAAGTGCCCGGCTTGCGTTGCTGCGATCGCGCGCTGGTGGCTCTGATAGGCGTATTCGTCGAGCTCATCCTTCGAGAGCCCGTACTTCTCCGCCATCATCTCCGCGCCGGTGAACTGGCTGAACTGGATGTTCGGATAGCGCGTCTCCATGTTCGGGCTCTTGTAATGCCCGAAGCCGTTCTTCGCCGGCAGCGTCGAGGACAGGCCCATCGGCACCCGGGTCATCGACTCCACGCCGGCGGCGATCACGACGTCCATCGCGCCCGACATCACCGCCTGGGCGGCGAAGTGCAGCGCCTGCTGCGACGAGCCGCACTGGCGGTCGATCGAGGTGCCCGGCACGCTCTCCGGCAGCTTCGACGCCAGCACCGCGTTGCGCGCGATGTTGGTGGACTGCTCGCCGGTCTGCATCACGCAGCCCATGATCACGTCCTCGACCTGGTCCGGCGCGGCGCCGGAGCGCTCGACCAGCGCATCCAGCACCTTCGCCGCCAGATCCGCCGGATGCCAGCCGGCCAGACGCCCGCCCTTGCGACCGCCGGCCGTGCGCGCAGCCGCGACGATATAGGCTTCCGCCATGAGGTTTCCTCCCTAGACTTGGTTCGTTGATTGGGAGGGATTTAAATGCGCGATTGAGCTTTAGTCAATCGATCAATTAACTCTTGAGATCGACTTCGGCTTCGGCTTATCTGGCCCCAACAACCGATTGGAAACGCCTTGGGACCTCAGCTTCAGAACAGCGCGCCGGAGAAGCTTGCCGTGGGGCGGAATGCCACCGCGGAAAAGCTGCTGGACGCCGCGAGCGAGCTGATGATCCAGCGGTCCTCGATCGAGATCTCGCTCAGCGACATCGCCCAGAAGTCCGGCTCGAACGCCGCGCTGGTCAAATATCATTTCGGCAACAAGGACGGCCTGCTGCTGGCCCTGCTCGCGCGCGACGCGGCGACCGAGGTCGCCAATCTCGAATATCTGCTGGCGCAGCCGCTGCCGCCCACCGCCAAGCTGAAGCTGCACATCAGCGGAATCATCCGCGCCTATCACCGGTTTCCCTACATGAACCGGCTGATCCACTATTTGCTGCACGAGAGCAGCGCCGAGGCCGCCGACGAGGTGTCGAAGTTCTTCGTCGCGCCGCTGTTGGAATTCCATCGCCGGCTGATCGAGGAGGGCATCGCCAAGGGCGAGTTTCGCGATGTCGATCCCGTGCTGTTCTACACCAGCCTGATCGGCGCCTGTGATCACCTGTTCTTCGGCCGCCACGCCATGTCGCGCGCGATCGGCGTCGGCCCGGTCACCGATGAGGTCTGCCGCCAGTACATCGCCCACATGGAGGCGCTGATCTGCGGCGGCATATTGAAACGGGCAACGAGCGACTAGGCATCTGCCACGCGCTCGTTGCCATCAACAAGAAACATCCAGGGAGGAAACTTAACCATGCAGTTGAACAACGTTGCCGTTCTCATCACCGGCGGTGGCTCGGGTCTCGGCGCCGCCACGGCGCGCGCCATGGCGGCCAAGGGCGCCAAGGTGGCCGTGCTCGACCAGAGCCTGGAGAATGCCGAGAAGGTCGCGGCCGAGATCAAGGGCGTCGCCCTGCATGCCGACGTCACCAATGAAGATCAGGTCAAGGCCGGCATCGCCAAGGCGGAAGCCGCGCATGGCATCGCCCGCGTGCTGGTGAACTGCGCCGGCATCGGCGGCTCGCAGCGCATCGTCGGCAAGGACGGTGTCTATCCGCTGGCGAAGTTCGCGCGCATCATCAATGTCAACCTGATCGGCACCTTCAACGTGCTGCGCCTGTTCGCCGAGCGCCTCGTCACCGCCGAGCCGATCGGCGAGGAGCGCGGCGTCGCGATCAACACCGCGAGCGTCGCGGCCTATGAAGGCCAGATCGGCCAGATCGCCTATTCGGCGTCGAAGGGCGGCGTCGTCGGCCTCACCTTGCCGGCCGCGCGCGATCTCGCCAGCCAGAAGATCCGCGTCAACACCATCGCCCCCGGCCTGTTCCTGACGCCGCTGCTGATGGGGCTGAACGAGGAAGCGCGCAAGAGCCTCGGCGCCCAGGTGCCGCATCCGGCCCGCCTCGGCGACGCCTCGGAGTACGGCAATCTCGCCGTCCACATCGTCGAGAACCCGATGCTGAACGGCGAAACCATCCGCCTCGACGGCGCCATCCGCATGGCCCCGCGCTGACGGCAACCTCCGCTGTCGTCCCGGCCTTGAGCCGGGACCCATACTCCGCGGCGTCTGTGAGAAGCACTCTGGCAGACGCCGCGCTCTGACCAAACAAGCCGGTGGCTATGGATCCCGGCGTTCGCCGGGATGACGGTGAGGAGAGAGCGCGCCATGTCCCAACCGCTGCTGATCGAGCACGACAACGGTGTCGACCGGGTGACGCTCAATCGTCCGGAGAGCCTGAACGCGCTCGACCCGGCGCTGATCGACGCGCTCAATACCTACTTTGAAAGCCTGCAGCGCAATCGCACGACGCGTGTCGTCGTGCTCAGGGGCGCCGGCAAGAACTTCTGTGCCGGCCTCGATCTCAAGGCCGCCATGCAACGGCGCGCTAGCGTCAACGAGCCGCCGGGCGTCACCGAGTCCCTGGACTCGCAACGCCGCATCGCCGACATCGTGATGCTGATGCGGCGCTGTCCGCAGCCGATCATCGCGCTGGTGCAGGGCGCGGCCGCCGGCGGCGGCTTCGCGCTGGCGCTCGCCGCCGACATCCGCATCGCCACGCGCTCGGCCCGCATGAACTGCGCCTTCATCAAGCTCGGCCTCGGCGGCTGCGACATCGGCACCAGCTACTTTTTGCCGCGCCTGGTCGGCGTCTCCGTCGCCTCCGAACTGATTCTCACCGGACGCTTCATCGGCGCGGAACGTGCGCTGATGGTGGGCCTGGTGTCGGAGATCGTCGAGGAGGATGCGCTGGAGAGCGCGGCCGCTCCTTTCATCGATGCGATGATGACGGCCTCGCCGGTCGGGCTTCGGCTGTCGAAGGAATGCCTCAACATGAGCGTCGATGCATCGTCGATCGAGGCCGTGATCGCGATGGAAGATCGCAACCAGGTGCTGTGCAGCCGCTCGGACGATTTCAAGGAAGGCATTGCGGCCTTTCTCGAGAAGCGCAAGCCGGTCTATACCAACCGCTAGATATCAAGATCCGCAAAGGACGATATTTCGGGAGACGCAAAATGGACGGGACGGCAGCGAAAGTTTTGGAGAAGCCGGCATTCCGCAAGGTCAATTGGCTGGCGCGCGACATCGATGTCGAGAAGCGCGCGGACGGCGTGATCGTCATCAAGTCGCGCATTCCGCTGCAGGCCTACGAACCGCATCTCGCCGCGCCGCTCGCCCGCTGGGCCAAGGAGGCGCCGGCGCGAACCTGGCTGGCGCAGCGCACCGGCCCGGAGCGGCAGTGGCGCAAGCTGTCCTATGCGGAGGCCAAGCGCACCGTCGATGGGCTGACGCAAGCGCTGCTCAACCTGAAGCTCGACGGCCGCCCGGTCGCGATCCTCTCAGGCAATTCGATCGAGCATGCGCTGATGACGTTCGCCGCGATGCAGGCGCGGTCGCCGGCAGCGCCGGTGTCGCCGGCCTATTCGCTGATGAGCCACGATCACCTCAAGCTGAAATATCTGTTCGGGCTGGTGAAGCCCGGCGTCGTGATGGTGCAGGATGGCCCGACCTTCGAGAAGGCGCTGAAGGCGCTCGATCTCGACGGTGTCACCGTCGTTCATGTCGCGCGTCCCTGCGAGGGCATCCCGAGCGTCAGCTTCGCCGATCTCGCTGCGACGCCGGTGACATCGGAAGTCGAGGCGTCGATCGCGCAGATCACACCGGACACCGTGGGCAAGCTGCTGTTCACGTCCGGCTCCACCGGCATGCCCAAAGCGGTCATCAACACCCAGCGCATGATGTGCGCCAATGCGGCGATGATGATGCAGACGCGGCCGCGTGCGCCGGATGCGCCGGTCTCCACGGTGCTGGACTGGATGCCGTGGAATCACACCATGGGCGGCAATGCGGCGTTCAATCCGCTGCTGATCGATGGCGGCACGCTGTACATCGACGACGGCCGCCCGATGCCCGGGATGTTCGAGGAGAGCCTCCGCAACTTGCGCGAGGTGTCGCCGACCTACTACGCCAACGTTCCCGCAGGCTATGCCGCGCTCGCGGCGGCGATGGAGAAGGACGATGCGCTGTGCCGCTCCTTCTTCAAGGACTTGGGCATCATGGCCTATGGCGGCGCTCGGCTGCCGGACGATCTCTACGAGCGCATGCAGGCGCTGGCGGTGAAGACGACCGGCGAGCGCATCGTGTTCTACACCGGCTGGGGCTCGACCGAGACCGCGCCGACCTCGACCGGCACCTATTGGAACACCGAGCGCGTCGGCCTGATCGGCCTGCCGTTCCCCGGCGTCGAGCTGAAGATGGTGCCGACCGGCGACAAATACGAGCTGCGGCTGCGCGGCATCAACGTGATGCCCGGCTATTTCGGTCAGCCCGAGCTGACGAAGAAGGCGTTCGACGACGAAGGCTTCTACTGCATCGGCGATGCCGGCGTGTTCGTCGATCCCGCCGATCCCGTGCAGGGCATCATCTTCGCCGGCCGCGTGGTCGAGGATTTCAAGCTGACCACCGGCACCTTCGTGCATGTCGGCTCGCTGCGCACCGATGCGATCGCGGCGGCCACGCCGGCGATCCATGACGCGCTGGTGGCGGGGCAGGATCGGGAATATGTCGGCCTGCTGGCGTGGCCCAACCTGCATGCCTGCCGACAACTCGTCGGCAATCCCGAGGCGACGTTCGAGGACGTGGTGAAGCATCCGGCGGTCATCGACTGCGTTCGTCGCGGCCTACAAGCGCACAACAAGGACTGCGAAGGCGCCAGCAGCCGACGCATCGGCCGCGTCATGCTGATGGCCGAGCCGCCGTCGATCGACGGCCATGAACTGACCGACAAGGGCTACATCAACCAGCGCGCCGGCCTGGAACGCCGCGCCGCGCTGGTCGAGCGGCTCTTTGCCGCGACGCCCGACAGCGAGGTGATCGTGCTGTGATGCGAGATTTTGAAGCCGTCATTCCGGGGCACTCGCGAAGCGAGTGAACCCGGAATCCAGAGATGAGTCAGATCGAGATTCCGGGTTCGATGCTGCGCATCGCCCCGGAATGACGACCAGGAAGCAGGTGAGGCCATGAACTTCGATTTCTCCGACGATCAGAAACAGCTGCGGGACCAGGCGCGGAAATTCCTCGCCGAGAAATGCCCGCCGAAAGCCGTGCGCGTCGTGCTCGACGGCAAGGAGACCTATGACCGCGCGCTGTGGAAGGGCTTTGCCGAGATGGGCTTCCTCGGCGTCGCGATCCCCGAGGAGTACGGCGGCGCAGGCGCCGGCCATCTCGAACTCTGCGTGATCGCGGAAGAAGTCGGCCGCGCGCTGGCGCCAGTGCCGTTCTCCTCGACGGTCTATCTCGCGGCGGAAGCGCTGATGCTCGCCGGCAGCGATGCGCAGAAGCAGACCTGGCTGCCGAAGATCGCCAGCGGCGAGACGATCGGCACGCTTGCGCTGTTCGAGGGCACCGGCAATCCGTCGCCGAAGGCGATCAAGCTCGCAGCCGCCAATGGCGTGCTCAACGGCACCAAGAAGCCGGTGGCCGATGGCGCGATCGCCGATCTCATCATCGTTGCCGCGCGCACAGCCTCGACCGGCCGCGACAGCGACATCTCGCTGTTCCTGGTCGACGCCAAGGCCGGCGGCGTCGAGGCCAAGGCGCTGACCAATCTCGATCCGACCCGCGGTCAGGCCGAACTCACCTTCACGAATTGCAAGGCCGAGCCGCTCGGGACTGCGGGCGAGGGCTGGAGTATCATCAGCCAGGTGCTCGACCGCGCCGCGGTGCTGACCGCGTTCGAGCAGGTCGGCGGCTCCGATCGCGCGTTGGAGATGGGCCGCGACTATGCGCTCGACCGCATCGCCTTCGGCCGGCCGATCGGTTCGTTCCAGGCGGTCAAGCACATGTTGGCCGACATGTACGTCTCGGCGACGCTCGCGCGCTCCAACGCCTATTACGGCGCCTGGGCGCTCTCGACCAATGCGCCGGAATTGCCGGAGGCCGCCGCCTCGGCGCGCATCAGCGCGACGCAGGCCTATCAGCACTGCGGCAAGAACAACATTCAGGTCCATGGCGGCATGGGCTTCACCTGGGAGTTCGACTGCCACATGTACTACCGCCGCGCCAACGCGCTCGCGCTCGGCCTCGGCAGCCTGTCCTATTGGGAGGACCAGCTGATCGACCGCATGCGCAAGCGCAACGCGGCGTGAGGTCAAGCACGTCATTCCGGGGCGCTCGCGCGCGCAAAATGGCAAGGCCATTTTGCGCAGAGCGAGCGAACCCGGAATCCAGAGGTTATCTCGTCGAGATTCCGGGTTCGATGCTGCGCATCGCCCCGGAATGACGACCTAGAAGGGATGAGACGATGAACTTCGATGACACCCCGCAAGAGGCCGCGTTTCGCGCCGAGGCGCGTGCGTGGATCGCCGCGAACGCGCCGAAGCAATACGAGGACGAACTGCGCGCGTCTTCGCTCGGCCGCACCGCGTTGAAGAACGCCAACATTCTCGAGGTCGCCAAGGCCTGGCAGAAGAAGAAGGCCGATGCCGGCTGGGCCTGCCTGCACTGGCCGAAGGAATATGGCGGCCGCGGCGCTTCGCCGATCGAGCGCGTGATCTGGCAGCAGGAGGAGGGGCCGTTCGGCAAGCTCTCCGCGATGTTCATCATCGGCCACGGCATGTGCGGCCCGACCGTGATGGCCTATGCCTCCGAGGAGCACAAGCGGCAATACCTGCCGCCGCTCGCCTCGGGCGAGAAGGTGTGGTGCCAGCTGTTCTCCGAGCCGGCGGGCGGCTCCGATGTCGCCGGCCTGCGCACCCGCGCCGAGAAGCGCGGCGACGAGTGGGTGATCAACGGCCAGAAGATCTGGACGTCGGGCGCGCATTACTCCGACTACGGCATCCTGCTGACGCGCACCGATCCGACCGTGCCGAAGCACAAGGGTCTCACCATGTTCTTCCTGGACATGAAGAGCCCGGGTGTCGAAGTCCGCCCGATCAAGCAGGCCAGCGGTCACTCGGATTTCAACGAGGTCTATTTCACCGATGTCGTGATCCCGGACTCGCAGCGGCTCGGCGCCGTCAATGACGGCTGGAACGTCGCGCTCACCACCCTGATGAACGAGCGCATGTCGATCGGCGCCGGTGTCGCCACCGGCTTCCCCGAGCTGTTCGACTTCTGCTCCAATTTGGTGCTCGATGATCGTCCGGCGATCGAGGACCGCAACGTGCGCTCCAAGCTGGCGAACTGGGCGGTGAAGGCGAGCGGGCTGAAATACACCAGCATGCGCGCGATCTCGGCGCTGTCGAAGGGCGAGCGTCCCGGTCCGGAGAACTCGATCGGCAAGCTGGTCGCTGGCTCGATGGTGCAGGACGTCGCGTCCTACGCGCTCGATCTGCAGGGCGCGGCCGGCGTGCTCAGCGGCCCCGAGGCTGATGTCGCCGGCAAATTCCAGGCGATGCTGCTGCGCGCGCCCGGCACCCGCGTCGAAGGCGGCACCGACGAGATCATGCGCAACATCATCGCCGAGCGCGTGCTCGGCCTGCCCGGCGACATCCGCGTCGACAAGGACCTGCCGTTCAATCAGGTCCCGACCAAGGGACGGGCCTAGTAATCGGAGCCGTAGGGCGGGTTAGCGCAGCGTAACCCGCCGATGGCTTGAACGAAGCCAGAGATGTGGCGGGTTACGCCTTCGGCTAACCCGCCCTACGAATATGAACGAGGGCTGAGGCATGAACTTCGACGACACCCCGCAGGAAGCCGCCTTTCGCGAGACCGCGCGCGCCTGGGTCGCCGCCAACGCGCCGAAGGAGCTGGAAGATGAGCTCGCGAGCTCCTCGCTCGGGCGCATCCGGCTGAAGCACGCCGACATCGTCGAGGTCGGCAAGGCCTGGCAGAAGAAGAAGGCCGACGCCGGCTGGGCCTGTCTGCATTGGCCGAAGGAGTATGGCGGCCGCGGCGCCACGCCGATCGAGCGCGTGATCTGGCAGCAGGAGGAGGGCGTCTACGGCAAGCTGACGCAGCCGTTCCAGATCGGCGAGGGCATGTGCGGGCCGACCGTGATGGCCTATGGCAGCGAGGAGCATAAGCGCCGCTATCTGCCGAAGCTCGCCTCCGGCGAGGAGATCTGGTGCCAGCTGTTCTCCGAGCCGGCCGGCGGCTCCGACGTTGCGGGACTGCGCACCCGCGCCGAGAAGCGCGGCGACAACTGGGTCATCAACGGCCAGAAGATCTGGACCTCCGGCGCGCACTACTCGGACTACGGCCTCTTGATCACGCGCACCGATCCCAACGTGCCGAAGCACAAGGGGCTCACGATGTTCTTCCTGGACATGAAGAGTCCGGGTGTCGAGGTCCGCCCGATCAAGCAGGCCAACGGCATGCAGGAGTTCAACGAGGTCTATTTCACCGATGTCGTGATCCCGGACTCGCAGCGCCTCGGCGCCGTCGGCGACGGCTGGAACGTGTCGCTGACCACGCTGATGAACGAACGCATGTCGATCGGCGCGCGGCTCGCCACCGGCTTCCCGGTGATGTTCGAGTTCTGCGCGAACCTGATGACGGAGAGCGGGCTCGCGATCGAGGACCGCGCGACACGCTCGAAGCTGGCATCGTGGGCGGTGAAGGCAAGCGGGCTGAAATACACGAGCTACCGCGCGATCTCGGCGCTGTCGAAAGGCGAGCGGCCCGGCCCCGAGAACTCGATCGGCAAGCTGGTCGCGGGCGTCATGCTCCAGGACATCGCGACCTACGCCATGGACCTCGAAGGCGCTGCCGGCGTGCTCACCGGCGCGGATGAGGAGGTCACGCAGGGGCAATTCCAGCAGATGCTGCTCACCTCGCCGTCGATGCGCATCGCCGGCGGCACCGACGAGATCCTGCGCAACATCATCGCCGAGCGTGTGCTGGGCCTGCCCGGCGACATCCGCGTCGACAAGGATGTGCCGTTCAACAAGGTCCCGACCAAGGGACGTAGCTAGCCACACACGCCGTCATTCCGGGGCAAGGCCGAAAGGCCTTGAACCCGGAATCTGGAGGTTGGCTGGCATCTCTGTTTTACAATCTCGAGATTCCGGGTTCGGCCGCTTCGCGACCGCCCCGGAATGACGGGTGTGGAAGGGGGAGCGCGCGTGCGCTTCAATCGAACTTCAGGAAGGTCATGATGTCATCAGCAGCGCCGAAGCCGGAGCAAGACGCGATCACCGTCCTCGAAGACCTCATGGCCGCGCGTTTCTCCTGCCGCAGCTTTCGCGCTGATCCCGTCCCACGCGCGACCATCGAGCGCATCCTGACGGCGGCTCAGAAGACCGCGTCCTGGTGCAACAGCCAGCCGTGGCGGGTGGAGATCACCTCGGGCGCGGCGACCGAGGCGTTCCGCAAGCTGATGTACGTGGCCGCCTCGAGCGGCAAGCCGTCCTCCGGCGACTTCCCGTTTCCGCGGGAGTACAAGGGTGTCTATCTCGACCGCCGGCGCGAGAGCGGCTTCCAGCTCTACAATGCGCTTGGGATCGAGCGCGGCGACAAGGCCGGCTATGCGCGGCAGGCGTTGGAGAACTACAACTTCTTCGGCGCGCCGCATGTGGCGATCATCCATAGCGACGAGGCGCTCGGCACCTATGGCGCGATCGACTGCGGCGGCTATGTGACGAGCTTCATGCTGGCCGCGCAGGCGCTCGGCGTGGCCACGGTGCCGCAGGCGGCGCTCGCCTTTCACTCCGATCTGATCCGCCGCCATTTCGGTCTCGGTGACGACCGCAAGGTCGTGTGCGGCATCTCGTTCGGCTATCCGGACCTCGCCCACAAGGCCAACTCGTATCGGACCAGCCGCGCCGCCATCGCCGACACCGTTCGCTTCGTCGATGATTAGGCGCCATGCGGCACCGATGGAAACGAGTTCCGACAGAGTGAACTGTCGCATCGCCTTCGCTGACGCAGCAGCCTGCGGCTCGAGGGCGCGTACCGAGCTGAATGATGAATGAATGTTGCTGCCGATCGATCGGGATCGTCAGATCGGTGCGGCGACCGCGGGCCGCAAATTGAGGCCGATCAATGTGGCCGCGCGAGCTTCGATGGATTCTGCAATTTGAAGCGGCCCTGAAATCAAGGGTTTGCCAACCGATGATGCGGCTCGGAGTTGGCATTCATTGCTAATGGCTGCTGTTGGACGACTTTGGCGTGCATTTTTCTTTCAGCTCGTGGGCTTCGAGCAATGATATTGACAAAATCCTCTCCAACATTTTGAGTTGCATGGCGCGAGCGTCTACGATGCAAAATTGCAGACGCTCGATGATCTTCTCGAGTGAAGGTTCAGTCACGGCTCGAAACCTGAAGTGTCAGCGATGGATTCCATGAACACGCCGTCCAGCCTTTTTGCCCTCGAGGTGGATGAGGCGACGCTCCTTGGTCACCGCCTCTTGAAGGCCTTCCATAGACTGAGACTGACGCGGCACCGGGAGCAGCTCATTGCGCTGGCTGAACGGCTGTTGGAAGATGAAGAAAGATATCCGGCAGGGCCAGGCGGCTGACCTCTTCGAGCCCCTGCCATGTGAGCGTCGGCCGGGTCAGGCCGATCTGCTTGCACAACGACTTCCACGTCGTCTCGTCGCAGTCGACCAGGACGGCCATCACCGACATCCCGTCCATCATGTGGGGAACGCCCAGCGGCTTGGCCTTCCAGCCGCACTTCTCGAACCGCGGCAGCCACCAGCTTTCGAGCACGATCGAGAAGCCGGTGAGGCCGATCGAGATGCCGTACTCCATGATGGCGGTGAGCAGCAGCATGTCGATGCGCGGACCGGCATGCTCGCCTCGCCGCTCCGGGATGACGAAGATCCGTGACAGCTCGTACACGTCCGGCCGCTGCACGGGGCCGCGCAGATTGAGATAGGGAAAGATGTCGCTCATCAGGGTCGGCAGCAGCGTCGGCACCGCGCGCATCGCGCCGATCAGCTGACCCTTGTCGATGCAGAACAGATAGACGGCATCCTCGGTATCGAACTGATCGATCTCGCGTCCGTCCGGACGATCGAGGTCCATCCACTTGCGCTGCTTGACGTAGATCTCGTGACGCAGCCGGTAATATGGATCGAAATATTTCTCGTACAGCGCGCGATTATCTTTTCGAACGACATGAATCTCAGGCATCGAAACCCCCGGTCGTCTGAATCAACTTGGGGTTTGCAATTTGCCAACGTGCTCGAAATGATCCAGTGGGAGAAAAGCCAGATCAGATCGAGATCTCGCCGTTGACAAGAGCGGTCGCAACCGTCGCCGTCTTGTTCTTGGTCGCGAGCTTGCGCTGCGCCTCTTCGAGGTGCCAGCGAACGTTGCGTTCGGAGACGCCGAGGATGCGCGCCGTCTCCCACGCCGTCTTGCCGCGTGCCGCCCAGCTCAGCACCTCGGCCTCGATCCGCGACAGGCGGCGCCCCTGGTTGCTGGCCGCCGTGCGTGCCAGTGCGCGCAGCCGCGAATGCGTGAAGATGCTGATCAGGTGCAGCGCGCCCCTCGCGTCGGGCGCAAGGTTGGGATCCTCGCCCGCGATGCTCACGGCGCCGACCGCGTCGTCGTAGTGGATCGGCACGCAGAAGCCTTCGTTCAATCGGAAATCACGCGCCCGCATCATCACCTGATGCGCACGCGGCTCGTCCTCGCGGTCGTAGGGCGCTTCCGACCAGGCGAATGGATTGAGCGTCGACACACAATGCCGCGGGACCGGGTCGCAGCGGTGAAACTGTTCCCGCGCATACATGTCGAACCATTCGCGCGGCCAGCCATTGGCCAGGATGGTCTGCTGCAACGATTGCCCGGGTGTCGGCACGCCCGCCATGATGTAGGCGTGGAAGCCCAGATCGCCGATCATCTTCTCAAATTGGGAAAGCACGCTCGCGCTGGTCTTCGACGCTTCGATCGCATCGACGTAGTCCAGAGCCCGCCGTCCCCAATACGCGTCTATCACCTGCATGTGAAAGTCTCCGCCCAAAGGCCAAGCTAGCCACGGACAAAAGGCTGTCAACCGCAAATTGGAGATTTAGGACGATAGTTCGTTGAACGTGTGGCGGCACACCGGCTGGATACAGCGGGATGCATGCAATCCTGATCAGGCCGATCGGCGCATTGCCCTCAAAATCGCGGGGGCCGTTTCTCTGCAAACGATTTCATGCCCTCGCGGATCTCCGATCCGCTCAGGCTGTCCTGATGTCTGCGACGCGCTGCCGCATCGTCGAGCGCGCCGCGGGCGAATTCGTTGATCGCGCGCTTCATGCCGCGCATCGCGTCTGGAGCGTTGCCGGCCAGCAGCGCAGCTAATCGTTCGACCTCCCCATCAAGCGCGTCGGGCGCCACCATGCTGGTCAGGTAGCCCATGCGCAGCATTTCGGCGGCGCCGATCTTCTCGGCCGTGAGAAAGAGGTGCTTGGTATTATCGATGCCGAGCCGGGAGACGTAGCGCTTGATGCCGTTGGGGTAGTAGTGCAGCCCGAGCCGCGCGGCCGGCATGAACATCTCGGCGGTGTCGACCCCGATGCGGAAATCGCAGGCCAGCGCGAGATCGGTGGAGCCGCCATAGACGCCGCCGTTAAGTCGGCAGATCGTCGGCAGCGCGAGATCCTCCAGCCGGTCCACGACCGCTTCGAAGGACGGGCCGGCACCGCCGGCCGGGCTCGTCTCCGGCCCGCCGCCGATGGCGCCCAGATCGTAGCCGGCGCTGAAAGCCCGCCCCGTGCCGGTGAGGATCAGCACGCGCAGTCCGGCATCGGCTTCGATGCGATCGAACAGGCTCATCAGCACGCCGAGATCCTCCGGCTGCAGCCGGTTGAGATGGCGCGGACGATTGAGGCGGATGGTGGCGCGCGGGCCCTCGATCGTCAGGATCGGCGTGCTCGGCGCATCCCCGGTCTCGCTGCTCTGTCCGTCGGTCATGTCTTGTTCTCCAGGGCGCGGCGGCGGGCTTCGGCATCGATGCTCTGCGCCAGATCGGGGTGACGTGCCATCAGCACGCGGAAATCGACGAGGTCGAGCACCAGCAGCTTGGACAATGTCGTCGTGCTGATGTTCGCGGAGCGCAGGCTGTTGCCGAGCAGCGCCATCTCGCCGAAGAACGCGCCTTCGCCGAGCCGGACCTTCTTGCCGGGAAGCTCGACCTCGACCTCGCCCGCGGCGATGAAATACATGCAATCGCCAGGCGTTCCCTTGCGGATGACGGTGGTGCGCGGCGGCAGGTCGATCGTGCGCAGCATCTGGGTGACGTCGGCGATCGTCGAGGGGCCGAGACTGGCGAAGAACGGCACCCTGCTGACCGATTCCCAGGTCTTGAGGAAATTGTCGCGGCGGGTCTCGGCGGCAAAGCCGGTCGCCAGGATGCCGGTCCACAGGCCGAACACGCCGAGGCCGGAGATCATCACGCCGGCAGCGACGATCCGGCCCAGTGGGGTGATCGGCACCACGTCGCCATAGCCGGTCGTGGTGAGCGTGACGACAGCCCACCACAGCGCCGACGGGATGGTGCCGAACGTGGCCGGCTGATCATCGTGCTCGAGCGCGTACTCGGCGACCGATCCGAGAAACAGCACCAGCAGGAACAGCACCAGCACCGACAGCAGCGAGCGGGCCTCCACGACCAGCACCCGCCGCAGTTGGCGCAATCCGGGCACGCCGGGGATGACCTTGAGCACCCAGGTGACCGCCAGCAGCCAGGCGGCGCGCGGCTCCAGGCCGGCGATCAGCGCGGCGGGCACCGCGATGGCCGAGGCGGTGTCCACCAGTCCACGGGCCGACATCAGGTAGGCGCCGACGCGCTGCGTGCGCGCCGCCTGCTGAACCCGGACCGCCCATTCGATGACAAAGTAGGCAAGGCATCCCCATAACAGGGTAGCGATCCAGCGCTGTGCCGCTTCGTAGGCTGCGGTCACCGTCGACAGCACCATGGCGCTCAGGCCGAGCGCCACAGCCGCGTAGGCGGCACGGGTCACGTTTCGTCCGGCCGTTGCTGCGACAAACGCCGTCAGGGCAGGAGATAGCAGCGGTTTGGACATGGGTCGCGGGTGCCTGTCGATCCTCTTGTTCCCCGCGGCAAAGTGCCCTGTGCGGGGAAGGCCCGTCAACGACGCCGGCAGCGAGGCCGTGCGGCGTCAACCGGCCGGCCTCCACCAAATGTTGCGAGCGGGGAATTTTTTCTCCCCGGCTCAAATACCGGTTCTTTCGTCGTCTGTTCGCCGTATATCAAAAGCCGGCGCGGACACGCTAAATTAGCCACAGAGGGGCCGGAATCGAGCGTCCGCTTCCCTCGCGTCGCAAAAGTCTGGTTGATCCCGATGGATACCTCACACCTGGTCGAACATGCAGGCGCCGCTGGCAGCCTCTTCGCATCGATCTTCGTGGTTGCCACGCTGTCAATGCGGACGATGATTCCGCTGCGGGTGTTCGCCATCCTCACCAACATCGTCCTGATCGCCACCGCGGTCCCGACGCACAATTACCCGGTCATCATCCTGCACGGCGTGCTGCTGCCGCTCAACAGCTACCGCCTGCACCAGATGCTGCAACTGGTCCGCGACGTGAAGCAGTCGGTCAACAGCGACCTGTCGATGGAGTGGCTGAAGCCGTTCATGACCGAGCGCAAATGCGGTCCGGGCGAGGTCCTGTTCTACAAGGACGAGAAGGCCGACAGCATGTACTATATCGTCAGCGGCCGCTTCCGGCTGGTCGAATCGGGCATCGAGCTGCCGGTCGGCGCCATCGTCGGGGAGTTCGGCATGATCTCGCCGTCCAATACGCGCACGCAGACGCTGGAATGCGTCGAGGGCGGGTTGATCCTGTCGGTCTCCTACGATCAGGTCGAGCAGCTCTACGTCCAGAACCCCGCCTTCGCGTTCTATTTCCTGCGTCTGGCCAGCGCCCGGCTGTTCCAGAACATCGAAACGCTCGAGCGCCGGCTGGCGCAGCAGACCGCAGCCGCGGCGCCCGTGGCGAAGTCGGCGTGATCTGAAGGGCTCGGAGCACCGTGGAAAGCGTCCGGTCTTCGCTGCGCTACCTGTTCGCCGACCTCATCGGCGATCATGACGGCGAGCCGCCATTTCTGCCGGACGGTCTGCCCGAGGCGGCGATCCCGGCCGTGAGCGAGGGAATTCATCTCCTGATGGAGTACCAGGGCGCCAGCTACGCCCAGCTCTATGTCGACCGCATCAAGCGCTTCGTTCGTCGATCGAACATTGATGCCGCCATGCTCAGCGAGATCGCCCGGCTGCTGGCCGCCCGCATGGCCTATGAGGATCTCATCAGGATTGCGCAGCTGCGGCTGATGAGCTTGCAAAGCGGGCGGAGGCCAGGCGGCCGCGAGACAGACGACGTCCGGCGGTTTCGGCTGGACGAGCTGCTCGGCGCGTTGCCGCAGGCGGTCGCCGATTCCATGCTGACGGGGTTCGAGCAGATTGGCTGGCTCGGTCGCCGCCGTATCAAGGTCCGCTTCTCTATCCGCTCACGGCTTGCGGTTCGCCGTCTCAAGCTGATCGCCGGGCTGCGGCGCTGGCGGCTGCAATCGGTGCGCTATGGCGAGGAGCGGGCCTGGGCCGAGCGCTGGCTCCACATGATTGCGCGCGCGCTGGACAAGCAGCCCGCGGCGGCCCCGGCCGTGATCGCCACGGCGGAGATGATCCAGGGGCAGGGCGACGCCTACCGGCAGGGGCTCGCGGATTGGCACGCCATCATCGACGGCCTGGCCAAGCCGACCTTCGACGGCGTGTTGCCGCTGTCGGAGCTCGCCGCCGCAATCGAGGAGGCCCGCGCGGTCGCGCTAGCGGAGCCCGGGCAGGGCGCCCTGAAGCGGACCATTGAGCAGATCCGCGCAAGGGCGATGGCGGCGCCCAGCAGCAACGCGGCGGAGTGAGGTCCGCCGCCGGCGTTGCGGTTCAGCGGGCCGCAGACCCGCACCTGGTAGGTAACCTTACCCCTCGCGGAAGATGTGGGAAGGGTAGCAGAGTGCGCTTCGAGGTTCCCTTTCGCGTGCAATTCGCCACCAGAGATGTCATAAGCGTCGCATACGCGTCGAATTGGCCGGGTATTCTCATCAGATTGCGCTGAACGCCTCCAGTTCCCGGTGCGTCCAAGGGTTAGTCGTAGCGAGAGCGTCAGCTTTGTCTTTTCCCGCTTTGTCGTCGCAGATCCCGGTTGGTGCGCTGGTCGGCTGGATGCTGCTGCTCACCTTCAAGCACATCATTGGCGACTTCGTGCTGCAGAATGCCTGGATGGCCTACGGCAAGGACCAGCGGAAGGGCTGGGCGCTGCCGCTCCTGGTGCATTGCCTGATCCACCTCGCGGTGGCGCTGGTGCTGATCCTGATCGTCGCGCCAAAATTCTGGTTCGTGGCCTTCATCGACTTTGCCATCCACATCACGATCGATCGTATCAAGGGCATCTGCTCGTCACGCTTCGGCGTCACGCTGGAACACCCCTGGTTCTGGACGCTGATCGGCGTCGACCAGGCATTGCATCATCTGACCGGGTTCGGCCTCTCCATCTTCATGGCGGCCAACGGCTGACGCGCCGGCCGCGCTCGATCGGACCTCATCGGGCGCTCGCAAGGCCATATGCCCGCCCTCCAACATGGTTAACCCCGCGTTAGCGATTCGCGTTGCATCCTACATGCAAGAGGATCAACCCGATGCTTCCACGCCGTAGTGCCTTCGACAGCGACGCCTGCCCGGTCGGAGAGGACCTTCTCGGTGCGCTCTATCGCGCCGACGAGAATGGCCTGCCGGCGCTGGTCGAGAGCGTGTCGGCCGATGTCCGGGCCATGCTGGCGCTGTTCTGCTACCGCCGCACCCATCTGCATTCGCTGGCGCTGGCGATTGCCTCGACCTGCACGGAGCATGATCTGCTGCAGTTCGGCGGACGCGTCGGCACCGCGCTCTACGCGCAGTCCCGCAGCAGCAAGAGCGGGCGACCGAGCCCGCTGTCCAGCAAGAAACCGATCTCGCTGTCGACCAAGCCGTTGTCGCCGATCGCGCCGCTGGATGACGATCTCGACGACGATCTCGCGCCCGTCACCGCCTGAGCCGTAGTCTCAGCTGAGCGCAGGCAGGCCGAATTTGCGCCGCGCCATCGCGCATTCGTCGTCGCCCGGCATGCAGGTGCGGCACACCTCGGGACGGATCGCGTAGATCCGGCAGGCGACGGCGCGCGCGATCTCGCCGTCGAGCGCCGAGCACCGGTCGTTCTCGCAGCGCATCCCCGACAGCCGCTCGTTGACCAGCTCGGCTGGAATCAGATCGAGCGCCTCATCCGTCTCGATCGTGAAGCGCGGCCAGTTCGACGAATAGGCGCAGCACGCCCCGCAGCTTTGACAGGGGCTCTCGTCAGTCCCGTTGGACACCGGCTCAGACATCCGCTCGGACATCGATTCAGACATCCTTGGGAACCTCCCATACCAGGCTGCGCCGCCATTTCGCGCGCAATGCCTCGCGCCGTTCGGGATATTTGTCGTCGAGATAGGTCGCCTCGACCACCCGATCCGTCCTGAAGCTGCGGAAGTCGCGGCGCAGCTCGCACCAGGCGGCAAGGATGCGCACCGCCTCGTGATAGCCGATCGCGATTGGCCAGATCACGCGCTCGCTGTCGCGGCCCTGCTCGTCGCGATAGCGCAGTTTGATCTTGCGGCCCTCGTGGATCTGCGAACGCGTGCGCGACATGTCGATGCGATCCGGCTCGCGGCTCCATGGCCGCGGCGCGCGGCTCGCCGGCTCCAGCACGAACGGCCTCAAGCGCTCCGGCACGGTGTCGGCGATCTTGGCCATCAGATCCTCCGCCGCGCGCGCCAGCACGGGGTCGGCATTGACGGAGACCCATTGCGCGCCGAGCACCGCGGCCTCGATTTCGTCGGGCGTCAGCATCAGCGGCGGCAGATCGAAACCCTTTTCCAGGATGTAGCCCATGCCGGCCTCGCCGCGGATCGGCACGCGCTGGCCGATCAAGGTGGCGATGTCGCGATAGATCGTGCGCTTCGACGTCTCCAGCTCGGCCGCGATCGCATCCGCCGTCAGCGGACGGCGCGTGCGTCTCAGCACCTGGATGATCTGGAACAGCCGGTCGGCGCGTCTCATGGTGTGTCCCCGCGGAAGCGATCACCCCGCCGCTGCTGACACGATGTTGGCAGCAGCCCGTCCTTATACCGGGCCGACAACAGGATTGAAGGGGTGATGTCGATGATGATGTTTTATGGCCTTGGCCTTGCCACCACGCTACTGCCGCTGCTGACACCATGGTGGCAGCAGCATGTGCGTAGCGTCCGGCGCCTGCTCAGGAAGTCGGGAGTGCTGTCATGATCACGCTGTTCGGTTTGGGCGCGGGCTTCGGTTTGCCGGAGATCAGCCCCTTCGTCACCAAGACGGAGGTGCAGCTGAAGATGGCGGGCCTCGCCTATCGGAAGCAGCGCGCGATGCCGCCGGCCTCGCCCAAGGGGCAATTGCCTTTCATCGATGATGGCGGCGCGCTGATCGCCGACTCCACCTTCATCCGCGCCCACATCGAGCGCAAATACGGCTTCGACTTCGATGCCGGGCTCGACATCAGGGCGCGGGCGCAGGCCTGGGCGTTCGAGCGCATGATCGAGCATCATCTGTACTTCGCCCTGGTCGGGGCGCGCTGGGTCGATCCGGTCAACTTCGCCAAGGGCCCGTCGCATTTCTTCGACGGGGCGCCGGCCGACCGCCGCGAGAAGCTGCGCGAGGATGCGCAGTTCCGCGTCGCCGAGAACTACCTGATCTCCGGCCTTGGCCGCCATGCGCCGGACGAGGACATCGACCTCGCCGCGCGCTCGCTGCGAGCATTGTCAGTGCAGCTCGGCGAGCGCGCCTACCTGATGGGCGACCGGCCCTGCGGCACCGACGCGACGGCGTTCGCCGTCATCGCCGGCATCCTCACGCCGTTCTTCGACTCCGAGCTCCGCCGGCGCGCCGAGGGGTTCGGCAACCTCGTCGCCTACGCCGATCGCATGATGGCGACGTACTTCCCGGAGTTCGAGTGGAGCAGGGCGGCCGAGGCGGCGTGAGGACTCATGACACCGCCACCGTCGTTCCGGGGCAAGGCCGCAGGCCTTGAACCCGGAACCTCGAGATTGGCTTGCGTCCTTTGCTAACAACCACGAGATTCCGGGTTCGATCGCCAGCGCGCGCGGCGCACTGACGATCGCCCCGGAAATGACGGTGTTGATGGCCGAGACGTCGACGTTAGACCGCGGCTGCACTCTTACTTTTCAACCGCGCCACCTCGGCCTCCAACTCCGTGATCCTCGCATCGCGCACCGCCAGCGCCTCCGCGACGTCGGCCGCGTCGAACTTCTGCGGGATGTGCTGCGGGCAATTCGTGTCCCACGCTTCGATGGTGAACAGGATGACCTGCTCGGGCCGTGCCTTGTAACCCCGAGGCATCAGCGAGGCGGTCAGTGCGGCATCGTCCTCCACCACCCGGGCCGTGCCCCAGATCTTCACCCGGCGGCGATGCGCATAGTCCATTACAAAGATGTAGGCTCGCGGGTTCTCCGACAGATTGCCCTGCGTGATGTACTGCTTGTTGCCGCTATAGTCGGCGAACGCCAGCGTCTGGCCGTCCAGCACCTTGAGAAAGCCCTTGGGCCCGCCGCGGTGCTGGATATAGGGCTGGCCATCGGCCGAGGCGGTGGCGAGATAAAAGCTCGTGGCCTCGGCAAGGCGGCCGGCGAGATCGGCGTCGACGGCGTGGCGAAAGCCGCGGGTCTGCTCGACATGGGCATAGCTCTCGCGCGATCCCTTGCGTGCCTGGATCGCTCTCGCCGCCGGTGAAAACATGACGTCGCCAGGGGCGCTGATGGTTGTCTGGGTCATCGTGATGACTCCTCGTCGCTGCGGCAGTCGCTGCCGCCATACAGCCAATATGGCCCGGATCTCTGCCCGACATAATCGGGCCAGTTGACACCAGATCATTGCAGATGTTGCAATGATCGGATGGACCGTATCGACGCCATGCAGGCCTTCGTCACCGTCGCCGAGCTGACCGGCTTTGCCCCCGCGGCGCGGCGGCTCAAGCTGTCGCCGTCAGCCGTGACCCGCCTCGTCGCCGGGCTCGAGGAGCATCTGGGAGTCCGGCTGTTGCAGCGCACGACGCGCTCGGTGACGCTGACCGATGCCGGCCGGCGTTACCTGGAGCGGACCAGGCGCATCCTGGCCGATCTGGAGGAGGCGGAACTCGCCGCCGAGAGCGAGCGCCTGCAGCCGGTCGGCCGGTTTGTGGTCTCGGCGCCGGTCGGCTTCGGCCGGCTCCATGTCGGTCCTGTGATGGCCGCCTATCTGAGCCGATATGCCGAGGTCGCGGCCGAGCTGCGCCTCGAGGACCGCCAGATCAATCTGGTCGAGGACGGCGTCGACTGTGCCGTGCGCATCGGCCATCTCGACGATTCCTCCCTGGTAGCGCGTCAGGTCGGCAGCATGCGGCGGATCGTGGTCGGCGCGCCCGCCTACTTCAAGATCCATGGTGAGCCGCGCGCGCCGGAGGCGCTGGCGAAGCACGAGACGATCCAGTTCGGTCCGGCCGGCGAATGGCGCTTCGTCAAGGACGGCAAGGAGCTGCGGATTGCGGTCAGCCCGCGGCTCGTCACCAACAATGCCGACGCCGCCATTCAATATGCCGAGGCGGGCGGCGGCGTGACGCGGGTGATGGCCTATCAGGCCGCGGACGGCTTGCGCGGCGGCCGCCTCAAGCGGGTGCTGATGAAATACGAGCCGCCGCCGGTCCCCATCCACATCGTCTTTCCGAGCTCCCGCCTGCTCTCGGCCAAGGTCCGCGCCTTCATCGATCTGGTCACCGAAACCTGCAACTGGCGCTTCGGCTGACGCCACTTGCTTGTTTGCCAAGCCCCCGTCATTCCGGGGCAAGGCCGAAGGCCCTGAACCCGGAATCTCGAGCTTGTCTTGCGCCTGTTCTTCGTCATCTCGGGATTCCGGGTTCAATCGACAACGCGCTGATGCGCGTTGCCGATTGCCCCGGAATGACGGGGATGCGGTGTCGACGGCCTCGATTGGGAGGACCGCGAAATCGGTCACGCCTTCTTCGGCACCACTCGGAAGGTCGCGTTCGCCCGCGCGATCACGGCGTCGTCCGCCAGCACCAGGCTCTGCACGAAGCACAGCGTTCGTCCGCTCTTGATCACGTCGCTCTCGATGCTGAGCCACTGCCCGATTGCGGCGCTGCCGATGTAGTCGACCGCGAGATTGATCGTGACCAGC
Organism: Bradyrhizobium sp. ORS 375; assembly: GCF_000239775.1. GTDB lineage: Bacteria > Pseudomonadota > Alphaproteobacteria > Rhizobiales > Xanthobacteraceae > Bradyrhizobium. The sequence continues at coordinate 31,131 of NZ_CAFI01000131.1, forward strand.
GAGACCTCCCAGCCCAGCGCCTGGGCACAACTGTAGCCCATCGCATTGTCGGCGAGCGAGGCGATCAGCCCGCCATGAATCAGGCCGCGGGCGTTGGTGTGCGCGGTGGCCAGCCGCAGGCCGAGGATGACGGCCTTATCGGTCTTCTTCGCATAGAGCGGCTCCCAGGGATCGGTGAACGGGCTCTTGCGACAGTGCGGTTCGATTCCGGCGGGGATGCTGCTCATGGTGTCTCGATCGTTGCTGGCGATCTCGGCAGTCAACGACATCAGCGGATTTTTTGCACCGCCTACAAAGTTTGAAACGTGTTTTGCGCCGATGTTTGAAACGGTCCGCGACGCCGGCGCGCACGATGTCGCAGGTCCTGCGGCAATTTCGTGGTGTGCCGATCCACCCGTGCAATTTCGGGTGCAACGGAGATCCTTAACGTGTTAATGAAATCGCCATGCGTCTGCAACTTTCGTCTGCCAGACTTGCGTCGGCCGAGGCGATAGGCTCCGCTCGCGCGTGCAGCGGTGGCAGGTCTGCCGCGGCGCTTGCAATGATGGTTATATGCTATAACAATGAAGCAAAGGGCCCTCGAAGGCCCGCGATGGAAGGAGAGGATCCCGATGAGGAAGACGCTTCTGGCGTTGGCGCTGGCTGCCGGTGTGACCACCCCCGCGCTCGCGCAGGACAAGACGTTCGATCTGAAGATTTCGCACTGGGTGCCTGCCAGCCATCCGCTGCAGAAGGCGCTGGAGGATTGGGCCGCGTCGGTCGAGAAGGCCTCCGGCGGCACCATCAAGGGCAAGGTGTTCCCGGCGCAGCAGCTCGGCAAGGCGTTCGACCATTACGACATGGCGCGCGACGGCATCGCCGATGTCACTTATGTGAATCCCGGCTATCAGCCCGGCCGCTTCCCGATCATCGGCGCCGGCGAGCTGCCGTTCCTGATCTCCGACGCCAAGGGCGGCTCGGAAGGTCTCGACGCGTGGTACCGCAAATATGCCGAGAAGGAGATGAAGGACGTCAAATACTGTCTTGCCTTTGTCCACACGCCCTCGGCCTTCCACACCCGCACCAAGAAGGTCGTGCTGCCCGAGGACGTCAAGGGCATGAAGATCCGCCCGGCGGATGCGACGATCGCGAATTTCGTGACCCTGCTCGGCGGCACCAACGTGCAGTCGTCGGCGCCTGAGGTGCGCGACATCATCGAGCGCGGCGTCGCCGACGGCGTGACTTTCCCCGCCGGCTCGCTGGTGCTGTTCGGCGTCGACAAGGTCACGAAGTATCACATGGACGCTCCGTTCTACGTGACGACCTTCGTGTTCGTCATGAACAAGGACAAGTACAACCAGATGTCGGCGATGCAGAAGAAGGCGATCGACGACAATTGCAACACGGAAGCCGCCGGCAAGGTCGGCGAGCCCTGGGGCAAGTTCGAGGACGCCGGCGTCGACAAGATCAAGGCGGAAGCCGGCCAGGAGGTCTACAAGCTGACGCCGGAGCAGACGGCGGCCTGGAAGAAGGCCTCCGAGCCGCTGTTCAAGACCTGGGCCGACGGCGTCAAGAAGACCGGCGTCGACGCCGACGCCGCCATGACCGAGCTGAAGGCCTCGCTCGCCAAGTACAACGCCCTGGCGCAGTAAGTCCTCATCGTCACCCAAGCTATCGCGCGGCAGAC
>NZ_CAFI01000130.1 GCF_000239775.1 Bradyrhizobium sp. ORS 375
TGCCCGCGCTGGTCCGGCTGGCGCTGCCGACGATGTCGGTGTTGGTGGCGCAGACCGCGGTCAATGTCGCCGAGGCCTATTATGTCGGCCTGCTCGGCACCGATGCGCTGGCCGGCGCCGCGCTGGTGTTTCCGATCTTCATGCTGATGACGATGATGTCGAACGGCGGCATCGGCAGCGGCGTCTCCTCGGCGGTGGCGCGCGCGATCGGCGCCGGCCGCAACGCCGATGCGGACGCCGTCGCCTTCCACGCCATCGTGCTGGCGATCGTCGCCGGCGCCGTGTTCACGCTGGCGACCGCGCTGTTCGGCCCGGCGCTGTATCACGCGCTCGGCGGCCGCGAAGGCGCGCTGGAGGCGGCATTGCGCTATTCGAATTACCTGTTCGCCGGCGCCATCCCCGTGTGGATCGTCAACCTGCAGGCGGCGGCGCTGCGCGGCGCCGGGAACGTGCGAGTGCCGGCGCTGGTCACGCTGGTCGGCGCCGTCCTGATGATTCCCGCCTCGCCGGCGTTGATCTTCGGCCTCGGGCCGCTGCCGGGCCTCGGCATCGCCGGCGCCGGCATTGCCTTCGGGCTGTATTACTGCGGCGCCATGCTGGTGCTGGTGCGCTACATGGCGTCGGGCCGCTCGACCCTGCATGTCCGCTTCGCGCCGCTGCAGGTCAGGCTGTTCGCCGACATCCTCAAGGTCGGACTGCCGACCGCGCTCAACGCCGTGCTGGTCAATCTCACCGTGATCCTGGTGACCGCGCTGGCCGGCCGCTTCGGCACCTCGGAGCTCGCCGCCTACGGTATCGCCTCGCGGCTCGACTACATCATGATTCCGCTGTTGTTCGGTCTGTGCACGGCGACCCTGACGATGGTCGGGATCAATGTCGGTGCCGGCCAGGGCGCCCGCGCCCGCCGCATCGCCTGGATCAGTGCGGCCAGCGGCGCCGCGCTGGTCGGCGGCATCGGCCTGGTCGTGGCGCTGCATCCGCCGCTCTGGCTCGCGCTGTTCAGCCACGATCCGGAGGTGCTGCGCGAGGGCGCGAGCTATCTGCGCATTGTAGCGCCCGCCTATGCCGCACTGGGCTTCGGCTTCGTGCTGGCCTTTGCCGGCCAGGGCGCCGGGCACGTGCTCTGGCCGTTCATCGGCTCCATTCTGCGCATCCTGGTCGCTGCCGGCGGCGGCATGATTGCGATCGTGCACGTCGGCGGCGCCATGAGCTCGCTCGCCGCCATGGTGGCGCTGTCGCTGGTTGCGTATGCTCTGGTCTGCAGCCTCGTGCTCTCGTCGGATCGGATCTGGCGCTCGCCCTCGCAGTGAGCCCGACGCCTCGAAAGGCGAACGCCGTCCGGCTGCAACTAACAATAATCACCTCAGCCACCAATTCAGACAGGTACTCCGCTCGATCACCACCTGCGGGAGGTAGCATGCCCCCTTTTTCGGGTACGGCGAAAACCGGCTGATAACCTTGAGTTCCCGGCGCTCCGTCGTCGGTTCCCTTTATGGAACCCGATTCAGCCGGCGGTAATTTTCTGACCTCTAGATCCTGCAGCACCAGGCTCCGATGCGTTCGGCAGCATGCCTGGCCAGCTACAGCAGGAAGCGTCGCACATGAGCGCCCCCATTTCGCCCGAACGTCTCTCTACCAAGTCGCGCCGCTTCTGGCAGGCGCAGGATGGCCAGATCAGCATGATCTTCGCCATCGCCATCATTCCGATCGTCATCGCGATCGGCGCCGCTGTCGACTTCGCCAAGTCGGGCGACACCAAGGCGCAGTTGCAGAAGGCGGTCGATGCCGCCGTCCTGGCGGGCGTCGTGCAGCCGACCGGCAAGCAGGTCTCGACCGCAAGCGCTGTTTTCAAGGCCGATTTCGGCGGCCGTTTCGGCACCTCTCCATCCGCGAGCTTCGCCGCCAACAGCGATGGCTCGCTCACCGGCACCGCGACGGCGACGGTGAACACCTCGTTTCTGACGGTGATGGGCACCTCGTCGCTCGGGATATCCGCCTCGGCGACGGCGAAGCCGGGCCCCCAGAGCAAGTCGCCGGTCTGCATTCTGCTCGTCAGCACGCTGAACACGCAGTCGCTGCTGGTCAATTCCGGCGCGCAGCTCAACGCACCGAGCTGCGAGGTGCATGTGCTGTCGACGCAAAGTCCGGCCGCCATCTTCAATGCGACCTTGAACGTCAAGCGCATCTGCATCAAGGGCTCGACCATCATCAAGAACGGCGGGGCCACCCCGCCGGCGGAAACCAATTGCGCGGCGATCTCCGATCCGTTCGCGGGCACGCTGCCTGCCGTGACGGTCGGATCGTGCACCACCAACAACAAGGTCTACGACCCCGGCTCGGTGACGCTCAGCCCCGGCGTCTATTGCGGCTCCACCAACTTCAACGGCTCGGGCACGCTGACTCTCAATCCGGGCCTTTACATCATCAAGGGCACGATGACCTTCAACTCGGGCTGGACGGTGACCGGCAACGGCGTCACCTTCTATCTCGTCGACCAGAACGCCACGCTCACCTTCAACGGCAACGTCAACGCCACGCTGTCGGCGCCGACGACCGGCACCTATGCCAACATCCTGATGTACGAGCCGACCGGCCTGTCGGCCACCAACCTGCCGATCAACGGCACCAGCGGCTCGTCCTATACCGGCCTGATGTACCTGCCGAGCCGCAACGTCACCATCAACTCGGTGTCGAACGTCAGCAGCAACAGCGTCACCATGGTGTTCAACACGCTGATCCTGAACGCGACCAACTGGACCATCGCGCCCGGCGCGCTGTCGATGTCGGTGTCGAACGGTCCGGCGGGGACGGCGTATCTGACGAGGTAGCAAGCTTAGCGCGACGGACCGGGCCCGCGATCCCTGTTGATAGCGACCGCGCTCCGGCCACGAGGCACGCTGCGCTCCCTCTCCCCGTGAAGAACGGAGAGATGGAGTGCAGCGTTGTTTGCGGCGGGCGGCAAGCTCCAGCATCGGACGCGCTTCGCTCATCTGGCTCTCACGCCACCAGGACCAGCCATCCCCGGCGCACCATCGGCCCGCTCCCCCGATCTCCGCCCATCCCACGCCCTCGTCACCCCGCCCCCTTGTAAGCCCCTTGACACCTCCACTCGTTTAGAAGATGTTACGTTATAACATCACGTATGAGGCCGCATGCTTGTCCGTCGGCGCCGTTCCCTCCCGTTGAAGAGGCTGTTCGATCTCGATGCACAAGCTCCCCGTCACGGTCTTGTCCGGCTTCCTCGGGACTGGGAAGACCACTTTGCTCAACACATCCTGAGCAACCGCCAGGGACTGAAGGTGGCGGTGATCGGCGACGACATGAGCAAGGTCAACATCGATGCGGACCTCGTTCGCGAAGGCGGCGCCAACCTGTCACGGACGGATGAGTGATGGTCGAGATGACCAATGCCGACGATGCGGCCTGACACAACACATCACGAGACACGCGCGCGACAGTCGCCCCTGCTCCGCGTGTGAGGGAGCGGTACAGCTGCTCCCTGGCTGGCGGGACCGTCTTGCGATGGTCCCGCCAGTTTACGTCGGGGCTCTAGGACTTCGCCTCTGACGGATCACGATGCACGGGATCGACCCACAGCACCGTCTCCGGCTTCTCCACCGGCTCGATATCGATGTTGATCGCGACCGCCTCGCCGTCGCTGCGCACCAGCACGCATTCCAGGACCTCGTCGGGGCTGGCGTTGATCTCCTGGTGCGGCACGTAGGGCGGCACGAAGATGAAGTCGCCGGGACCGGCTTCGGCGGTGAACTGCAGTTGCTCGCCCCAGCGCATCCGCGCCTTGCCCTTGACCACGTAAATCACGCTTTCGAGATGACCGTGATGATGCGCGCCGGTCTTGGCGTCCGGCTTGATCGTGACCGTGCCAGCCCACAGCTTCTGCGCGCCGACACGCGCGAAATTGATCGCCGCCTTGCGGTCCATGCCGGGCGTCGACGGCACGTTGCCATCGAGCTGATTGCCGGGGATGACGCGGACGCCATCGTGCTTCCAGCGCTCGTCGCCGTGATCATGAGCGTGATCATGGGAGTGGCCGTGCGCGTGGTCGTGAGATCCTGACATTTCTTCTTCTCGGATTCGTTGTGTTCGATAGGAACCGCCGCATCCTAGTCGAAATGCCGCATCGGCGCCATTCCGGTTCCATCAGAACCTTTTCGCGCCGCCCGCGTTGGTCCCGCATAGTTCACACAGACAAGGAGACGCACTATGGGTTCGACCATGGACAAGATCAAAGGTGCCACCAACGAGGCGATCGGCAAGGCCAAGCAGGGCATCGGCGAAGCCACCGGCAACGACCGCCTGCAGGGCGAAGGCGCCGTCCAGGAAGTGAAGGGCAAGGGCCAGCAGGCGCTGGGCGATGCCAAGCAGGCGACCAAGGACGCGGTCAACACCGCCGCCGGCGCTGCGAACAAGAACCTCTGAGCGAGGTGAGCGCGACAGCGCGCTGTTGATGCGGCGCCGATCGCGAAGGAGCGAAATCACAAGCCGGCTCCTCACGGGGCCGGCTTTATACGTTTGTTAGTCGTGAGTCGTAGGGTGGGCCAAGGCGCGAGCAAAACTCTACCGCGCGCTGTGCTCACCATTCCAACCGCTTTCGCCGATCCGCGGTGGGCACTCAACCGCCCTGCGGACGGCCGCTTTGCCCGCCCCACAGAACTACACAAGATCGCCGCGATCGAATGCCCGATACAGCGCCCTCTCCCCTTGCGGGAGAGGGCAGTTTCGGCCCATCCGAGCATGCGGTTGGGTGAGGGGTATCCATCAGCGGATCGCGCTCGTGGAGAGATACCCCTCACCCAACCGAGTATGCCGCTCATATACGCCCTCTCTCGCAAGGGGAGAGGGCGCAATCATTGGCACCACGCTTCGTCTTCTGCTTCGACTCGCGGCTATGATGACCTGATCGCGACGACGTAGCCGCCCCCTACTTCACGCCCAGCAGCTCGACATCGAACATCAGCGTCGCGTTCGGCGGGATGACGCCGCCGGCGCCGCGGGCGCCGTAGCCGAGCTCGGGCGGAATGATCAGCGTGCGCTTGCCGCCGACCTTCATGGTCGCGACGCCCTCGTCCCAGCCGGCGATCACGCGCTTCATGCCGATCGGGAATTCGAACGGCTCGTTGCGATCGACCGAGGAGTCGAATTTCTTGCCCTTCTGGCCGTTCTCGTAGAGCCAGCCGGTGTAGTGCATCACGCAGGTCTGACCGCGGCTCGGCGTCGCGCCGGTGCCTTCCTTGGTATCGATGATCTGCAGTCCGGAGGGAGTGGTCATGGTCTTTCCTGTCGGTTTCGCGGGACTGGTCTGTGCCGAGGCTCCCTGGGGGCCCAGCCAGGCGCCGACCGCGGCCGATGCCGCCGCCGCCAGCGCAACTCTTCTCGTCATCGGACGCCGCATGCTCCAGACTGCCTCTGCTCAGTTACGGGAACGGGGGTTTAGCCCATGCGGGCGCGGCTGACCAGCCTGTGCCGGAGGAACCCCGCCTTGTCGCGCATTCTGGAAAATAAAATTTACTTGCGCTTTATCGGAAATCGTGATTGTATGCACGCATCCCGTCTCAAGGCAGTAGGGGCGTAGCGCGCGATCGTCACGACACGCGAGGCGGGGATGCGGTGGCCGCGGGAGATCGCAGCGTCTTCGAACAACGAGGGCGCGGACGAACGATCACTTGCGGACGTGAAGTCGCAGCGTCCTGATACCCCGATGCTGGTATCCCCCGCGCCATGCGCAAGCCTTGGCGTGGCATGGTGGCCAACAAGCCCGGCGCACCAGGGAGACTGCGTATAAGCGTGAAGACCATCGCGCAGGGAATGCCGGCGTGTTTCGGCTTTGCCTGTGGTACCTGCCGCCTGCATTCTTTTCCGCAGGCGGGCCATGGGTGAGGCTGTCACCCGGCATTCCCTGCGCCCTCTGCATGTTGCGAGGGACGAACTGATGCACAGCTCGGGCCCGATGCGCCGCGAGAACGCGATGACACGTCCCCGATCTCGTAGCTGTTTGAGCCGTGAATCGGCCGCCCCCACCGCCGTCGTGCCGGACAAGCATCGAGCGCGCCAGCGCGGCGGTGCGCCGATCCGGGACCCATACGCCGCAGCAGATGTGTTGGGCAAGAAGCCAATGACCAGCCTGCCTCAAACCGCTCCTGAGGGTATGGGTCCCGGCTCAAGGCCGGGACGACAGCGGAGTATGGGGTTGCCTTACGGGCCCGATGCAGGATGATCGGAGCGGCGACAGCGCGATCGCCTCAATATCCCAGCGCGCAGCCGTCCTTGCGCGGGTCGGAGCCGCCGGTCAGCGTGCCCTTGTCCCAGTCGATCCAGATCGCCTGGCCGCCGCCGAGCGGCGAGACCACCTTGGTGGTCTTGTGGCCGATCCGCTGCAGGCCCTCGACCACCTCGGCGGGCACGCCGTCCTCGAGCTGATAGACGCCCTCGTAATGCAGGCCGCGCGCCATATCGATCGCTTCCTGCACGTCGCAGCCATAGTCGAGGATGTTGGTCAGCACGTGGGTCTGGCCGACCGGCTGGTACTGGCCGCCCATGACGCCGAACGACATCTGCGCGCGGCCGGCCTTGGTGGCCAGCGCCGGGATGATGGTGTGCAGCGGACGCTTGCCAGGTGCGATGCAGTTCGGATGGCCCGGCTGGATGCGGAAGCCGCCGGCGCGGTTCTGCAGCAGCACGCCGGTCTCGTTGGAGACGATCGCCGAGCCGAACGAATGCGCGATCGAGTTGATGAAGGAGCAGACGTTGCGGTCGCGGTCGACGACCGTGATGTAGACCGTCTCCGGGTTCATCGGCGGCGCGACGTTCGGCAGGTCGAGCAGCTTGTCGAGGCTGATCTGCGAGATGTACTCGTCCGCGAATTCCTTGGCGAGGATGCTCGCGACCTCGGTCGTCATGTGCTCGGGATCGCCGATATGCTGCTCGCGCATCATGTAGGCGATGCGCGCGGCCTCGGCCTCGAGGTGGAAGCGCTCGACGCTGAGCGGATCGATCCGCGTCAGGTCGAAGCGCGAGAGGATGTTGAGCATCACCAGCATGGTGATGCCCGGACCGTTCGGCGGGCACTGCCAGACGTCGTAGTCCTTGTAGGTGGTGCCGATCGGCGCGGTGACCTCGGTCTGGTGATTGGCAAAGTCCTCCAGGGTGTGCAGGCCGCCGATGCCGCGCAGCGTCTGCACCATGTCCTCGGCGACCGCGCCGGTGTAGAAGCCCTTCGGCCCCTCCTTGGCGATCACGCGCAGGGTCTGCGCCAGCTCCGGCTGGCGGATCACGTCGCCGGCGGCGGCTGCCTTGCCGCGCGGCAGGAAGTAGCGCGCGGTGTTGGTGCCGTTCTTGAGCTTCTCGAACTGGTTGTTCCAGTCGAAGGCGACGCGCGGCGCCACGACGTAGCCGTCCTCGGCGGCGCGGATCGCCGGCTGCAGCAGCCGGTCGAGGCCGAGCCGGCCATGATCCTGCAGGATGCGGGCCCAGGCATCGATCGCGCCGGGCACCGAGACGGCATGGGCCGAGGTCAGCGGCACCGAATGAATCTTGCGCTCGAGGTACCAGTCCACGGTGGCCGCGGCCGGGGCCCGGCCGGAGCCGTTATAGGCCATGATCCGGCCGTCGCCCTTGGGCTGGACCAGCGCAAAGCAGTCGCCGCCGATGCCGGTCGACTGCGGCTCGATCACCCCGAGCAGGGCGCAGGCCGCCACCGCCGCGTCGGCGGCGGTGCCGCCGGCGCGCAGCACCTCGATCCCGGCGAGCGCCGCCTGCGGGTGCGAGGTTGCAATCATTCCGTTCTGGGCGTGGACCGTGGACCTGCCGGGGAAATGGAAGCTTCTCATCGTTGCTCGCTGCGTGATCGTGTGGTGGCTGGAATGCCAGTGCTGGCCGGCTACATCGCACATTCCTTCCAGGCGGGGCAATGCCCGGGGATACCAGCTTTTCTATGGTCAGGTCTGCTGGTAAACGGCCGCATGCCCCTGACCGTCGCCGCCTTCTATCAGTTCGTAGCTCTGCCCGATTTTCGCGACCTGCGCGCGCCGCTGCAGGCGTTCTGCGCCGCGCGCGGTATCAAGGGCAGCATCCTGCTCGCCGAGGAAGGCCTCAACGGGACGGTCGCCGGAACCGACGAGGCGATCGCGGCGCTGGTCGACGAGTTTCGGCGGGGCACGTTGTTCGCCAGCCGCCTCGACAATCTGGAGCTGAAATTCTCGGATGCGGCGACGATGCCGTTCCAGCGCCTCAAAGTGCGGCTGAAACGCGAGATCGTGACGCTCGGCGATCCCGCCGCCGACCCGACCCGTCAGGTCGGGACCTATGTCAGTCCCGCCGATTGGAACGCGCTGATCGCGGAGCCTGATACGCTCCTGCTCGACACACGCAATGCGTTCGAGGTCGCCATGGGCACGTTCGAAGGCGCGGTCGATCCCGGCCTGCAGAGCTTCGGACAATTCAAGGATTTCGTCGCTCGCGCTCTCGATCCTGACAAGCACAAGCGGATTGCGATGTTCTGCACCGGCGGCATCCGCTGCGAAAAGGCCAGCGCGCTGCTGCTCGCGCGGGGCTTTCCGGAGGTCTACCACCTCAAGGGCGGCATCCTCGGCTATCTCGAGCAGATCCCGGAGGCCGACAGCCGCTGGCGCGGCGGCTGCTTCGTGTTCGATGAGCGGGTCGCGCTCGGCCACGGGCTACGCCAGCTCGGCGCGGACGTGAAGCCGGGACACAGCGGAGAGCGCGGGCAATGAGCAACTCTGAGCCGTCGAACCAGGAGCTGAGCGAGCGGATCGACACGCTCGAGATGCGGCTGACGTTCCAGGACGACACGATCGAGACGCTGAACCAGACCATCACGGCGCAATGGCGCGAGATCGACGCGCTGAAGCGGCAGATCGCGCTCCTGGTCGAGCGGCTCGAGGACGCCCAGAGCAATGCCGAGGGGCCGCGCAATGAGCCGCCGCCACACTACTGAGGACGCGGCGATCTCAGGCCGGAACGGTCGCCGGCGCCTTGCCGGACGGCAGCTCGACCACCTCGCCCGCCATGATCACGCGGTCGCGGCCGCCATCCTTGGCGACGTAGAGCGCGTGGTCGGCGGCTTCGATCAGCGAGGCCGGGCCCGCGGAGCGTTCCAGGCCCGGGCGGCAGACAGCGCCGCCGATGCTCGCCGTCACGATGCCGGGCGGATTCTGCGCGTGGACGAGACCGGCGGCGTGAAGCGCCCGCCGGATCCGCTCGCCGAGCCGCGCGCAGCCCTCGGCATCGGTGTTCGGCAGCAGGATCGCGAACTCCTCGCCGCCATAGCGGGCGACCAGGTCCGAGCTGCGCTGAGCTTCGTCGGCGAGAATGCTGGCGACCGCGTGGAGGCATTCGTCACCGGCCGGATGGCCATAGGTGTCGTTGAAGGCCTTGAAGTGGTCGATGTCGATCATCAGCAGCGCCAGCGAGGTCTTCTCGCGGTACGCCCTGCCCCACTCCTCGAGCAGCCGCTCGTCGAAGCGGCGCCGGTTGGCGAGACCGGTGAGGCTGTCCTCGATGGCCAGCGTCTCGAGCCTGCCCTGCAGCGCCTTCTGCTGCGTCACATCGCGCGTAACCGCCACGAAACCGTCGAGCTCGCCGTCCGGCCTGCGCGTGGCGCGGATCGTGGCCTCGACCCAGATCTCGGACTTGTCGCGCCGCCGCATCCGGTAGGTCACGCGCGCTTCGTCCGCAGCCCCCTTCCTGAGCTGATCCAGAATCTCCTGCAGCTGCGGCCGGTCGAGTGGATGCACGCCGGAGATCGCCCGCTTGCCGAGCAGCTGCGACGGGTGCCAACCGAGCACGCGCGATGTCGAGGGCGAGACATAGCCGATGCACTCGTCAAGCTCGATGCGCGTCACGATGTCGCTGGAGCCTTCCGCAAGCAGGCGGAAGTTCTCCTCCTTGGCCGCCAGCGCCGCGGCGAGCTTCTGCCGCTCCAGGAGCTGCTTGACGAGGAAGATGCCGATCCCCACCGCGAGCGCGACCAGGCTTACCTGAACGGTAAACCGCACGGCGGCATCACGCATCCACCCGGCGAGCACCTCCGCTTCCGTCCGCGTGGCCAGGATCAGGAAGGGGTAGCGTTGCGCGTGCTGATAGAACGCGATGCGCTCCGACGTCTCGCCGGGTCGACCAAAACGCAACGTCCCGGACGTCGGATGATAGGGGATCTCCTCGAGGACCGGCCGGCCGAGCCTGCTCGAATCCGGCTCGGCGTTGTCCGCAAGCACCAATCCGTCGCGGCTCATCAGGCTGATCGTGCCATGCTGCCCCACGTCGAACTGCCGGTAAAACCCGGCGAAATAGGCCACGTCGATGGTCGCGAGCACGACGCCGCCGAAGCTGCCGTCGACGTGGTTCCAGCGTCGCGAGAGCGTGATCACCCATTGCCCGCCGGACCTGCTCTGCACCGGCCGGCCGATCAGGAGCGAGCGGTCCGCCGAAGTGCGGTGATGGATGAAGTAGTCGCGGTCGGCATTGTTGTAGTTGGTGAGCGTGACATCCTCGGTCGTAGCGAGCCAGTCGCCGTTCGCGCCATAGGCGAAGACGCCACGAATCCGGCCAAGCGTCGCCTTTCTTGCTTTCAGGATCGTCTGCAAACGCTCCATCGCGCCCGGCTTGCCGTCGTCCGTCTCAAGCGCGGTGACGACGCCGCGCAGCAAGGAATCCGCAAGCTCGAAAGTGTCCTCGACGTGCTGGGTCAGCGACCTCGCGAGATTGCCGAGATCGACCTCGGCATTGTGAACCTCGGCCTTTCGGGACGTCCACTCGCTCCATCCGCTGAAAGCGAGGATCGCGCCGCACACGAGCGCAAGCACTCCAGCCGCCCACAATGGCAGACGGCTCAGACCGACTTTGGCGACAGCAACGTCCATTCCGCGGAACTCTCCGGACCGCGGCAGAATCCCATGGACGTGTTAGCCAACTCTGAAACAGGCTGCGTCCGAATACCAGCCACGCACACCGTAAGACTACGGCATCGACCGTATATTTACGGAAGAGGAAGGCTGCGTGCACGCGGACGAGCTGTTAGTTCATCGCGCGAACACGGACCTGACCTTGTCCCACAGCGACGATGTCCGCTGCTCGTGGCCGTCCTCTTGAGCGTGGTTGTCGTGGGCCTTCACGCGCGTGGTCGAGGGCTGCTGCAGGCTCACCGGATCGGATGCGGGAAACGTATCCATAAGTCCCTTGTCGAGCTGCGTCGCAGCCTCACGATCGAGACGAACGGCCTCGCGCGGATCGACCGCATGCTTGTCGTGCGGCGCGGGATTGAACTTCTCAGCCATGGTAGATCTCCCTGTGCGGGGACAACGCCGCCGCGAACAGCGTGTTCCCTGGTTGATCCGGCATCGGGCTGCCGGCGCTGCCGGTCCGATAGGAGCTTGGCCGGAACCGCATGGCCATGTATCACGGGCGGTAAACTGTTCCCTCAGGGGTTACGGAGCCCCCAGCGTGAGTGAGACTGCCGTGAACAAGCCTTTCATCGACGTGCTGGCCGGTCAGCGCAAAAGCGTGCCTCCGATCTGGATGATGCGGCAGGCCGGCCGCTACCTGCCGGAGTATCGCGAGGTTCGCGCCAAGGCCGGCGGCTTCCTCGACCTCTGTTTCAATCCGGAGCTCGCGGCCGAGGTCACCCTGCAGCCGATCCGGCGCTTCGGCTTCGATGCGGCGATCATCTTCTCCGACATTCTTGTGATCCCCCACGCGCTCGGCCGCAGCGTCCGCTTCGAGGTCGGCGAAGGCCCGCGGCTCGATCCGCTGGATACGCCCGAGAAGATCGCGACGCTGTCCAGCGAGGCCGATCTGTCGAAGCTCGAGGCCGTGTTCGAGGCGCTCCGCCGCGTCCGCAGCGAGCTGCCGCAGAGCACTGCGCTGATCGGCTTTTGCGGCGCGCCATGGACGGTCGCGACCTACATGGTCGCCGGCCAGGGCACGCCCGACCAGGCACCGGCCCGGCTGCTCGCCTATCGCCACCCCGACGCATTCCAGAAGATCATCGATGCGCTGGTCGACAGCTCGATCGCCTATCTGCTGAAACAGCTGGATGCGGGCGCCGACGCGTTGCAGATCTTCGATACCTGGGCGGGCGTGCTGTCGCCCCGCGAGTTCGCCCGCTGGTCGGTGGCGCCGACGCGGCGCATCGTCGAGGGCGTGCGCAAGGTAAGGCCGGACGCCAAGATCATCGGTTTTCCGCGGGGCGCCGGCGCGCTGCTGCCGAGCTACGTCACCGAGACCGGCGTCGATGCGGTCAGCATCGACTGGACGGCGGAGCCGGGCCTGGTGCGCGAGCGGGTGCAGAGCAAGGTCGCCGTGCAGGGCAATCTCGATCCGCTGGCGCTGATCACCGGCGGCGCGGCGCTCGACCAGGCGGTCGACGACGTGCTGGCGAGCTATGCGGGCGGCCGGCACATCTTCAATCTCGGTCACGGAATCACACCGGAGACGCCCATCGCCCATGTCGAGCAGATGCTGGCGCGGGTGCGCGCCTACAAGGGCTGACCGATCATCGCGGCCGGCTGCGCTCGATCAGCGCAGCCGCGCCGTTGCCAAGCAATTCGAGCCCGACCGCCCGGCCGAGCTCGCGCGGACGATCGGCGGGGCCGGCGCGCTGGGCCTCAATGAAGCGGCCGCCGTCCTCGTCGAGCACCGAGGCGGTCAAGATCATCTCGCCGCCCTCGATGGTCGAGAAGCCCGCGATCGGCGAGTTGCAGTGGCCATTGAGCACCCACAGCACCTCGCGCTCGGCATCTGCGCACGCCCGCGCCGCCGCGTCGTCGATAGTCGAAAGGATGCGCCGCGTCTCGAAGTCGGCCGCAGGACACTCGACCGCGACGATGCCCTGCCCTGCCGCCGGCAGCATGTCGGCGACCGGGAATTCGTAGGACGCACGGTCGGCCAGGCCGACCCGCTCGAGCCCGGACCGCGCCATGATCAGCGCGTCCGCCGGGCCCACCGCGCCGCCATCCGGCAGCCGCTGCAGCTCGCCATTGTCGAGCTTGCGGATGCGGGTATCGGCGGCGCCGCGGAAATGGATCAGCTCAGCGTGTGGAAACAGCCGCCGCGCATAGGCCGCCCGACGGACCGCATTGGTGCCGATCTTGAAGCCGCGGCCGCCATCCTTGCGGAAGTCCTCCAGCGCCAGCCCCTTGCGCAACACCAGCACGTCGCCCGGCGGATCGCGCGACAGCAGCGCCGCGATGACAAGTCCCGGCGTCTCCTCGTTGCCCGGCATGTCCTTCAGCGAATGCATCGCCGCATGCAGCCTGCCGTCCAGCATGGCCCGCCGGATCTCGGCGACGAACGCCCCGCCCTTGCCGCCATGGGTCAGCAGCTTGCTGGTCTGGTCGGAATCACCCGTCGTCTCGAACTTGACGATCTCGATGTCGAGCGACGGGATCGCGGCCTGCAGCCGGCGTCCAATCTCCTCCGTCTGGGCCAGGGCCATCGTGCTCTTGCGGGTGCCGATCCGGAAACGTGTCACGAACTCATTCCTGCGTCAGCGCGCGTCCTGCAAGATCATGTCGGAGGCCTTCTCCGCGATCATGATGACCGGCGCATTGGTGTTGCCCGAAACCAGGTCCGGCATGATCGAGGCGTCGACGACGCGCAGGCCGTCGATGCCGCGCACCCGCAGGCGCTGATCGACCACGGCCAGCGCATCGGACCCCATCCGGCAGGTCGACGTCGGATGATAGATCGTGCTGCCAGTCTGCCGGCAATAGGCCAGGATGTCGTCGTCGCTCACGATCTTGGACCCCGGATAGGCTTCATCCGAGACATACGGCTTCAGGGCCGGTGCCGCCAGAATTTTCCGCAGGATTCGGATGCCGTCGATATTGGCGCGGCGATCGGTCTCGCTGGCAAGATAATTGATGCGGATCTCCGGTGGCACGGCCGGGTCCGCGCTCCTGATCCGCAGCGAGCCGCGGCTCTCGGGGCGGAGCTGGCAGACCGAGGCGGTGAAGCCGGAGAAGGTGTGAAGCTTCTCGCCCATCTTGTCGGTGGAGAACGGGATGAAATGGATCTGGATGTCGGGGCTGGCGAGCCGCGGATCGGTCTTGAAGAACGCGCCCGCCGTGCCCGCGGCGATCGTCAGCGGCCCCTTGCGAAATGCGGCGTAGCGCGCGCCGGCCAGCACCTTGCGGACGGGATGATTGACGATGTCGTTGAGCGTGATGCGCTGGCTGCAACGCATCACGATGCGCACCTGCAGATGATCCTGCAGGTCGCTGCCGACGCCTGGCGCATCCAGCACGACGTCGATGCCATGCTGCTGCAACAGCTCGCCCGGTCCGACACCCGACAGCTGCAGCAGCTGCGGCGAGTTGTAGGCGCCGCTCGATACGAGAATCTCCTTGCGGGCACGGGCCGTCCGCAGCCGGCCGCGCTGGCTGAACGTGACGCCGGACGCGCGGCGGCCATCGAACAGGATGCGCTGCGCCAGCGCATCGGTCTCGACATGAAGATTGCTGCGGCCGAGCGCCGGGCGCAGGTAGGAGACCGCGCTGCTGGCGCGGCGGCCACGACGCGTCGTGGTCTGGAAGAAGCCCGCGCCCTCCTGGCTCGCGCCATTGAAGTCGCCGTTGAACGGCAGACCGGTCTCGACCGCCGCCTTCACGAACGCCTCCGACAACGGATCCTCGTGTCGCCAGTCGGACACCGGCAGGGGGCCGCCGACGCCGTGATAGTCGTCGCCGCCGCGCGACTGATTTTCCGCCCGCTTGAAATAGGGCAGCACGTCGTCATAGCCCCAGCCGACATTGCCGCGCTGGCGCCAGCGGTCGTAGTCCTCGTGCTGGCCGCGGACATAGAGCAGGCCGTTGATCGAGCTCGAGCCGCCGAGCACCTTGCCGCGCGGCTGGAACACCGAACGGCCGTCGAGCCCAGGCTCGGGCTCGGTCTGGTACATCCAGTTGACGGTCTTTTCCTTGAACAGCTTGCCGTAGCCGAGCGGGACGTGGATCCAGATGTTGGTGTCCTTCGGACCGGCCTCGAGCAGCAGCACCGTGTGCCTGCCGTCGCTGCTGAGCCGGTTGGCGAGCACGCAGCCGGCCGAGCCGGCACCGACCACGACGTAGTCGAACTCCAAATCCTGATCACGCAACGCTGCGCTGCCTTCCATCGTGTTCCTGCCCAGTTATTTTGTTCTTTCGTCCTGGAGATACCAAAACGCCGGCCCTTGCAAGCCACAATTCGGCAGGGCTGGCCGGACCACCAATCGTTACCGCCTCTCTTCAAGCAGCTGCGCAGTGTGCCGCGCGATCATCATCTCTTCGTTGGTGTTGATCACGAAGATCCGCACCCGCGAGCCTTCCGACGAGATCACGGTCTCGCCGGCGCGATTACAGCTCTCGTCCAAGGCGATGCCGAGCCATTCGAATGCCTGACAGACGCGCTCCCGGATCTGCCAGGCGTGCTCGCCGATGCCGCCGCAGAACACGAGGGCATCGAGGCCGGAGAGCACCGCAGCCATCGCGCCGAGCTCGCGCCTGATCCGGTCGACGAAATATTCGATGGCCTGCCGAGCCTCCGGCGTTGCAGCGCTCTCCAGCTCGCGCATGTCCTGCGACAGTCCCGACAGGCCCTTGAGGCCCGAATGATTGTAGAGGAGATCGGTGACCGCCTCGGCCGTCATACCCTTTTCCTGAAGCAGGTAGAGCACGACGCCGGGGTCCAGCTGTCCGCAGCGCGTGCCCATCGGCAGGCCGTCGAGCGCGGTAAAGCCCATCGACGAGCCGATACTACGCCCATCACGGACCGCGCACATCGAGGCGCCGTTGCCGAGATGCATGACGACGACGCGTCCCTTCTCGTCCTGTGGCGCGATCTCCTTCAACCGGGAGATCACGTACTCGTAGGACAGGCCGTGAAAGCCGTAGCGCCGGACGCCCTCGTCGTAGAGCGATCGAGGCAAGGCGTAGGTGTCGTTCACCCAGGGATGCGCGCGATGGAAGGCGGTGTCGAAACAGGCGACCTGCAGCGCGTCGGGAAAGGCGCGATGAGCGGCGCGGACACCGGACAGATTATGAGGCTGGTGCAGTGGCGCCAGCGGATTGAGCGTCTCGAGACGGGCCACGACATCGTCGGCGATGACAATGGGCTGCGTGAACAGGAGTCCGCCATGCACGATGCGATGGCCGATGGCGTCGACGGCCGTCCGGCCAATGGCGCGCTGCAGGACATCGATGACCACCGCCAGCGCCGCCTCATGATCGGTCGCCCGCGTCGCATCGAGCCGCTGGTCAGCAAAGCTCTCCCCGCGCAGCCTGGCTTGAAGATGCGGCGTCGCGCTACCCAGCCCCTCGATCTGGCCGCGCATCGTCTCGACCGGGCTGGTCTCGTGTTCGAACAAGGCAAACTTGATCGAGGAGGAACCGGCATTGAGCGTCAGGATGTGCCGCGTGGTCATGCGGTCGGTCCTCCCGGGAAGTTCTCACCAACGCACAAAATGCGGAAAATACGACCCAATTTCATGACGCCCCGAAGACAAATAAAACGCTAGGTTGTGCGACTATCGCGATAGTATCGTGCGCTGACGCACTGCCCAAGCGAGTCGGATTGCGGGGAGGACCCTCGTGGTGAACATGCCTCGGCATCTCCTGCCGACCACCGTGGTCGGAAGCTACCCGCAGCCGGACTGGCTGGTCGATCGCGCCATGCTCTCCAAGTCCGTCCCGCGCATCCGGTTGCA
Organism: Bradyrhizobium sp. ORS 375; assembly: GCF_000239775.1. Taxonomy (GTDB): domain Bacteria; phylum Pseudomonadota; class Alphaproteobacteria; order Rhizobiales; family Xanthobacteraceae; genus Bradyrhizobium. The sequence continues at coordinate 16,718 of NZ_CAFI01000130.1, forward strand.
GGGCATGTGGCGCATCCAGCGGCCGCTGCTCGACGACGCCCAGGACGATGCCACGATCGTCGCGATCCACGACATGGAGCAGGCGGGCATCGACATCCTGTCTGATGGCGAGATCCGCCGCGAGAGCTACTCGAACCGCTTCGCCACCGCGCTCGACGGCATCGACGCCGACAACCCCGCGATCATCATCTCGCCCTCCGGCATCAAGACGCCGGTGCCGCGGGTGGTCGGCCCAATCAGGCGAAAGTATCCGGTGGAGCTGCGTGACATGGAGTTCCTCCGCCGCAACACCATGCGCGCCGCCAAGATCACCCTGCCCGGCCCGTTCACGCTGAGCCAGCAGGCCCAGGACGATTACTATCGCGACGACGAGGCGCTCGCGATGGCCTTCGCCGAGGTCGTCAATGCCGAGGCCCGCGACCTGCAGCGGGCCGGCGCCGACGTCATCCAGCTCGACGAGCCCTGGGTCCGCAGCAATCCGCAGGCGGCGCGGCGCTATGCGGTGAAGGCGATCGACCGGGCGCTCGATCGCATCACGGTGCCGACCATCGTGCACGTCTGCTTCGGCTATGCCGCCATTGTGCCGGGCTCCAGCAAGCCGAGCGGTTATGCATTTCTGCCTGAGCTCGCCGAGTGCTGCGCGAGCCAGATTGCGATTGAGGCGGCGCAGCCGCGGCTCGATCTCGGCGTTCTCAAGGATCTCTCGGCCAAGACCATCGTGCTCGGCGTTCTCGATCTCGGCGATCCCGAGGTCGAGCCGGTCGCGGTCATCACCGAGCGCATTCGCAACGGCCTCAAAGTCGTGGCGCCGGAGCGGCTCGTCGTCGCGCCGGATTGCGGGATGAAATATCTGCCGCGGGCGACCGCCTTCGGGAAATTGAAGGCGATGTGTGCGGCGGCGGCGCGGGTGCGCGAGGAATTCGCATGAAGGCAATGCGGCAGAGATGACGCATGTCGGGCGGTGTTCTCCATGGCGGCGCCAACCTTGAACCCCATTCGCGGAATAAGGCAGGCATCGAACGCCGAGGGTCGGCCGGCCCGATCTTGGCGGAAGGGAGGCTCTGATGGCCGTCTGCATCGCGCCAAGATTCACACCAAGACTCAAGCCAAGACACCTTGCCGGCGCGATCGGCCTGCTCGGCTGCGCAGCCAGTGGCGCTGCCAGCGCCGATCCGATCGAGGAGGTCATGGGCGGGCTGCTGCGCGATGCGCGCAGCTCGTTTGCGCGCGTGGTGCCGCTCGAGCTGGTGCCGACGATGCCGTCGTTGCAACCTCCTCCCATCCAACAGCCTGCGCCGCCCGTCGCCGCGCAGCCGCTTTCGCCTCCGCAAGCGACCAACAAGCCGCCGCCGGCTCCGGAGCGGACGGCGAAGACCCGTCCGCCGCCGCTCAGTCCCGCCGCCGCGGAGCTGGCCGCGGCCGACGCCGCCGAGACGATCGCCGACGCCAATCTCGATGCCGCGCTGGCGGCGAACGAGAAGGCCGTAGCGGACCGCAGTGCGGCCGACGCACTCGCGAAGACCAGTCCCACCCCCGCCAACATCGCCGCGGCGAAGGCGGCGG
>NZ_CAFI01000129.1 GCF_000239775.1 Bradyrhizobium sp. ORS 375
GAGCCACAGGCCGGCGCGGCCCGGCAGCACGCTCAGCATCGCCATCAGGGAGCCGATGAGGAAGGCCAGGATGACCGGCAGCAGCCAGCTCCGCATCCAGTCCGGCTGCTTTTCGTCCGACCAGGTGCGCCAGCCGACGAAGCCGCCGATGACGACGGCGAGCAGGATCCAGAAAAAGAACGTCGTCAGGTCGTACATCATGATGTCAGCGCCTCACTTCACGACGAATTCGATGCGGCGGTTCTGCGCGCGGCCTTCCGCGCTGTCGTTGGAGGCGACCGGCTTGGTCTGGCCGTAGCCTTCCGAGGTCATCCGCGAGGTGTCGATGCCGGCCTCGCTGATGTAGCTGACCACGGCCGCCGCGCGCCGCTTTGAGAGGTCCATGTTGCTGTCCTCGTCGCCGACATTGTCGGTGTGGCCTTCGATCGCGATCGCGGCCTCCTTGCAGCGCTGCGCCACATCGACGATGTGGTCGAGCAGCGCCAGGGACTCGCGGCTCAGCTCGGCGCTGCCGGTTGCGAAGCGGATGCGGCCCTTGGCGAGCAGGCCTTCGAAAGCCGGCTGGCATTCGGCGACGGGGAGCGCCGGGCTCTCCGGCTTGACCCCGATCTTGACCTCGTCGAGCTTGAGATCGCCACCGGCCGCGTCCGCCAGCTCCTTGCGAACCTGCTCGGCGGATTTCTCATAGATCGCGAGCGCGTCGATCGAGACCGTCGCGTCCTTTGCCGTCAGCGACCCCGACCACAGCCGGGCCAGCGCGGGGAACGTCGCCTTCAGCGATTTGGCGAAATTCCGTGGCGCGCCGTCGCCGATCTTCAAGCCGTCCTCGACGGTCTCGGTGACGAAGGTCGCCGTTGCGGCCTCGACGAGATCGCGGCGGGCCGCATCATCGGGCACGTAGCCGCTGAGCCTGACGCGGCCGTTCTGCTTCTGCAGCCCGAACGAATAGGGCGACACCGGACCGTCGCGGACATCGACGGCGGCAATCGTGAACGGCGCGGGCAGGGCGCCCGCCAGCTCCTCGCGCACGGCGGCGCCGGTGACGTTGGCAAGGCCGACGCCGGTGATGGACACCTTGGTCTCGTTGATCTCGGCGCGGCCCTGCGCCAGCCGAGACAGCTGTTGCAGCAGGCTCGCGCTCGCCTTAGCGACGTCGCCATCGGGGGCGCCGCGCGCGATGCCGATCTGGCTCTTGATCGGCTTGCCGTCGAACTGTCCGCTGGCGGAGCCGAGCATCGCCTCGCGCGCGGAGGTCGCGGGCGCCAGGCCGGCGAGGCTCAGCGCGGTGCCATTGAACTCCGCCGACCAGCGGTATGGCTTGATTTCCGGCGGCAGGATCTCGGCCTTGGCCAGGGTGAGGCCGCTCGGCAGCTTGCCGAGCCCGGCCATGGCCTCGTCGTAAGCGGCGCTGGAGGGCGCCTCGCCCGAGATGGTGTAGGTGGCATCGGAGATGACGACGCGGCCCGTGGTCAGCCGCGCCAGCTCGGCGAGCGCATAGGCCGTGTAGGCGTTGAAGTCGCCCGACGGCGCACCGCGCGCGATCTGCATCTGATGCATCACGGACGATCCGGCCCACGTCTTGATGGCGGCGGCCTCCAGCGCGCGCCGAAGGTCGTCATTCGGAACGACGCCGGACATCACCACCGACTTGGCGTCGCGCACCGCGCTCCAGATGAACGGCTTGGCCTCCGGCGGCAGGATGGCGGAATTGGCGAGAACGGCGCCGCCCGGCAACTGCCGCGTCGCGGCCACCGCCGCCTCGTAGATGTCGGAGGAGGTCGCAGCACCGGCGAGCGAATAGGCCTTGTCCGCGAGCGAGAAGGTACCGCCATTGAGCTTCGCCGCCTGCACCAGGCCATGGCCGGCGATGGCGGCAAAATTCGCCGGGGCACCCAGGGCGTAGCCGAGCCGATCGACGACCTCGCCGCCGGCCGTGGCGGCGCGGGCGGCGTTGAGAACGGCGTCACGGACGGCGGGCGTCGGCACGCCGCCTTCGAGCACGAGCTGGCTGCCGTTGCGTGCGGCGCGGAAAGTATAGGGTTTGGGTATCGGAAGCTTGTCGTAGCTGTCATCCACAAGGCGGACGCCGTTCACCGTCGCCGCATCGCTCAGCCGCTCCGACTGGTCGGGGCTGAACTCGGGCCCCGCGATGCGGACGTCGCGGCCTGCGACCGAGACTTTCAGCGCCGCGGCGGTATCGGGGGCGGCAGCAGCGACCGCCGCCCGCGCCCGCGGCGCGATGTCCTCCTCGACACTCGTCGTCTTGAAGATGATAGCCAGCAGCCAGAGCACGGCCACGGCGATCAGTCCCGTCCACCATTTCGATGGTTGATGCATGTGAGAGCCCCCGTTTCCCCACCTGCGCCCGGTTCACCCGGATCGTTCCGTTGTCGTGAACCACGCGTCGAGCGTATCAGAATCACTTTCGGAGACCAGCCGTCTGCGCGTTGTGCTATTGCCTATGCACAAGCGGAAATGGCGTCGCTGTCGTCAGCCGGCTCCTCACGTCGCAGTCTGTCGATGGCCGATCCATCGAGGTTGCGATCAAAGTGTGACCGTTCGACGACAAGGGACGCGTCCCACCGCCGTCCGGACGGTCGATCGTGTCACTCCTCGAGCGCCCGCCGCAGACGGCGGATGATGACGCCGCGCGCGCGGTCGTCGGCGGCCTGCTCGATGCGCGCGTGGATGTCGAGCAGGAGGCCCGACATGTCGTTGTGCCAGTCGAGCCGCGTCACCGCCTCCGGCGCCAGCCGTCGCCGGCGCGTGGCATCGAGCGGCGTCGGCACGGCACTGGTGAGCTCGTAGACGTCGTCGAGCAGCGGCGAGAACACCTTGGCGGCCGGCACGATCCGCTCGGCGACGCGCGCGGCCAGCGCGGCAATCGCCGCCTCTTCGCCATGCGACAAAAACAGCCCGCGCGCGATCGGCCGGCGGGCCGCGATCCAGCGCGCGATCTCGGCGCCGTCGGCATGGCCGGAGTAATCGTCGATCATGCGG
>NZ_CAFI01000128.1 GCF_000239775.1 Bradyrhizobium sp. ORS 375
ATGCGGATCAAGTTTGAAAGGCAGTTTAAGCATTGTGCTGAAGGAAGCCTGAACGCAAACCGGCCGATCCTTCGGGCCGTAGCGCAAATGCTTGATTCAGATAAGATTTTTTGAAGCGGCAAAGAGCGGTTTACCGTTCTGTTTGGCCAACCTGTAACCATCGCCGAAACGGCGGCACCCGCTCGCCCTGCAACCCCTGGCAATGGCGCGGCAATGGGCGATCGACAGGCCGGCGCGTAAGCGCGCGCAATCAGACAAGGCTGCGCAACGGCTTGGACGCGGAAGCAGCCGCTCAGAGCGAGCGGCGGTCGCGCCGGAGCTACAGATGATGTGAGCAGTGGAAGGGGCGTGCCGACGGCATTCGGGCGCAGCGCCAGGGATATCGCCAAGCATATCGCCAAGGATATCACGAGGGATCGAGGGCGTCGGCGAACACGTCAGGACCAGATCTCGCTCTGGCTGAAGAGCCGCTTGCGAGATTGCAGACCGAATGGCGATCTGCACCGAACGAAGAAATCCTGTTTCTTCTGCCGGACCGGCCCGCGACGGCAATGCCGTCTTGAGTTCGATCCGACCGTTGACCTGATGTCTCGCCGACACCCTCTATCGTCAATCGGAGCTTCGAAGATCGGCCAGCTCTCAAGGAGCCTGAGCGACCCTTCGCTCCAACGACGTGCCGGCATCAGCTGCCGGACTCATCTCGCAGCGAACTGCGAGAGTTACTTCTTCTTGGCGACCTTCTTGGTCTTCTTGGCAGTCTTCTTCGCCGCGGTCTTCGCGACCTTCTTCACTGCCTTCTTCGCCTTCTTCGCTTTCTTGGCCATGTTGCCCTCCGATATGAGTTGGCTTAGTCGATGCGTGCACTCGGGAATCGAGATGCACTCCATATCGATACACCAACGAGTGAAAAAAAACAGCTTCCGGCTTAAGGAAGTGTTGACACGCGCGCGCGTGTGCGGCTGACGAAACGCGCGAAGCAGCACGACGGTCGACATCGGAAATGCGTTTCCGCGTCCGCGCAACGGCGAGCGTGCTACTAATAGCGATCGCAAAAAAAGCCTGCACTGCAAGTATTTTTTGAAATGGCTGCGCGAGGCGTCGAAAGCGGCCTCGGCACGGAGTCGACACGCGGAGTCGCACATCGAGCGGTGCTCGCGGACTCTGAGTCGTAAAAATTGGCAACGAAAAAATTTTCATTGCACACGCCCTCGTGTGCGTTCGGACGCTCGTCAACGGTGGCTTTTTTGCGAATCGCGTGCGGCGATTCGCTGGACGCGAGCCCAAACGAAAACGGCGCGCACCCTGTGCGCGCCGTCGGAACGAAGATCAGTGATCGTCGTTTCAGATGCCGAGCTTGCTCTTGAGGAGATCGTTGACCGCCTGCGGGTTGGCCTTGCCGCCCGACGACTTCATCACCTGGCCGACGAACCAGCCGGCGAGCTGCGGCTTCGCCTTGGCCTGCGCGACCTTGTCCGGATTGGCAGCGATGATCTCGTCGACGACCTTCTCGATGGCGCCGAGATCGGTGACCTGCTTCATGCCGCGGCTCTCGACCAGCTCGCGCGGGTCGCCGCCCTCGCTCCAGACGATCTCGAACAGGTCCTTGGCGATCTTGCCGGAGATCGTGCCCTCGCCGATCAGCGCGACGATGGCGGCGAGCTGAGACGCCGACACCGGAGAGGACGAGATGTCGCGGCCTTCCTTGTTGAGGCGGCCGAACAGCTCGTTGATCACCCAGTTAGCGGCGAGCTTGCCGTCGCGCGCCCGGTCGGACAGCGCTTCCAGCACGCTCTCATAGAACGCGGCGCTCTCGCGCTCGGCCACCAGCACCGAGGCGTCGTAGGGCGAGAGGCCGAGATCGGCGATGAAGCGCGCCTTCTTCTGGTCCGGCAGCTCCGGCAGCGCCGCCTTCAGCGCGTCGACGAAGGCCTGGTCGAACTCCAGCGGCAGGAGGTCCGGGTCGGGGAAGTAACGGTAGTCGTGCGCCTCCTCCTTGGACCGCATCGAGCGCGTCTCGCCCTTGTCGGGATCGAACCGGCGGGTTTCCTGCTCGATCACGCCGCCGTCCTCGATGATCTCGATCTGGCGCCGCGCCTCGGCCTCGACCGCCTGGCCGATGAAGCTGATGGAGTTGATGTTCTTGATCTCGCAGCGGGTGCCGAGCGGGCCGCCCGGCTTGCGCACGGAGACGTTGACGTCGGCGCGCAGGGATCCCTTCTCCATGTCGCCGTCGCAGGTGCCAAGATAGCGCATGATCGAGCGCAGCTTGGTCACGTAGGCCTTGGCCTGCTCGGCGTCGCGGATGTCAGGCTTGGAGACGATCTCCATCAGCGCCACGCCGCAGCGGTTGTAGTCGATATAGGAGAGCGACGGCGACTGGTCGTGCAGCATCTTGCCCGGATCCTGCTCGATGTGCAGGCGCTCGATGCCGATCGTTGCGGTCTTGCCGCCGTCGAGCTCGACCGTGATCTCGCCCTCGCCCACGATGGGGTCCTTGTACTGGCTGATCTGGTAGCCCTGCGGCAGGTCGGGGTAGAAATAGTTCTTGCGGTCGAACACCGAGCGCAGGTTGATCTTGGCGTTCAGCCCGAGCCCGGTGCGCACGGCCTGGCGCACGCACTCCTCGTTGATGACCGGCAGCATGCCCGGCATCGCGACGTCGACCAGCGACACGTGGGTATTGGGATCGCCGCCGAAGGCGGTGGAGGCGCCCGAGAACAGTTTCGACTTCGAGGTGACCTGGGCGTGGATCTCCATGCCGATCACGACCTCCCAGTCACCCGTGGCGCCCTTCATCAGCTTGCCGCTGGTTGCCGTCATGGCCCTCAACTCCCCATCAGCGCGGAGACGATCCGCTCGAATTCGATATCCAGCGCATCTTTCGCCGCCGGCTGCCCGGCCTGGCGATACCAGTAGGCGGCATTGCCGAGGTCGCCCTCGACGCGATGCAGATGCGCGTGCGCCCAGGCCGCATCGCGGCCGGTCTCGTCCTGGATGATCCTGTGCGCCCGGTCCCAATCGCCCTTCGCCAGCCACCACAGGCCGGTCAGCACCGGCGACAGGCCGGCCGCGGGCGCGTCGCCCGCAAGGCTCGTCTTGAAATCGGCGACGCTTACCACCACCGGACCGGCGTGAAGCGTCCCGCCGCCTGCTCGATCACCTCGCCGAGCGAGAACAGCGTCTCTTCGTCGAACGGACGGCCGATCAGCTGCAGCCCGAGCGGCAGGCCCTGGGCGTCCTTGCCGGCCGGCACCGCGATGCCCGGCAGGCCGGCCATGTTCACCGTCACCGTGAAGATGTCGTTGAGATACATCTCGACCGGATCGGCGCCGCCCTTCTCGCCGATGCCGAAGGCGGCCGACGGCGTCGCCGGCGTGAGGATCGCGTTCACGCCCTTGGCGAAGCAGTCCTCGAAATCCTTCTTGATGAGGGTCCGGACCCGCTGCGCCCGGATGTAATAGGCGTCGTAATAGCCGGCCGACAGCACATAGGTGCCGATCATGACGCGGCGGCGGACCTCAGGCCCGAACCCTTCGGCGCGGGTGTTCTCATAGAGCTCGCCGATCGACTTGCCCGGCACGCGCAGGCCGTAGCGGACGCCATCGTAGCGGGCCAGGTTCGAGGACGCCTCCGCCGGGGCCACGATGTAATAGGCCGGCAGCGCGTATTTGGTGTGCGGCAGCGACACCTCGACGGTCTCTGCGCCGGCGGCTTCCAGCCACTTGCGGCCTTCACTCCACAGCTTCTCGATCTCGGCCGGCATGCCGTCGAGGCGATACTCCCGGGGAATGCCGATCTTCATGCCCTTCACGGACTTGCCGATCGCGGCTTCATAGTCCGGCACGGGGATGTCGACCGAGGTGGTGTCCTTCGGATCGTGGCCGGCCATCGAGCGCAGCAGGATCGCGGCGTCGCGGGTCGAGCGCGCGATCGGTCCGGCCTGGTCGAGCGACGATGCGAAGGCGACGATGCCCCAGCGCGAGCAGCGGCCATAGGTCGGCTTGATGCCGACGGTGGCGGTGAACGCCGCGGGCTGGCGGATCGAGCCGCCGGTGTCGGTCGCGGTCGCGCCCATGCACAGCAGCGCCGCCACGGCCGAGGCCGAGCCGCCGGACGAGCCGCCCGGCACCAGCGTGGTGTTGGAGCCCTCGCGTCGCCAGGGGTTGCCGACCGGGCCGAAGCACGAGGTCTCGTTCGACGAGCCCATCGCGAACTCGTCATTGTTGAGCTTGCCGAGCATGACCGCGCCGTCGCGCCAAAGCTGCGACGTGACGGTCGACTCGTAGGTCGGCACGAAATTGCCGAGGATCTTCGAGCACGCGGTGGTGCGGACGTCCTTGGTCGCGAACAGGTCCTTGATCCCGAGCGGAATACCCGCCAGCGGTCCACCCTCGCCCTTGTTGATCTTGGCGTCGGCCTCGCGCGCCATCGCGCGCGCCTGGTCCGGCGTCTCCATCACGAAGGCGTTGAGCGCCCGCGCCTCTTCCATCGCCTTGAGATGGGCGTCGGTCAGCTCGAGCGACGTGAAGGTCTTGTCCGCGAGACCCTTGCGGGCCTCGGCGAGCGTCAGCGAAGTCAAATCGGTCATTTGTTGATCGGGCTGCAGAAGAACGGGGAGAGCGTCTTGTCGTCGGCGGCATCGTCGGCGAAGAACTTGTTCGTCTTCGCCTTGGTGGTATTCGCCTTGTCGGTATTGGCCGCTTCGAGCTGGTCGAGGATCTCGTTGACGGTCTTGTCCGGATCGGCGGCCTTGCCCTGCCGCTCCATGGCGTCGAGATAATCCATATAGGCCTTGTAGGCCGCTTCATCGTCGCAGAGCAGGCACATGGCGTTGGCTCGCTTGTCGGTTGGAGGAGCAGATGGCGCGCGCTAAGCGCGCTGACCTGCCCTGGCTATTCCACGACCTTCGGCACGAGAAAGAAGTTGTTCTCGGTCATGGGCGCGTTCTTGACGATGTCGTCGGCGATGTCGCCGTCCGTGACGACGTCCTGGCGCTTCTTCATCGCCATCGGGGTCACCGAGGTCATCGGCTCGACGCCCTCGACATTGACCTCGGACAATTGCTCCACGAAGGCCAGCATCGCATTGAGCTCGCCCTGCAGATGCGGGACCTCGGCGTCAGTGACAGCGATCCGCGCCAATTGCGCGATCCGGCGGACGGTGGCGGCATCGACCGACATTATATAGGGCCTCGCGGGAAACAGTGAACCCGCCCTATAGCAGAGCCCGCTTTCGCGCCGCAACCGGCAGGCTTCGGGCTTTCCCGGGGCATCGCCCTGCCCCTGTCGTCAACCCGCCAGCTTCGCGAGCCGCGCCAGGGCCTGCTCGGCCAGCGTCCGCGTGAGCTCTGCCGCCGGTCTCTCTCGCCCGAGCGGCAGCGCCTGCCCGGCCCAGAGATTGGTGAAATCGACCTTGCCCTGCTTCTCCGCGGCCGCCTTGAGCGGGCCGAGCGCGGTCGCCGCATGCGGAAACGCCGGCGCGTCCGGCGAGATCGGCCCGACCTCGCGCATCACCCGGTTGGCGACGCCGCGCGCCAGCCGCCCGGTCATGACATTGGTGATGACGGTCGATTCGTCATCGGCGGCGGCCAGCGCGGCGCGCGCGATCGCGCTGACCTNNTCGGC
>NZ_CAFI01000127.1 GCF_000239775.1 Bradyrhizobium sp. ORS 375
GCGATCTATCTCAACTTCTTCACCGATCATTACGGGCTCGATCTCAGGCTCGTGCTGTTCGGCTGGGCCGCGCTGCTGTTCCTGCCTGCCACCGTTCACTTCAAGGTCTGGCGCGTGCACCGGTCGATGCCGCTGCTGCTCGGGCTGGTCCTGGTGTCGCTGTTCATCTGGCTGTCGGAGAACATCGGTACCTTGTCGCGCACCTGGATCTACCCGGCGCAGGCCCACGGCTGGGCGATGGTGTCGCCCGCCAAGCTCGGCTCGTGGTTTCTGCTCTTGATCATCAGCTACACGCTGGTCAGCCTGATCAACCGGTCGCGGGGAATGGAGGCGGGTAGGGCGGCCGCGCTGCCTAGTGCCGGACCGGATCGCGAGGCGGCGTGATCGCCAGTTGTCGGTGGAGGTTTCTCCACGCCGTCATGCCCGGGCTTGTCCCGGGCATCCACGTCGTTCCAAGTCCCAAGACGTGGATGGCCGGGACAAGCCCGGCCATGACGAGTAACCCAATTGAGAACCCGCTTCGCGGCAGGCACTGGATGGCTGGCACGCCCACCCTACGGCAGCGTGGCTTTGCTACTTCTTCTTCGCGCCGACGCGCTCGAGCGACTTGATCGCCAGCGGCGGGCGGCCGGATTTCTCGGCGATGTCGCGGTCCTGCTCCATGATGAAGCCGCGCGCGGGTTCGTCGCCGTCGAGGCCGCCGAGCAGTTCGGCCGGGACGCGGCGGTTGGAGCGCTGCGAGCCGTCCTCATAGGTCACGTTGAAGAAGGCGAATTCGCCTTTGGGATTGGAGCCGGGTTTTTTCGCCATGGAGGCGCTTTACGGCCGCGGGGCCGGTCGGGTCAATCCAAGAAAATGCTTATCCGCTGCCCGATTTTGCCTTTCCCGTCATATGGTTTTCACGGATTCGGGAGCGCGGTAGCCCGGCTGCATCAGGAGGCGGCCATGGCCGGCGTTTCCGAAACTCCTCGATTTTGCCGGATGAAAGTGCGTTCATCGCGAGGCCTCAAACGTCGCGATGAATGACCCTGATCATGTCGATGCCGCAACTCACCATCTGGTACAACACGCGCTGTCCGGTCTGCGACGCCGGCATCGACTGGCAGCGCAACAAGCTCCTGGCGCTGGTCAAATCGGGCCGCGTCGCCTTCAAGGACATCAACGAAGAGCCGGAGGCGCTCAGCGCCTACGGCGCCGGCGTCGACGATGTCCGCCGCCGCCTGCACGCGACCGACGAGGAGGGGCAGCTGATCACCGGCGCCGACGTGGCGCTGCTGCTGTGGAAGCTGACACCGGGCGAGGGTTGGATTGCCACGCTGCTCGGCAATCGCCTGGTTCGGCCGCTGACGCGGTTTGGCTACGACCGCTTCGCGGACGTGCTGTTCGCCTGGAACAAGCGCAAGGGGCATTGGTGAGGCGACTGCGCGCGTGAGCCTTCACTCGTGCCGCAAGACCGGTGCGCCCCCCTCCCCGCAAGGGGGAGGGGGGCGCACTGCCGTCGCGGCGAGAACTCGCGCCTATCGTCCCCGCACCTTCACCCGCGCGTGCACCCTGGTGCCGCCGCGCGGACCATCCTCGTCATCGCTGCGGCCGAGCGCCATGATGGCGGTGCCCATGGCGGTCGAGCCGAAGGTGACGAAGAACGAGCCGAGCAGGAGGCCGATGGCGACGCCCGGCGAATGGTCGGCGAAGATCAGGTGGCGCAGGCCCCAGGGATCGAGCAGCAACAGGCCGCCGACCAGCACCACGGCCATGCCGAGACCGAGCGCGAGATTGATCGCGAGCAGGCGGAACAGGGGAACCTGAAGCAGTCGGCGCGGGCGGGGCGGCATCGGCGATCTCCATTTAAGATCGTGAACGACCGCGGAATCGTAGCACCGATCACGCCCCGCTCAAGGCCGGAGCCGCCCGGGAGAGGCATGGCTGAGCCGACCTGACCGTGGCTCGTTTTGGGACAGCGCGATGAGCCGAAGGCAAGGAGCGCAGGCCCAATCGCCGACCTTGGCGACCAGCACGTGGGACCGAGCACCGTCCGCTCCCCAAGCGTCATTCCCCCACGGGGCATTGCCCCACCACGTCATTCCGGGGCGCTCGCGTGAGCGAGCGAACCCGGAATCCCGAGCTTGGTTTGCTGGTCGTCCCTCCGCTCCAGATTCCGGGTTCGCCCGCTCGCGGGCGCCCCGGAATGACGGGTGAGGGGACAGCCGCAGGCCGTCAATCATGACGGACGCCGGCGGACGACTGAGACCGATGGCCGCCTCGGTCAGGCGCGATGTCAGGCCTCCGCCCTCACGCCGCCTCGCCCTCGGCGACGCCGTGCTGCTTGGCGATCACGCTCTGCCACACGCTGGCAATGGCGCGCTGTGTCTCCGGCGCGATCAGGCAATGGCCCTCATGATCGAAGCCGCAGAATCGCGCGGACGGATCATGCCTCGCCTCGATCAGCGCCTTGTTGATCAGCTCCAGCGACGCCATCACCTGGCCGACATTCTGCAGCCGGGTGTGATGCAGGATGTCGATCAGGCGGAACATGATCACCGGCGGCTGACCGAGCGCGATCCCCGGACGGCTGAACTCGAAAAACACGTTCATCGCCGGCAGCACGCCCTGGATCTGCGCCAGGATCTTGGCGGCATCGTCATTGGTGCAGGCGACGAGATGCGCGCCGGGCACAGGCAGCGCGGCCGGTGTGGGCGGCGCCTCCGGGCCGAGCCCGAGTCCCGCCAGCACCTGATGCTCGATCCAGCGCCGCACCTCCGGTGGCGCCGAGCGGATCTGGTCGGCAGTCAGCGTAATCCCGATCATGGCGTCGTCTCCTTTTGCGCGGGAGATTAGGAAGGCAGCATGGCGCGGTATTGACGAGGATCAAGGACAATATGAGGGCGAAGCGCCCCCGTCTCACCGACATCGCTGCCAGATACAGCGCCCTCGCCCCTTGCGGGAGAGGGCATGAGCGGCCTATCCAACCCCGTTTGCTGCTCTGTCCTACATGCCCTCTCCCGCAAGGGGCAAGGGCGCATTAACGGCCAGCTCGCCCGCGGCGCGACTGGTCGAGCAATTCTCCGCGTGACGAGTGTGATCAAGCATCTTGGCCCATTTCTGCAAATGCGCTTGACCACCTCGTCCTCTGCCGCAATTTTGACGCCGCGCTTTCCGCCATGGCATGATCGTCCTTCATTGGATGAATCACCAGGGATCCCCGCATGCTGCTGCGTCGTCTTGCCGTGCTGTTCGCGGCCTCGCTCTCCGCTTGTGTCGCGGCCAGCTCCGCGCAAGCCGCGCGCTGCGGCGGCGACTTCAACACGTTCATCACCAGCTTCTCGGCAGAAGCGCAGAGCGCCGGCGTGTCAGCCGGCACGATCAGCCAGGCGCTGTCCGGCGTCACGCTCGATCCGGCCGTGCTCGCCTTCGACCGTCGCCAGCGCTACACCTTCAACAAGAGCTTCGAGCAGTACGTCTCGACCCGCGTCGGCGCCGGCCGCATCAATGGCGGTCGCGCGATGCTGCAGCGGCATGCGGCGCTGCTGTCGAAGATCGAGCAGCAATACGGCGTGCCGCGCCAGATCCTGGTCGCGATCTGGGGGCTGGAGACCGATTTCGGCAAGGGCGACATGGGCAAGCTGCCGGTGATCCGCACGCTGGCCACGCTCGCGCATGATTGCCGCCGCACCGAGCTGTTCCAGACCGAGCTGCTGGCCGCGCTGAAGATCGTCCAGCGTGGCGATCTCACCTTGCGCGACCTCATCGGCGCCTTCGCCGGCGAGATCGGCCAGACCCAGTTCCTGCCGTCGTCCTACATCAAATACGGCGTCGACTTCGACGGCGACGGCCGCGTCGACCTGCGCCACTCCACCGCCGACGTGCTCGCCTCGACCGCCAACCTGCTGCACAGCAACGGCTTCAAGATGGGCCAGCCCTACGACGAGGGCTCGGCGAATTTCGACGCGATGCGCGAGTGGAACAGGGCGGTGATCTACCGCAAGACCATCGGCTACTACGCGGATCAGCTGATGGGGCGGTAGGGGCGCTCTCACATTCCTACCCTGTCAGGCCCCGTAGATGCGGAGCTACCTATCCAAATGAACATGGCTAGTGCTACGAACGATCGTATCAATCAGTTGCTCCGTCATGCCCGGGCTTGACCCGGGCATCCACGTGCGTCCTAGCGTGCCGAACGACGTGGATGGCCGGGACAAGCCCGGCCATGACGACGTGGGAGCAGGCGAGTGCAAATCTGATCGCTGATGACGCTGCGAGAGATCTCGGCACATACAAGCCATGCGCCAATTGCCCGTCGTGTTAGTTTGCCGCACGTTTCGCCCTTGCGCCGTCGGGCAAATCACCCGCACATTTCCCCTCGT
>NZ_CAFI01000126.1 GCF_000239775.1 Bradyrhizobium sp. ORS 375
ATAGCTTTATCTTTACAGCGTAAAGATAAAGGGAAGGAACGGCCATGAGCGACCGTGCGCAAACAGCCCGGCAGACCCGCAGCGAACGTAACAACCTCGCGCCGATCGCGTTCGAATGCGACGTGCCGATGTTGAAGACCACGGGCGAGCTGCCGCGTGAGCTGAACGGCACGCTGTATCGCAACGGTCCCAACCCGCAGTTCTCTTCGCCCGGTGCGCACTGGTTCGTCGGCGACGGCATGCTGCACGCGTTTCATCTGGAGAACGGCCGCGCGTCGTATCGCAACCGCTGGGTCCGCACGCCGAAATTCGAGGCCGAGCGCAAGGCCGGCCGCGCGCTGTTCGGCGGCTTCGGCCGCAAGCTGCCCGACGCACCAGCCGACGTCACCGATGGCGGCGTCGCCAACACCAACATCATCGCGCATGCGGGCAAGCTGCTCGCGCTCGAGGAGGCGCATCTGCCGACCGAGATCGAGCCCGGCACGCTGGCGACAATGGGCTATCAGGATTTCGGTGGCCGCCTGCGCGGCGCCTTCACCGCGCATCCGAAGACCGATCCGGTCACCGGCGAGCTCTTGTTCTTCGGCTACAACGCGGCGGGACCGCTGACGCCGGCGCTGTCCTACGGCACGATCGGCGCCGCCGGCCAACTGACGCGCCTCACGCGTTTCGAGGCGCCCTATGCCAGCATGGTGCATGACTTCATCGTCACCGCCAACCACGTCCTGTTTCCCATCCTCCCACTCACCGGCAGCATGCAGCGCGCGATGTCGGGCAAGCCGCCTTATGCCTGGGAGCCCGACAAGGGCGCCTATGTAGGTGTGATGAAGCGGAGCGGCGACATCAAGGACATCGTCTGGTTTCGTGGTGACGCCTGCTACGTCTTTCACTTCATGAACGCCTGGGACGACGGCAGCCGCATCATCGCTGATGTGATGCAGTTCGATGAGCCGCCGCTGTTCCCGCATCCCGACGGCCGTCCCACCGATCCTGCGAAATCGCGCGCGCGGCTGTGTCGCTGGAGCTTCGATCTCGACGGCGGCTCCGACCGCTTCACGCAAACCTACCTGGACGACCTCACCGGAGAATTCCCCCGCATCGACGACCGCCGCGCTGGACTGAAGAGCCATCATGGCTGGTACGCCTGCGCCAATCCGGATGGGCCGCTGATCGGCGCCCTCTCCGGCCTGGCGCATGTCGACGGCAGCGGCGCGCGCCGCGCGACCTACCTGCTGCCGGGCGGCGACAGCCTGTCGGAGCCGGTGTTCGTGCCGCGCAGCGACGCCGCCGCCGAAGGCGACGGCTGGCTCCTGACCGTGGTCTGGCGCGCCGAGACCAACACCTCCAACCTCGCGGTGTTCAACGCGACCGACATCGGCAGCGGACCGGCCGCGCTGGTTCATCTCGGCCACCGCGTGCCCGACGGCTTCCACGGCAACTGGGTCGGCGCGGCCTGACGCCGCGCCGAGACGGCCCTCTGCGCGACACGACGACAACTGACGATCACATCGGAGACACCCATGAGACACGCCTTGATCGAGCTGTGCACCGACTTCCTGTCGGCCATCGTCTTTCTCGTCCTCTATCTCGCCACCGGGAGCGCGGCGCTGGGAAGCGCGCTCGCGATTGCGGTCGCGATCGGACAACTGGTCCATGCGCGGATCACGGGCCGGCCGCTCAACTCCATGACCTATGGCAGCCTTGGGCTGGTGGTCGTGCTCGGCGCGGTCACGCTTCTCACAGACGACCCGCGCTTCATGTTCGCCAAGCCGGCGATCGGCCATTTCGCGGTCGGCGTCATCATGCTCAAGCGCGGCTGGATGCTGCGCTACGTGCCGCCGATCGTGACCGACAATATCCCGGGGGCGGTCACCGTCGCCGGCTATGCCTGGGCTGCACTGATGTTCGCCCTCGGTCTCGGTACGATCGCCGTGGCCCTCACCGGTGATCTGAAGCTGTGGGCGCTGTACATCTCGGTCGTGGCGGTCGGCGCCAAGATCGCAGCCTTCGCGATCCAGTTCGTCACCTTCCGTGTGCTCGTCAGGAGCCGCATCCGGACGGCCAAAGCCGGCGCTGGCGGCCGCCATGCGTTGGTCCCGCTGCTCTAGGGCGCGGCCGAAAAGCATCCTGGGCCGGACCCTTGGTTTGGGCCGGCAAGGAGAGCGTCGGCTCGCGAGACGACGCCGAAATCTATGTAAGCGACTGATACAAATAGACATATCTCAATTCTCACGATATTTTGACACTGTCAAGATTCCGCTTGACCCGGCTCGCCCCTCCCCGTATTTATCTTTCCAGTGTAAAGATTGGCTCAGGAGGAGCCGCCCATGACGATCTTCCTCATCCTCGCGCCCTACGGCGTCTATGCAGCGCTGATGATGGTGGTCTCGGCCACGCTCAGCCTCGCTGTGGCCGCCGCGCTGTGCCTGGCGGTGGTGACGCTGGACGTCATCAAGGGCCGCTCGGTGAAGATCCTTGGCCTGGGGTCGGCGATCGTGTTCGCCGGCGTAGCGGCCTACCTCCAACTCATCGATCCCGAGATGACCGACTCGGCCGTGCGGCTCGCGGTGGACTGCGGCATTTTCGCGCTGTCGCTCGGATCGATGCTGCTGCGCATGCCCTTCACGCTGCAATATGCGCTTGAGGCCGTGCCGCCGGAAACCGCGGCCATTCCGGGGTTTCTGCGCGCGAATTACGTCATCACCGGCGCCTGGGCCCTGTCCACGCTGCTGATGATCATAGGCAACCTGATGACGCTCTACATTCCCGGCCTGCCCTATTGGACCGGCCTCGCGATTGCCTTTGCCGCCCGCAACAGTGCACTTTATTTCACGCGCTGGTATCCTGAGTATCGTAAGACGAAGGACATCACCGCGCAGACTGCCGCCGCAATGTCCGGCCAGGATGTCTGACGGTTTGCCCTCAGGGAGACGTGCGTGAAAGACGTGTTTACGAAGCTGACGGCCGATTTTCTCTCTGCCGCCGTCTTCTTCATCCTCTACCTCGCCACCGACGACGTCGTGCTGGCCACCTCTGCGGCGGTCGGCGTCGCCATCGTCCAGGTGGTCTGGGCCCGAATCAAGGGCCATAGCCTCGGCTTCATGGCCTATGCCAGCATCGCTCTGGTCGTGGTGCTCGGCAGCGTGACGCTGCTGACCAATGATCCCCGCTTCATGTTCGCAAAGCCCGCGATCGGCCACTTCGCCATCGGCCTGATCATGCTCAAGCGCGGCTGGATGCTGCGCTACGTCCCGCCCATGGTGGCGGAGACAATTCCCGAATACGTCACAGGCGCCGGCTATGCCTGGGCGGCGCTGATGTTCGCACTCGGCCTCGGCACGATCGGCGTGGCGATGACCGGCGACATCAAGCTCTGGGTCATCTACATGACTTTCACCGCGGCCGCGAAGGTCGCCGCCTTCGGCGTGCAGTTCATCGCCTTCCGCTTCGTCATCGCCAGCCGCCTGCGGGCGGCCAGGGCTTGAATAAGGGCTCGAGCAAAGGCTTGAGCAAGGGCTTGAGCAAGGGCCTGATCGCCGCATTGGGCTTATCAGCGAAGATGCGCTATAGGGGCGCCCGAAGGCACCCTCGAAGGCTGCTTCGGGGCCCGGGATGGCAACGCCAGGAGAACGATCGATGGCAGTGGACGGCAACTGGAATCTGACCTTGAACACGCCGATGGGCGAGCGCAGCGCGACCTTGAGCCTCAAGAGCTCCGGCTCGACGCTGACCGGCACCCAGGCCGCGGAGGGCGATTCCGCCGAGATCTTCGACGGCACCGTCAACGGCGATGACGTCGCCTGGAAGGTCTCCATCACCAGCCCGATGCCGCTGACGCTCGACTTCAAGGGCAAGGTCGCCGGCGACACCATCTCCGGCGAGATGGGCATCGGCTTCATGGGCAGCTTCCCGTTCACCGGCGCCCGCGGCTGATCCTTATTCTTTAGAGTGGTGAGCACGTCGCCTCACACGCTCCGCTGTCGTCCCCGCGACAGCGGGGACCCATACCCCCAGGGAGCGGTTGAGGCACTCCGGCGATTGGCATTTTGCCCCTCACATCCGCCGCAGCGTATGGGTCCCGGCTCAAGGCCGGGACGACGCCTGTTTTTCCGCCAGCATTCCGCTTCACATCTCCCAGGACAAGCGTTCGCATTCTCGCGGCGGATAACGCCCGAGTGATGCATCTTCATGCCCTTCGACACCGCAA
>NZ_CAFI01000125.1 GCF_000239775.1 Bradyrhizobium sp. ORS 375
CGTTTCTCGGCTGCACCTGTGGTACCTGCCGCCTGCATTTTTCTCGCAGGCGGGCCGCAGGCGTCAGCCGACGCCTGGCCTTCCCTGCGCCCTCCGATCGGCGAGGGTGAAACAGACCGTCATCACCCGGGCAGCGATGTCGCGGGAATGCGATCATCTGTGTAGTTCGATTTGGTGCTCGCTCGCGCCACATCCCCGGTGTCGTCCCGGGCTTGACCCGGGACCCATAACCACAGGGAGAAGTCGTCACGCACGCTGGTCGACCACGGTGTCTAACAACATCCGCCGGTGGCTATGGGTCCCGGGTCAAGCCCGGGACGACGGCGGAGTGAGAGGCGCCGTCGGCGGCATCTCCACCGCGCGGAATATTGTCCGCGCTTGCCAAGACGCTTGCCAAGCCTCGTATGAGGGTCCAGAAAATCTCCAACCATTGGGTAAGAAACGACAGGAAGCGGAGACGGAATTGACCATCAAGGGCAAGGCCTACATTGCCGGGATCTATGAGCATCCGACCCGGCACGCACCCGACAAATCGACCGCGCAACTGCACGCCGAGGTCGCCAAGGGCGCGCTGGAGGATGCCGGGCTCAGCGCGAACGATGTCGACGGCTATTTCTGCGCCGGCGATGCGCCGGGCGGTGCCTGGCCGATGGTCGATTATCTCGGGCTGAAGGTGCGGCACATCGATTCCACCGAGACCGGCGGCTGCTCCTATCTGATCCATGTCGGCCACGCCGCCGAGGCGATCGCCGCGGGCAAGTGCTCGATCGCGCTGATCACCTTGGCCGGCAAGCCGCGCACCGGCCCGATGCCGCCGCGCGCGGCGGGCGCGGAGGCTGATTTCGAAGCCGCTTACGGTGCGACCACCCACAACGCTTACGGCATGTGCGCCATGCGCCACATGCACGACTATGGCACGACGTCCGAGCAGCTCGCCTGGATCAAGGTCGCGGCCTCGCATCACGCGCAGTACAATCCGCATGCGATGCTCAAGGAGGTCGTCACGGTCGAGGACGTCATCAACTCGCCGATGATCTCCGATCCCTTGCATCGCATGGATTGCTGCGTCGTCACCGACGGCGGCGGCGCGCTGATTGTGACCACGCCTGAGATCGCCAAGAGCCTGAAGAAGCCGCTGGTGCGCCTGATCGGCCATGGCGAGGCCATGAAGGGGCCGCGCGGCGGCAAGGATCTCGATCTCACTTATTCCGCCGGCGTGTGGTCCGGCCCGCGCGCCTTCGAGGAAGCGGGCGTCACGCCGAAAGACATCAAATACGCCTCGATCTATGACAGCTTCACCATCACGGTGCTGATGCAGCTCGAGGATCTCGGCTTCTGTAGGAAGGGCGAGGGCGGCAAGTTCGTCGCCGACGGCAATCTCATCTCCGGCGTCGGCAAGCTGCCGTTCAACACCGATGGCGGTGGTCTCTGCAGCAACCATCCGGTCAACCGCGGCGGCATGACCAAGGTGATCGAGGCCGTGCGCCAGTTGCGCGGCGAAGCCCATCCGAAGGTGCAGGTGCAGAACTGCGACCTCGCCATTGCCCATGGCACCGGTGGCCTGCTCGGCGTTCGCCACGCCGCCTCGACCTGCATTCTGGAGCGCGTCTGATGTCTGAAGCCAAGAAATTGCCGGCTCCCGTCACCAATCCCGAGACCAAGGCCTTCTGGGACGCCGCCGCCGAGGGCAAGTTCCTGATCAAGCGCTGCACGTCGTGCGGCGAGGCGCATTACTTCCCGCGCTCGATCTGTCCGTTCTGCTTCTCGGATCAGACGGTGTGGGAGCAGAGCGCGGGCGAGGGCGAGATCTACACCTTCTCGATCATGCGCAAGTCGCCGACGGGCCCGTATGCGATTGGCTATGTGACCTTGAAGGAAGGGCCGTCGTTGCAGACGAATTTCGTCGACTGCGATTTCGATCAACTGAAGATCGGTCAGAAGGTGAAGGTGGTGTTCAAGCCGACCGACGGCGCGCCGCTTCCGTTCTTCACGCCGGTGTAGTAGGCGCGGGAGTACGGATGCATCCGCGCGTCATTGCGAGGAGCGAAGCGACGAAGCAATCCAGGGCGTCTTGCTCGGCCCTGGATTGCTTCGCTCCGCTCGCAATGACGATGGCGGATCGAGCTGTCTGCCTGACGACCAGTGCGTAGGATGGGCAAAGGCGCGGAGGGCCGTTCCCACCGTTCGACCAAAAGAAATGACGGTGGGCACGCTTCGCTTTGTCCACCCGACGAAGAAACGAAATTCGGGGAGGCGACATGCCGATCAACTACGATGAGCTGATGGCGATGAAGGCGATGGGGCAGCCCTACGCCTACACCGATCGCGAGGTGATGCTGTACGCCTATGGCATCGGCATGGGCGCCGATCCGATGGATGAGAAGGAGCTCGCCTTCGTCAACGAGGCCACGGCCGAGCCGCGGCCGCTGAAGGTGGTGCCGACCTTCGCCTCCGTCGCGGCCTGGGGCGCCGGTCCCGGCGACATGAAGCTGAACCGCGTGCTGGTCGTCGACGGCGAGCGCGACATCACCTTTCATAAGCCCCTGACTGTCGCCGCGAAGATCACCGCCGATTCCTCCGTGCTCGCCGTGTCCGACAAGGGCAAGGACAAGGGCGCCGTGATCCGCCACCAGACCATCCTGCGCGATGAGAGCGGCGCGCCATTGGCAACCCTGGTGGCCTCGCGCTTCGCCCGCGGCGACGGCGGCTTCGGCGGTCCGTCCGGCGGCATTCCCGATCCGCATGCGGTGCCCTCCCGCGCGCCGGACCGCAGCGTCGACATTTCGACGCGGCCCGACCAGGCGCTGATCTACCGCCTGTGCGGCGACCGCAACCCGCTGCACTCCGATCCCGAGTTCGCCCGCCGCGCCGGCTTCCCGCGGCCGATCCTGCACGGCATGTGCACCTACGGCCTGACCTGCCGCGCCGTGCTGCAGACCTATGCGGACTACGACGCCTCAGCGTTCAAGCAGCACGCGGCGCGGTTCTCCTCGCCAGTGTTTCCCGGCGAGACGGTGACGGTCGATCTGTGGAAGGACGGCAACGTGATCTCGTTCGAAGCCCGCGTGAAGGACCGCAACGTCACCGTCATCAAGAACGGCAAGACGGTGCTCGGTTGATGCAGGCGTGTGAGGCACACCTGTTAGTTGTCGTCATGCCCGGGCTTGACCCGGGCATCCATCCTCTTCCGAAGATGGATGGCCGGGTCAAGCCCGGCCATGACGGATAGAACAAACAACGCAGCGGGAGGACACACCATGGGACTGCTCGACGGCAAGGTGGCGTTGATCACCGGCGCAGGTGGTGGCCTCGGCGAGGCCTACGCAAAACTGTTCGCGCGCGAGGGCGCGGCGGTCGTCGTCAACGACCTCGGCGGCCCGCGCGACGGCTCCGGCTCGGACCTGTCGATGGCCGAGCAGGTGGTCGCCGCGATCAAGGCCGAGGGTGGCCGCGCGGTCGCCAACGGCGCCGACATCTCGACCATGGCCGGCGGCCAAGCGGTGTTCGACGACGCCATCCGCCATTTCGGCCGCGCCGACATCCTGGTCAACAATGCCGGCATCCTGCGCGACCAGACCTTCGCGAAGTCGAGCGAGGCCGACTGGGACAAGGTGATCCAGGTCCACCTCAAGGGCACGTTCTGTTGCACGCTGCCGGTGTTCCGCTGGATGCGCGACAATGGCGGCGGCGTCATCGTCAACACCTCCTCGACCTCGGGCCTGATCGGCAATTTCGGCCAGTCCAACTACGGCGCAGCCAAGGGCGGTATCTGGGGCCTGTCGAACGTATTGGCCATTGAGGGCCGCAAGTACAACATCCGGGTCTGGACTCTGGCGCCGGGTGCGCTGACGCGGATGACCGCCGATCTGCCGCGCTACAAGGAGAACCCGGGCGCGGCGCTGACGCCGGAAGGCATCGCGCCGGCTGTGCTCTACATGGTCAGCCATCTGTCCGGCGATCAAACGGGCAAGGTGCTCGGCGTCTCCGGTCCGCGCGGCGTGCGCGAGTTGCGCATGATGGAAATGGATGGCTGGAAGCCGCCATCCTCGGCCTGGAAGGCGGAGGACATCGCCGAACATGCAGGGGAGATATTCTTTTCGGAGGCCGAGATTCGAAAGTCCGCGCGGCGGTTCTAGGCTATAGCGTCATTCCGGGACGGTCCGAAGGACCGGACCCGGATCTCGAGACTCCGGGTTCGCCTCTGCGAGGTGCCCCGGAACGACCAAACGAGAGAGAGGCTCCAGATGAAGCTCACCGCCGCCGCCAAAGGCACCTTCGCGATCGCGCCGACGCCGTTCCACGATGACGGCCGCATCGACGAGGCCTCGATCGACCGTCTGGTCGATTTCTATGCCGAGGCCGGCTGCGACGGCATCACGGTGCTGGGAATCATGGGTGAGGCGCCGAAGCTCGATGCCGCCGAATCCGAGCAGGTCGCAGTGCGGTTCGCCAAGCGGGCCAAGAACCTGCAGATCATCGTCGGCGTCTCGGCGCCGGGGTTTGCGACCATGCGCGCGCTGGCCCGCGCCTCGATGGACGCAGGCGCGGCCGGCGTGATGATCGCGCCGCCGCCCAGCCTGCGCACCGATGATCAGATCACGGGCTATTTCAGGCAGGCGCAGGAGGCGATCGGCGAGGACATTCCGTGGGTGCTGCAGGACTACCCGCTGACGCTGAACGTCCAGTTCACGCCGGCGGTGATCCGCAAGATCGTCATGGACAGTCCGTCCTGCGTGATGCTCAAGCACGAAGACTGGCCGGGCCTGGAAAAGATCTCGGCGCTGCGCGCGTTCCAGAAGGACGGCTCGCTGCGGCCGCTGTCGATCCTGTGCGGCAATGGCGGCCTGTTCCTGGACTTCGAGATGGAGCGCGGCGCCGACGGTGCGATGACCGGCTACGCCTTTCCGGAAATGCTGGTCGACGTCGTCAAGCTGTCGCAGGCCGGCAAGCGCGATGCCGCGCATGACCTGTTCGACGCCCATCTGCCGCTGGTCCGCTACGAGCAGCAGCCCGGGGCCGGGCTCGCGGTGCGCAAATACGTGCTGCAGAAGCGCGGCGCCATCGCCTCCAGCGCGCAGCGCAAGCCAGGCTCCGCGATCTCGGCCGCGGCCAAGGCCGAGGTCGATTATCTCTTGTCCCGCGTCGCCCGCACCGACACCCGCGCTAGTCTGCAACCCCGAGCCACCGCCGCGGAGTAATCATGACTGAGGCTGCCGCCGTTCGTCCCGCCTCGACCGTGCTGCTGCTGCGCGACAGCGCGTCGGCCCGGGAGATCGAGCTGTTCATGATGGTGCGTCACCATCAGATCGAGTTCAACTCGGGCGCCCTGGTTTTTCCCGGTGGCAGCGTCGACAAGGGCGATCGCGAGATCGCCGGCAATCCCGAGCTCTATGCCGGTGATCAGGGGCTCGATGTGGAGGCGCTCGGCTTCCGCATCGCAGGCGTCCGCGAGACCTTCGAGGAGAGCGGCATCCTGCTGGCGCGCCGCAAGGGCGCTGCGGCGCTGATCGATGCCGCCGCCGCGCGCGAGATCGAGGCGGCGCACCGCCTGGCATTGTGCGAGAGCAAGATCAGCTTCCGCGAGGTGATCGAGGCGAACGGCCTCGTGCTGGCGCTGGATGCGCTCGTGCCCTATGCGCATTGGATCACGCCCGAAGGCATGCCGAAGCGCTTCGACACCTGGTTCTTCCTGGCGGCCGCGCCGCCGGACCAGCTCGGCGCCCATGACGGCCGGGAATCGACCGACTCGATCTGGGTATCGCCACGCGAGGCGCTCGCGGGCGGCGACGACGGCCGCTTCAAGCTGCCGTTCCCGACCACGCGCAACCTGATCCGGCTCGGCAAACAGCCGGCGGTGGCCGATGCGCTGGCCGCCGCGCGTGACATGGCCATCGTGACGGTGATGCCGGTCATGACCAGGACTGCCGACGGCGGTCGCGAGCTGCGCATTCCGCGCGAGGCTGGCTATGACGGGGAGGTGTTCGCGTTCGGTGCGGCCGGTTAACCGCACAGACTATTTTTCGTCTGGCGGGGGTTCCAGGCGGGCGATGTTCCTAATTTGTTCTATTTGCCGCGCGGCGGCTCGTATATACTGCGGTTCCGACCATCGGATCCCATGAGTAAAAACGTTGATTTCGGCCTGGCCTGTGATCGCCTCCGATCCATCACGATCGGACGGATGATCTTTGGCAGCTTTTTGCTGCTGCTGGCCGTCATCACCGCCACCAGCATGGCGAGCGTGATCGCCATTCGCCACATCGATTCGACCTTTGCCGAGCTGCAGCGGCTGCAGGGCGTCGGCGATCTCGCCGAGGAAATCGATCAGCGCATGAATGAGCTGCGGCTCGCGGCACGCGATTTCGTCACCGATCCCGCCTCGCGCTCCGACCGCGTGATGGAAGCGGCGACCGAGCTCAGCGCGCTGTTGAAGAAGACGCGGCTGCAGCTGGCGCCGGAGCAGCAGGCGACCATCGATGGCGTCTCGCAGCGGCTGACGAACTACCGCGAGGGCATCGACCGGATCAGTGCGCTGATCGGGCAGCGCGCCGAGCTCCTGTCGGGGCTGCCGGCGGCGCGCGAGAGATTTGAGGAGGCGATCGCGGGCGTTACCGATCGCGGCACGGCGCGCGCCTTGTTCCAGGTGCAGAACCAGGTCGGAGCGGCGCTGCTGGCACGCGATCCCGCCGGTGCCGAGCTGGCGGCCCGCAGCATGCGCGCGCTGCCGATCGAGGACGCCAATTTGCGGGCGGCGGTGGACCGCTATGCCGAGGCGATCATCGCGATCTCCGGCACCGAGGACGAGATCGGCCGGCTGGACAAGGAGGTGCTGGGCATCGAAGGCCGGCTGATCGGCCGCGTCACCGAGCTGTTGCGCGCGCTGAGCGCCAGCCAGGGCAAGGTGCTGTCGCGCGACTTCGCGCGCACGCTCGCGGAAACGAAGTGGCAGAGCATCATCTTCGGCACATCAGGCGTGCTGATCGGCATCTTTGCCGCCTGGTTCGTGGTGCGCCGGACGGTGAAGCCGCTCGCCTCGATCGCGCGCTCGATCCGGGCGCTGGCGGCGGGCGAGAAGGCGACCTCGATCCCGCAGACCGACGTCCAGAACGAGATCGGCGATATCGCGCGCGCCGCCGAGGTGTTCCGGCAGACGCTGCAGGACGCCGACGCCGCGCGCGAGGCGGCGGTGCGCGCGCTCGCCGAGCAGCGACTCGCCGAGGAGAGCTATCGCAAGCTGTTCGAAGCCTCGATCGACGGCATCTATGTGACCACCCCGAGCGGTCTCGTGCTCAACGCCAACCCGGCGCTTGCGCGCATCATGGGCTACGAATCGCCGGGCGATCTGATCCAGAGCGTCAACGACATCGCGGATACGATCTACGTCCATCCCCTGGCGCGCGAACGCTATCAACGGCTGATGCGGCGCGACGGCATGGTGCGCGAGTTCGAGTACCAGGTTCGGCGGCGCAACGGGGAGATCCGCTGGCTCTCCGACAGCGCCACGGTGGCGCGCGACGACAATGGCGAGGTCGTCCGCTACGAGGGGGTGGTTCGCGACATCACCGATCAGAAACGCGCCGAGGACGCGATCGCGGAAGGACGGCGCTTGCTGCAGCAGGTCATCGACACCGTCCCGGCGGTCATCAACGTCAAGGATCGCAACCTGCGTTACGTGCTGATGAACCGCTACATGGCAGGCATCTTCAACGTGGAGCCCGAGGATGCGCTGGGACGCACGACGGGCGAGCTGATGTCGCGCTACGGCGCCAACAAGACCGACGCCAACGACAAGCGCGTGCTCGCGACGAAGGACGGCCTCGGCTTCTACGAGGAAGAATACCTGGATTCCTGCAACGTCATGCGGCAATGGCTCGTCAATAAGCTGCCGCTGCTCGATGCCGACGGCGAGGTCGACAAGATCGTCACCGTGGCGCTGGACATCGGTGAGCGCAAGAAGAGCGAGCAGGAGATGCGCAAGGCGAAGGAGGCGGCCGAGACTGCGCTCCGGAACCTGCGCGAGACGCAGGCCTCGCTGATCGAGGCCGAAAAGCTCGCGGCGCTCGGCCGCATGGTCGCGGGCGTCGCGCATGAGGTCAACAATCCCGTCGGCATCAGCCTGACGGTGGCTTCCGCGCTCGAGCGCAAGACCGAGCGTTTCAGCGAGGCGGTGACGCGCGGCGAATTGAGGCGCTCGAGCCTCAACGAGTTCATCGACACCAGCCGCAATGCGGCGGCGCAGCTGGTGGCCAATCTCAATCGCGCGGCAGAATTGATCCAATCGTTCAAGCAGGTCGCGGCGGACCGCAACTACTCCGACCAGCGCAGCTTCGATCTGGCCGATCTCACGGAGCAGGTGGTGATGAGCCTGCGCCCGGGCGTGCGCAGACAGAACCTGACGATCAATGTCGATTGCCAGCCCAATCTGGTGATGAACAGCTATCCCGGCCCCTACGGCCAGGTGCTCACCAATCTCTTCCTCAATGCCGTCGCGCATGCGTTCCCGGATGGACGCAGCGGAGTGATCGAGATCCGGGCCCGCGAATCCGGGCGCGACAATGTCGAGATCATCTTTTCCGACAATGGCTGCGGCATGTCGCTCGACGTCCGCCGCCGCGCCTTCGACCCGTTCTTTACGACACGCCGCGATCAGGGTGGCACCGGGCTCGGGTTGCACATCGTCTACAGCATCGTCACCAACCGGCTCGGCGGCCGGCTCGATCTCGACACCGAGCCCGGCGCCGGCACGCGTATTCAGATCATCCTGCCGCGCACCGCGCCACTGGAGCAGGCCGCGGAGTAGTCACGCTTTCGCTGCTGACGTGCTGGGACTACGTCGATCCCTGGGTCGACTCTCACGAAGCCGCGATCGATTCGAAATCTGGCCCGGTTGATGCATCGCCATCGACGCACCCCGGAGTGGTGCAGGAGCCAGATGGAATGAGCAAATCGATCGTGTCCCGCGGCCATGCGTCGCATCGCGCTGATTGTTCGGCTGTCAGTCACCCCGGTTCAAGGCGGCAGGAGGCCGGCCGCTGGAAGCCTCCGATCCAGGTCACCGGCGCAGCATTGCTGATCGCGCTCGCCACGCCGGCGCAGGCGCGCGACCGCGGGCAATGGGCGAACTCATCGCCCGATATCAAGGCGTGGTTCGAGGGCCTGCGCAGCGGCAAGGGCCCGTGCTGCTCCGATGCCGACGGCAGCGCCGTCAGCGACGTCGATTGGGAGAGCAAGGGCGGCCACTACCGTGTCCGCATCGAAGGCGAATGGTTCGATGTGCCCGACGATGCCGTGATCACCGAGCCCAACCGCGTCGGCCGCACCATGGTCTGGCCGATGCGCGGCTATCAGGGGCTCTCGATCCGCTGCTTCATGCCGGGCAGCATGACGTAGTCGGGACGCGGCCGATCAGGCGTATCTCTTGTCGCGCTCGAGGAGCTCGATGGAGATGCCCTCGGGGCCGCGGATGAAGCAGATGCGCACACCGGGGCGGATCGTCGTCGGCTCGGTCGTGAAGGTGACGCCCTTGGCCTTCAGCTCGGCCGCCACGGCGTCGATGTCCTTCACCGTGAGCCCGAAATGATCAAGGCCCTGGTGTGGCGTCACAGGCGGAGCATTGACGCCGTCACCCGGCTCGACCTTGGCAATGAACACGCTGGCGCCTCCCAGCTTGACGTCGATGCGGCCGGGATTGCGGACAATCTCGCCGCCGAGAATGTCGTGGAGCCAGTTGGCGGTCGCTTCCGGGTCCGGGCTGCGGAGATGAATGTGGTCCCAGGTGACTTGCAGCATCGTCGAGATCTTTCGCCCAGTGAACCGCCCGAGCAGCGGCAGCGTTTGCATGATGTCGGCAACGACGCGCCTGTTTAACGGCTCGCCCGCGGCCGCGCCAGTGCCCCCAACCAGCCGGTATCCGAACCTGCCCTCCAATTGTCGGCTTTGCCTGCAACGCTGTCGTTGTTTGCTGATTGAACTTCCAAACGCCCCGCCGGGGCGGCCGATGGTGCAGACAGACATGAGCGCGGGTCTCTCTCGTTCGTTGGGACGCAAGCTCGGCGCTACGGCTTCCTTGGCCGCGCGCCGGCGCGACGACGCGCAGATCCCGCTGGGAACCGCGTTGCTGGGCCTGCTCGCGCTGGCGCTGATCACGTCGGGCGTGGTCGCTTGGCTGATCGTGTCGGCGGATGACGGCGAGAACGCAGACATATCCCTCGCGCAGCTCGTGATGAACCATGCGAATGCGCCCTACGCCGGCGATGAGGACGGCACGCAGCCGTCGCGGGGCTTCCCGTCCGTGGTGCCCGGAGCGGCGGAAAACTTGGGCACCAGTCCAGCTCCGTCCGGGGCGGCCGTCGGCCCGGGGAGCAGGCTGATGGACGCCAATGCGAGCCTCGCCCCGATCCTGCGGCAAGAACGTCCTGCGACCCCGAGCCCGGACGTTTTGTCCGGCCTGCGCATCAGTTCCCAGTCGTGGCGACGAGGCGGTCTCGGGTCGAAAGCCCTCGTGACCTTCACGTTGCGCAATACCAATGGCTTCGCCGTCAAGGATGTCGAGATCAACTGCGCCTTCGCCCGGCGCGACGGTGGGCATGTGAGCGACCGTCGCCGGGTCGTCTCGGGAGAAGTGCGGTCGCAGAGCCGCCGGACCTTCGCCGCCGTCCATGTCGGATTTGTCAACGTTAATGTCAGCACGGCCAAATGCGTGCTGGTTGCAGCGACGAAAATCTAATTATGTCGCGCTAGTTTCCGGCGGTCGTTGAACCTGATCGGTTGCGCCGGGAACATACTGTCATGGCCTCCGTTAGGGTGGATGGTCGGCTCAAGTGAGCCGACGGAGCGGTGAATTATGCCCATCTTGCGTTACTTTCTGTTTGTTGGCGGTACTTTGTTCGCGCTGCTGATCCTCGCGGACGCTGTGCTTCCCAGCGTACCGCTGCCGGCGAACTTGACAGCCGCATCCGAT
This sequence comes from Bradyrhizobium sp. ORS 375, assembly GCF_000239775.1. Taxonomy (GTDB): domain Bacteria; phylum Pseudomonadota; class Alphaproteobacteria; order Rhizobiales; family Xanthobacteraceae; genus Bradyrhizobium. The sequence goes on from NZ_CAFI01000125.1 coordinate 10,958, forward strand.
CTGCCGGCCGTGCGCATCAAATCGGCCCGCCAGTGGCCTGAGCGGATCGTGATGGATACGTCGGTGCCGGCACCTGTGACGGTCGCGAAGGCCGAGCAGCCGGCGGTCGTGTCGGCCACCGAGCCTGCGCGGAGCCATCCGCGTGACGCGTTTGCGCAGATGAACGTCACCGAGACCAAGCGCGAGGCGGTGGCCACCGCGACCGTCGAAGTGCCCCGGACAGCAACGAAGATGTCGGAGACGCCGACCAAGTCCGCAGCGAGCGCGAAGCGGAAGGCTACGAAAGCGCATCCGGGCAAACCGATGATCCTCGTCGCACAGCAGCCCCATTCCGGCGGACTCGTTGCCACTTGGTAGGAAGCCGCTGTCGTTCGTTCTCGACTCAGAGGAAGGTCTTCGCTGACGACGTGGCCGAGCAGAACCGTTCTCCGTGCCGCCGGCCTGCCTTGATCTTGCGCAAAGTGCACTCCCGCCGGAGCGCCTAGCGTCACCTCGATGGGACTAGGGCGCGTTGCCCTCGGCCCCAGGGAGACGCAGAATGACGACCAGCCCGCCCAACCTGTCCATCTCGCCGGAGAAGGTCGCCTTCGTCGTGACGAAGGCTCATCAGTACGAGATGGAAGCCGCCGAGCCGGATCTGCTCGCAGATCTCGCGGACGACGATTCGGCGCCGGGCACCGGGGGACGCGGTCGGAACACCGACCGATCGGAGCTTATCAGCTTCATAAAGGGGCTCAATGTCGACGAGCAGATCGATCTTGTGGCGCTGACCTGGCTCGGCCGCGGCGACGGCTCGCTCGAGAATTGGGATGAGCTGCGCGCCCAGGCTGCCCAGGCGCACAACAACCGCACAGCCACCTATCTGATCGAGACGCCGATGCTCGGCGACTATCTGGAGGAAGCCTTGTCGGAATTCGGTCTCTCCTTGGAAGATTTCGAAGAAAGCCTCTAGGGCTTGGCTCGCGTTGCCCAGGTGGGTGCGAGCGACGAAGGAGTAGGGTGATGGACAAGATGAAGGTCGGAACCGGCGACTGGGTCGTCGTGTGCGATGGGCGCAAGGCGCTGATCCTGGAGAATGTCGGCGACAGCATGTTTCCGAACCTGCACACCAAGGAGGTTCATGAGCACGAGAACGACCGCACGAGCGCTCAAGGCAGCGATGCGCCGGGCTCCGTGCAGCAATCCTTCGGCCACGCCCGCAGCTCGGTGGAGCAGACGGATTGGCACGATCAGGCCGAGCGGGCCTTTCTCAAGCAGATCGCCGACCGGCTTCATCACGCCGTCCTCGCCGGCGAGACCAAAGCCTTGACCATGGTCGCCTCGCCGCGCGCACTCGGCATGATCCGCGCCGATTACTCCGACGCCGTGCGCAAGGTTCTGCATGGCGAGGTCCACAAGGACCTGGTCAAGCTGCCGGTCTATGAAATCGAAAAGCAGCTGCTCGCCTGAGGCCGCAGCTCACGACGAAGGCCGAAGGGTCATGGTCTCGCCGGGTCCATACCGTGGTTGCGGCGAGATCAATGCGACCTTTCCAACGATGTCTCCTTCTCCGGCGCAGCCGGTACAAGGCTGGCGTCCGGGTGCGCCGCCTTCTCGACGATCTCGTAGCCGCAATCGTCCAGCCATGCGATGAGACGGTCGGCCATGGCATAATCCCAGGTCGGATAGGAGCGGGCGATGACCTGGCGGGGCGGGAGCTTGCGAGGCATGGTTTTCCCGTGACGTGCAACGATGCTTGGTCTTGCGTTGTCTGTTGAACCCCCGAACTCCTGACCAGTTCCAGCAGACCTCCGTCTGAGCGAGGTGCTTCAGTCGCGCGTGTTCAGTGCGATCGGGAGCGTCGGTCAGCAGGCGCTGATCATCTGCGGTGGCAACTCATCGGCCGTGCCGTTTGCGGCAGCGATCTCGTCTCTCTTCTCGACGATCTCGTATCCGCAGTGGTCGAGCCATGCGATCAATCGATCAGCCATGGCGTAATCCCAGCTGGGGTACGATCGGGCAATCACTTCGCGCGGCGTGAATTTTCGAGCCATGATGTTGACCTGTCTGACCGCTTCACCCCGATCCATCCGAAACTGTTGTCGCTTCGTGGTGGAAATCAGTTCTTTTCGCTACGTTTGATGTGAAGAGATGACTTTTAGCTTTCCGTGGTGCCCAGACAGGCGCGGTCGGATCGAAATATGGTAAAAACATCCTCGCCGCGCCGAGCTTCGAACCATTTCGATGGTGAGTTGTGGCGTTCTCGTGCGGAGAGCAAGGCGGGTCCATGATGCGCGCCGCGATCTTTCGTCACAGGCGAGCGGCAGAAATCGCGAGGACGCATGCTTGGTTGGCCTCATTCGAAACAGCGCCGTCGCGCATTGTGCAGGAACGGACTGAGCGCTCGACGCTTTCCGGAGGAGTGGCCGGCGCTGAAGGCCCAAGTGAGGCGAACGGCTCCTGCGCACCGCGCATGCATTGGAGTAGAGCAATGAGGCTGATGTTTCTCGCCGTGCTGTTGACCGGCCTTGCCGCTGAAGCCGGCGGAGCGATCGCAAACCAATCCTGTGGTCCAGGATGCCATGTCGCTCCTAATGGCGGATGCGTCGTGGATGGCTGGGAGATGGGAGCGCCGGTGTGGAACGAGTGTCCGGCGGGCACCCGGCCCAGGCCGCCATGTGGCGCCGCTTTCAAATGGAGCCGGCAGGCAAAGGCCTGCATCATCAGATGAACGATCGATCGGCGGGGCCGAGGCTGGTAGCGCGTTGGCGCGCGGCGGCTGCGCTCGCTCTTGAACTCAGAGCCCGGAAACCGTGCCGATGTCCAACGTGAACAGGCGCTGATCGTCAGCGTCGCCGGAATGGGCGAGGACCTGCTGCAGCAGACCGATCACCGCGGTCGCCCGCGCCTGCTCATCGGTATCATCGTAGGAGGTCGCAGCCAGCACCGAGCCATTGGCCTCGCACATCGCCTTGATCTGAACAATCATCGTTGCATCCCATGCCGCTTCGGTCCGGGGACAATGGCCCAGATCGTGTTAAATTCGCGCAAAATGTTTCGAATAATCCGATGGTATCATTGCGCGCGTCGGGCCGCCGCCGATAATCCTCGTGTCAGCCAGCTTTAGGATGGATGACGTCGCGCGGTGCGCTGAACAGCGCGGTGACAGGCTCGTCGTTCGGCGACAGCGGGCCCATGTAGTCGACGGCGCCAGCGCCGCGCGATACCCGCAACAACAGGCAAGGGTTTGTTGGCAAGCGGACCTGCGCACCGCGACGCTGATCACCGCACCACATGTCGTCGCTAGAGCATGCCGTTGTCATGCTTGCGCGGCACGGCAACATTGGAGGTGGAGTCGGCAGCGCAGACGGTTCAAAGGTTCAGTTCATCACGCCTTCGGGCTGCGGCACGGCACCCTGCAGTGTCTGCATTCCCCGAGCAAAAACTCTGAACCAACAGAGGCGACACCAGCAACGGCGACAGTAGGGTAACCAGCCAACGGCTGGTCACCGCCAAAAAACACGCGCCTCACGAAGCAAGCGCCAACGAGGCTCCTGGAGAGTATGCGAAGTGGGGCGGGCAGGTACGAGCGATGTCAAAATAGCGCTGCCCTTACTCAAGTAATGAACACAAAACATAGTTTCGATCAAGAGTTGCTCTTTCGGCCGTCCTTCGCCAGTTTCCCGAAACCAAAACTTCTAGCATCCATCCGTGCTTCAAGCAGCGTTGTCGCGCTAGGATCATGATTGATCTCAGCGCGAGCGAACGAGATTTATTGTCCCCTCAACAGAGGCAAATCTATGTCCGAACGACAACCAAGTCGGACCGCTCTCGGCGCAGCCAGATATCGGGCTGCCCATCAGCTATTGGAGGGCGGCAAGGTATTCTCCGATCCTCTCGCCCGCACCATCCGTGGTGACGGCGCCGATGCCATCATCGCTGGATATCCGCAAGCCCGGCACAACGGGGCATGCGCATCTTCATCGCGGCGCGCAGCCGCTTTGCCGAGGATTGCCTTGGTGTGGCCGTGGCACGCGGCGTGCGGCAAGCGGTGGCTCTCGGCGCCGGCTTGGATACATTCGCGCTGCGCAATCCATATTCGGATTTAGGGTTGCGGGTTTTCGAGGTCGATCATCCCGCGACCCAAGCCCGGAAACGAAGGCGCCTGTCGGAGGTCGGCCTCACTATTCCGGCCTCGCTGACCTTTTCGGCGATCGACTTCGAAAGTGACGATCTCGGTCGCGGGGCTACGTGATGCCGGCTTCGATCCTGATCGCCCCGCGCTCTTCATCGGGCTTGGCGTCGTCCCCTATCTTGGGCGAGCAGCCATAGGGACGACGCTGCGTTATATTGCTAGCGTCCCGGAATCCGTGGTGGTGTTCGATTATAGCGGACCGCTGGAGAGCTATCCGCCGGAGTAGCGAGCCGGAATCGTCGCGCTCGGGGCGTATACGGCCGAAATCGGTGAACCCTGGCTCAGTCATTTCGATCCCGACGAGATCGCGCAAGAGCTTCGCGGATATGGCTTCGGAGATCTCGAAGACATCGGCACGTCCCAAATGGCTGTCCGTTATTTGGGCTCGCCCGGTAGCGGCCCCGGTGGGCACGTGATCCGGGCAGCCCGTGCGCCGTGATGTCTCGACGTCGGCAGGCTCGTGCGCCGCGGCGATCGGCGCCAACCAAGGTGCTGGATTCGATGCTGCCGCAATCGGGCGCGTTGGCGGTGATTGGCCGCGCGCCAACACCACCGGCAACGTCCCGAATATCCAGGCGGCTGCCGCCTCAACCTGCGCCTTCCGCGAGAAAGGCAACGCGATCGGTTGCGGAATGCTCGCGACGGCGCCTACGCGGCCAACAGCGTCACCAATGCCAAGCTGGCGCAGATGGTCAATCGGGCCATCAAGTGTCGCACCACCGCGGACCCCGGCGACCCTGAGGATTGCACGGCGACCCGCACGCGGCCGTCGCTGGTTGTCGGTACCACCGTCCAAGCCCGGGAAGCCGATCCGATCCCGTCGCGGCGCTGTCGACCAAATCGCATGATCGCGTGCAGCGGCGCCGGCACCGCGGCCGCGCGCACGATCACGGCGCCGGCCGCGGGGATCACCATCAGCAACGGCGACGGCGTGGCCGGCAACCCGACCCTGGCGCTCGCCAATGATCTGGCGCCGTCGAGGGCCTCAGCGGCACCGGCGTCACTCGACTTCTCCATCTCAACGATCGGAAGCTGCACAAACACGATCGGATTCACGCTTCCGAATACCCCGAACGCGGGTGCTGGCCTGGCGGGGCATGAGATCGCGGCAAATGGCAAGACGATCACTTGCTCCATCCTTTGTGGATCGACCGGCGGGACGTGCGTCAAGGCCGATGCGAGCAACTTCGTGGCGGGCGATTGCTTCGTGATCTCGGACGTCTATGAAGATCAACAGCGCTGAACGGCCTAATCAAGATAGACGCTTGTCCGTGCTGCAACATTTGGTAATATGCCACCGTACCGGCGTAGGGTGGGGTGGTATGGGTATTCTGACGTCGTATCTTTGGTATCTGCAGAGGCGAGGCCTGCTCAAGCCGGGCGACGCTGTGTTGGATATCGGCTCCTCGTTCTTGCACGATCTCACCGTCGAGGACGCTCAGCTGTTGGTGGCTGCGTTTGGCGGAAGCCCCATATCGGATGATGTTGCAGAGGATCTCGCCGAGCGCTCACTCCTAAAACCTGGCCGTGAGATGCTGTATCTGTCGGAGCTGCTCGAGCACACCGCCATCGACTATGTATCGTTCGATGTTTGCCCGGGGCATAAGACACGCGTGTTCGATCTTAACCGCGAGGAGATGCCCGCCGATCTCTGCGGCTCATTCGATGTCGTGCTGAATTTCGGAACATCCGAGCATATCATCAATCAGGTGAACGTGTTCAAGGTGATGCATGATGCTCTGAAAATAGGCGGGGTCGTCGCACACCAGTCTCCGAGCATCGGTTCGGTCAACCACGGCTACTTCTGCTATCATCCGAGGTTTTTTGATGACCTGCAGCTGGCCAATGGATACGAGAAGGTCGACCAGTTCTACGTGCGTACCTCGCAATGCCTTCCAGCCGATATCGACTTCAGGATCGAAAAGCGTCCGTTGGATAGATCAGAAAACGATGATCTTGGGACTGTCATTCCTTGTTTCAATCTGAATGCGGTTTACCGGAAAGTGCAGAGCGCACCTTTCCGCGTGTCGCTTGAGTTGAGCACGGCGCACTCGGCACTGGCCGCGGAGATCCGGGCCATCCACGTCGAGGATCCAGTTGTTCACCAGACCCGCGCGGTCGACCTGATTTCATCCCTGATCAAGCGAGGGGCTGCCCGGCTGGGCGTTGCGGTCAGGTAGTGTTGATCGTATCGAGTGCATCGTTGAGGAGGCCGCCTTCGGGCGGCTTTTTTGTTTTTCAGCGCATCGGGCAGGGGGAAGCGTTGCGCTTCTCCTCTCAGGCCGTCGATGACTTGGTTGTCCAACTCACCGCGTGCGGCCGGCGATCCCAAATGAACTCCGGCGCATACTCTTTCGTGGAGTTCGGACGGTACGTATCAATATGAAGTATACGCAACCCGATATGGCAACGGACATGCTGGAAGCCGATATTGAGAAGCTCGGTAGGCTTAGTCATCGAATAGAGACTGCAGATGATTATGCCGGTCTTGCCTTTGGGGTGCCAGCATGTGGCCGGAATAGACGTGACCGCTAGTGGTCTTAAGATCAACGGCTTCGCCGCAGAAGCAATGGGCTTGGCCGGATCTGCTTTGCGTTGGCCCGGCGACCTGCATCGTGCATCATATGGATCCAGGCGCGATAGGCGCAGTCTCGACGTCTGCGCGTGTGAAGCCGCTAGGTTTTTGCCTCCTGGTCGGGCGGCCCGCAAGCCACCTCCCGCGTTCAATGCATTCGACTTAGTCCGGACTTCTTCCGGGATTTTTGTTCCGCATCGGTCCCGAATTCCCCACTTTGATCCCGATTTTCGAGAAACCTCAGAAGCGACCGACGGCAATCGCTGTGCAATCCCTTTGCTTCATTGAGGCAATTTAGCCGTGTCGCTGGCGCGCTCGGAGAGATTCGAACTCCCGACCCTCGGAATCGAAATCCGATGCTCTATCCAGCTGAGCTACGAGCGCGTACCGACGGGATGCAGACCCACCAAGGAGCTCCGGATATCAGAGTTGGCGGGGCAAGGCCAGCCTTCGCAGCGCATCGTCATCGACTTGCTGGAGGCGGCCGCCTGCGTCAGAAGCAGGGGTGCCTGCGCCGGTCCTGGCCGATATAGGCGGCCGAGCTCTGGTAGCAATGGTTGGTCGAGGGACCGTCGTAGAACGCGAAGGTGCCGGGCAGTGGGCCAGGGCCATAATTGTGCAGGTAGCTGATCGCGTAGGGCAGGCCATGGTGATGGCGATGGTGTCGGTGATGGCCGCGCGCCTCGGAGGCGGCCGGAGCCAGGGCCACCGCGGCGACGATCAGGGCTGCGGCTGACAATGCGAGCTTGCTCATGTTTTTCCTCCAGGAAACGACAGTAAGGCAGCCATCGGGCCGGTAATCTAGCCCGACAGGGGCGGAAAGGGTGCGCAAAGAGGGCCGTTCTGTCAAAATTTTGGCCTTTTCCGCATGCTTAAGGATTCCATGACAATGTTCGGGAGATGCCGTCGGGCCGAACGGCCCTGCCGCGATCGCGCCGACTTGAGACCGGGTTTCCTGTCCAATCCATGAAACGCCTGATCCCATGCGTCGTGCTTTCGCTGATCGCCGCGACACCGGCGCATGCGGATCTGCACATCACGCGCGATCATGGCGGGTATATCGAAGAGTACAAGGCCAAGTACAGGCACATCCGCGACACGCGTCAGCGGGTCATCATCGACGGCATCTGCAACTCGGCCTGCACGCTGGTGTTCGGCATCGTGCCGCTGAACAAGATCTGCGTCACGCCGAAGGCGAGTATCGGGTTCCACCAGGCCTATTACGACAAGGCGTTCACGTTTGGCATCAAGGTCACCAGCCTGGAGGGGACGTCCGAGCTGATGTCGTTCTATCCCGAGACGGTGAAGTCCTGGATTCGTCGCAACGGCGGGCTCACGACCGAGATGAAGAAGATCACGAACGGCGTCGAGCTCTGGAAGATCGTCGACCCCTGTCCGGATTCCTGGTGAGGACGGCACTCTCGGCACGCGATCAGGGATCATTGCGGCGCGCCGTGGTGGACATTCCGGCCGATACGACCAGCAACGGCACCTTCGAATTGGCAAGCACCGCGGCGATCATGGCGCCGAAGTCGAGCGTCGGGCCCTGGAGCCGGTCGACGCCGAGGACGATCAGGTCAGCTCCGATCCGGGCCGCCTCGTCCAGGATCGCGACGTCCGGCGCCGTCGCGGCAGTGCTCGTCGTCACCTGGAGGTCATATCGCCGGGCCGCGGTCGCATTGTCGCTGAGAACCTGATTGGCACGGTCCTGCTCCTCGGCGGATCGCTCGCCGCTGCCGCTGCCCCGCGTGGTCGACACATAGAGCAGGTGGAGCGCGGCATGCTGCGCATGCGCGAGGGCAATCGCGACCTGCGCGCCGCCCCGGGAGACGCCGCGGCCTGAGACAGGGACCAGGATGCGGATGTTGGGCTGCTGCGCCGGTTCGCCGGACGCGTTCGCGGCCGTGAAAGCCAGCCCAAGCGGGCCTTCAAAACCCGAGGCGATCTCCTGGCAGGCCGGACTGAACTTGCCGTCGGACATGAGCCCTTGCTCGATGCCGATCAACATCAGGTCGAAGCCTTTGCGCGCCTCTTCCTCGACCGCCTCATGCAGCCCGACTGCCGGCGCACGCGTGGTCACATCGACATCCCCGTCGGTCTGGGTCCGCCGCGCACCTTGCTGGGCGGCGTCCTTGACGACGGCCTCGGAGCGCGAGGGACCGTCAGCCTCGACCGGCGGCTGGACCGCGTGCCGGAGGCGTCCCACGTCGATGACCGTCACGGGGCGTCCACCCGGGCCGGCGAGCAGGCCAGCGATCCGCGCAGCGAGACGTCCGCTGTTGCTGTCATCGGCCGCCAGCAGCAGCCGCTCGAGGCTGCCCATGAAGCCGGTGCGCTCATAGGCCTCGCGCTCGAGCCGGGCCTGCTCGGAGCGATCAGGTGGCAGCCGGCGCAGCGCGGCCCGCAGCATCGGCGGCATCGCCAGCGTGGTGAGGACCGCCATGGTCACGATCATCGTGAACAAGGGCTGGCTCAGCACGCCCATCGACAGGCCGATAGAGGCGATGATGACCTCGGTCGACCCGCGCGCATTCATGCCACTGGCGAGCGCCAGCGATTCGTCCCGCGTGAGCCCGCCCAGCGTCCCGCCGGCCAGCGCGCCAGCGAATTTGCCGAGGCTTGCGACCACCACGAGGCCAGCGGTGAACAGCAGCAGGTCGGGCGTGCGGAGCTGGGTGAGATCGGTGCCGAGGCCGGCCAGGCCGAAGAACACCGGCATGAACAGGCTGGTGATCAGGCCGCGCAGTCGCTCGTCGATCTGCCGCGTCAGGATCGGGGACTCTCCGACCAGCACGCCGGTGACGAAGGCGCCGAGCACCGTGTGCACGCCGATCAGATGCGTGATCAGGGCCATGATGCTCATCAGCAGCAGGATGACTGTGACAACGGGGGAGGCGCTGACCAGGTGATCGTTGGCCAGGCGGATCAGGATGGACACCAGGCGCCGTCCGATCGTGAAGCTGAAGCTCAGGAACAGCAATGTGCCGACGACGGACTGCGCGATGCCGCGCAGGTCGAGGCTGCCGCGGGAGGCGAGGCTGAAGATCACGGCAATGATGATCCAGCCGAGCGTGTCGTCGATGATCGCCGAGGCCACGATGATCTGGCCGACATTGCGGCGCATGAAGTTCATCTCGCGCACCACGACGGCGACGATCTTGACCGACGAGATCGACAGCGCCGTGCCGAGGAACAGCGACGCCACGAGCCGCGCCTCCGGATGCGGCAGCAGTGTCTGCGGCATCCACTGGCCGAGCGCGAAGCCGCAGGCGAACGGGAGGGCGATGCCGAAGACCGAGATCGTCACGGCCGGGCGGCCGACCTGCCGCACCAGTTTCAGGTCGACCTCCATGCCGGTGAGCAGCAGGAGCAGCAGGATGCCGAATTGTGCCAGGCCCTCGATCATCGCCGTCTGGGCCGGCTCGTGCGGAAAGATCGCGGCCTGGGCGGAGGGCCACAACCAGCCGAGCAGCGAAGGCCCGAGCATCAGCCCGCCCAGCAATTCGCCGAGCACCGAGGGCTGGCCGACGCGCTGCATCAGCTCGCCGAGGCCGCGGCCGACGCCGATCAGCAACGCGACCTGCACCAGCAGCAGAACCTCGGAGCCGTGACTGCCTGCGGCAGCCTCGGCATGGGCGGCAGAGGCGGACAAGGCGATGATCAGGCCACCGCAGGCGATTGACCGCCGCCACCGTCCGAGGAGCCGGCGCTGCTCTGGCCGGCATCCGCTCCGCGCTAGCCTCATCGGCACCTCAGCGTCGCATCTCCCATCATCTTGGGAGAAGCTAAGGCGCCCGCGACAGATATGTTCCCGGCCGGCCGTCAGATGGGCGCGGCAGCAAGCCCGAACAAACGCACGAAACAATCCAGCGCCAGATCGTCCCCACTACCGGGCACTGGATTGTTTCGCCGAGACCATCAGGACAGGTGAGAACCCAACCCTCGGTCCCGATCAAGCAGGTTAGCGCTTGGCCTTCTTCGTCTTCTTGGCCGCTTTCTTGGTGGCCTTCTTCGCGGTCTTCTTCGCCGCCTTCTTCACGGTCTTCTTTGCAGTCTTCTTGGCCGACTTCTTGGTCGCAACCTTCTTGGCCTTGGCAGCGGCCCGCTTCGGTGCGGCCTTCTTCGCGGCCTTCTTGGCCGGCTTCTTGGCAGCCCGCTTCGCCTTCGGCGCTGCGGCAGTGATCGGATCGGCCGGAGCCTCGGGCGGCGTGCCCGGTGCGGCGACGGTCGGGTCGGTCAGTGTGGTGTCGTCCATATCGGTCCCCCGATGTGTTGGAAACCCTACGACGATAGCTGGATTCTCCCAGCTGTCAAAGCGAGCGCAACTAATCACTTGTGCGCAAGCTCGCATACGCCGCCAGCGCACGCTCTCGCCCGTGCTTGTGATCGACGATCGGCGCGGGGTAGGAGCGGCCGAGCGTAACGCCGGCCTCGGCGAGCTCGAGCGGCTTTGCCGCCCAGGGTTGGTGGATCAGCCCCGCAGGAAGGCGCGACAGCTCGGGAACCCAACGCCGCACGTAGCTGCCATTGGCATCGAACTTCTCGCCCTGCAGCACGGGGTTGAAGACGCGGAAATAGGGCGCGGCATCCGCACCGGAGCCGGCGACCCATTGCCAGCTCGCCGGGTTGCTGCCGGCGTCCGCGTCGACCAGGGTGTCCCAGAACCATTGTTCGCCCTGCCGCCAGTCGATCAGCAGATGCTTGACCAGCAGCGAGGCGGCCACCATACGGACGCGGTTATGCATGCTGCCGGTGTGCCACAGCTCGCGCATCCCGGCGTCGACGATCGGATAGCCGGTCTGCCCTCGCTGCCAGGCGGCGAGCGCGGCATCGTCCTGCGTCCAGGGAAACGGATCGAACGACGGTTGCAGATTGCGGGTGGCGAGGTCGGGATTGTTGTAAAGCAGGTGGCGGCTGAACTCGCGCCAGCCGACCTCGCTCAGGAATTTGTCGATCCCCTTGGCTAGCGCCGGGCGCTCTTCCGCGGCGAAACGGGCCGCGTGCCAGATCTGCCGCGGGCTGATTTCGCCAAACCGTAAATGCGGCGACAGCCGTGAGGTGGCGTCGATGTCGGGGCGGTCGCGATCGGCGGCGTAGCTGCTGACGGCACTCTCGAGGAAGCCGCGGAGCCGCTGCTGCGCGGTGCGCTCGCCGGGCTGCCACGTGGTGCGCAGGCCGCCCGCCCAATCCGGCCTGGTCGGCTCCAGCGCCAGCTCATGGATACCGAGGCTGGCGATGCCGGCGACCGGCGGCAGCCTGACCGGCGTCGGCAGCGGCTTCGCCGGATCGCCGAGCGCCAGCACGCGCTTCCAGAACGGGGTGAACACGCGCGGGCCGCGCCCATCCTTGCCGCTCATGGTTGCCGGATCGACCAGGAGGTCGTCCGGAAACACACGCGACGCGACGCCGATGTCGCCGAGGCCTGCCTCGACGGAAGCGGCCACCCCGCGCGGTCCGGCCTGAGCGACATCGTTCCAGTACACGGCGCCGGCCTCGGTTTCGCGCGCGAGCTGGCCGAGCACTTTCGCGGCCGGCCCACGGCGGATCACCAGGTCGGTGCCGAGCGCCTGCAGCTCAGCCCGGAGCGCGCGCAACGATTGCGCCAGCCACCATTGCGTTGCTCCGCCGAGTTGTCGAAGCCCGGGACTCTCCTGATCGTAGATGTAACTACAAACGACCGGTCCACCGGTCTGGGCAGCGGCATACAACGCCGGGTGGTCGGATAGTCGAAGGCTCTCGCGAAACCATACGATGATGGGGGTGGGAGACATTGCGCAGGTATCTTGTTGCTGCTTTTCCGGCGATGTCAGTATTCTTCCGGCCGGAAAATAATTGGATAGAAACCAAATACGGGCACTTTGAGATTCAGTTGCAGTTCCCTCGGAAGGTTTCTGACGTGTCCGTCAAATTGAAGCTCAGCACCAAGGCGTTGGTCGGTGCCGTCGTCGTCATCGCGCTGAACACGGCGCTCGTGGTCGGTGCCGCCTATTGGTCCCTCACCAACGATTTCGCCGATCGCGCCAAACGCGACATCGAAGGCAATCTGCGCACCTTCGCGCTGACCTTCAACGAGACGTTCAAGGACGCCAAGGTCAACGTGCAGAACGGCACGGTCACGCGCATCGAGATCCCGGCGATACCGGAGATCAAGGATCACGCCATCGTCGACCGCGCGGTGTCCTATGTCGGCGGCAGCGCAACGCTGTTTGTTGTCGACGACAACGGCCAGTTCGTGCGCCGCTCGACCAACGTCAAGAAGGAGAACGGCGACCGCGCCGTCGGCACGCAGCTCGCCGCGGATCATCCCGCGCAGGCGCTGCTGCGCCGTGGCGAGGCCTATAAAGGGCCGGCTGTGTTGTTCGGCAAGCCGTTCATGACAGCCTATTTCCCCATTACCAATCCCGCGGCCAAGGTGATCGGCATTCTCTATGTCGGCGTGCCCATGGCGGAACTCGATGCCATGCTGTCGCAGGCCATGCAGACCATGATCATCGCCGCGGTCGTGGCTGCGCTGCTCGTGCTCGGGCTGACGATGCTGGCCGTGAGCCGCGTCACCAAGCCGCTGAGCGCGGTGACCGAGGCGCTGACTGCGATCGCCGAGGGACGCGAGAACGTCGAGATCAAGTCGGACGAGCGCGGCGACGAGATCGGCGAGATCGCGCGCAGCCTGGTCGTGTTTCGCAGCGCCGCCAGCGAGCGGCGTCGGATGCGCGAGGAGCAGGCGGCGTCGGCAACCGCGGCCGTCGAGCAGCGCAAGGCCGAGTTGCAGCGCTTCGTCGACTCGTTCCAGGCCAGCATCGGCGGTATCATCGAGAACGTGCTGACCTCGTCGAGCGAGTTCGAGCGCGAGGCGCGCCAGCTGACCCAGGCCGCGCGCACCACGGCCGACCTCTCGGGACAGTCGGCCGGCGCCTCCGAAACCGCCTCCGAGCACGTCCGCACGGCCGCGGCCGCCTCCGACGAACTGTCCGGCTCGATCGCCGAGATCATCCGCCGCGTGCAGGAATCCAACGCGATCGCTGCCGAAGCGGTCAACCAGGCCACCGCGACCGACCAGCGCATCAAGGAGCTGTCCGACGCCGGCAACCGCATCGGCGACGTTGTCAAGCTGATCACCTCGATCGCCGAGCAGACCAATTTGCTGGCGCTCAACGCCACCATCGAGGCCGCGCGCGCCGGCGACGCCGGCCGCGGCTTCGCGGTCGTCGCCCAGGAGGTCAAGACGCTCGCCGGGCAGACCGCCAAGGCGACCGAGGAGATCTCGAGCCAGATCGCCAACATGCAGACCGTGACGCAGGAATCGGTCGACGCCATCAAGGCGATCGGGTCCACGATCGAGCGCATCAACGAGATCGCCGCGTCGATCTCGGCCGCAGTCGAGCAGCAGCGCGCCGCCACCCAGAACATCACCCAGAGCGTCCGCTCGGCCGCGAGCGGCACCGCCGAGGTCGTCAACAACATTCGCAGCGCGGCGCGCGGGGCAGGCGAGACCGGCGAAAGCTCCAACCGGATGTTCGCCTCGGCCCAGGCGCTGTCCAGCGAGAGCCTGCGGCTGAAGGGCGAGGTGCAGAAGTTTCTCGACGGCATGCGCGCAGCCTGACCCGGCCGCTCGCATCGCGCGGACGCCAACTCGGTCGTCATTCCGGGGCGCGCGAAGCGCGAGCCCGGAATCCATCACCACGACTGGCCGTCTGTTCGAAGACCGACGCCGTCCCCGTCTCGCTGCACCGTCACCTTTCGTGGTTATGGATTCCGGGTTCATTCGCGCTGCTTCAAAACGGCTTCGCCGTTTTGCGCGCGAATGCCCCGGAATGACGGCGTGGAAAGATCTCGTCGACGTCACATGGATCACCCGTAGAGCAGTCGCGGCAGGATCGTCACGATGCCAGGAAACAACGTGAGCAGCAGCACGAAGGCGACCATGATGGCGAGATAGGGGGCGGTCACGCGGGCGATGTAGCCGAGGCCGTCCTCCGTCAGGCCCTGGATGACGAACAAATTGAAGCCGACCGGCGGCGTGATCTGGGCCATCTCGACGGCAAGCACCAGGAAGATTCCGAACCACACCTCGTCGAAGCCGGCGCCCTTCACGATCGGCAGCACGATCGGCAGGGTCATCACGATCATCGAGAAGCCGTCGAGGAAGCAGCCGAGGATCAGATAGAACACGATCAGGACCGTGATCAGCATGAACGGCGACAGGCCGAGGCCCTTGACGAAGGCCGCCACCGCCTGGGGGATGCCGAGGAACGCCGCGGCATTGCCGAGGATCGAGGCGCCGAGCACGATCAGCGCGATCATCGAGCAGGTGATGACCGAGCCGATCATCACGTCGCGGATGACCTGCTGAGATAGAGCTCCCTGGAAAAAGGCGACCAACGCCGCGCCGAGCACGCCGACGGCGGCGGCTTCCGAGGGCGTGGCAAGGCCGCCATACATCGAGCCGAGCACACAGGCGATCAGGAACAGGGCCGGCGCCAGGTCCTTCAGCGCAGCGAAGCGCTCGGCCCAGGGCACCTGCGACAGCTGCGCCTCCGCCTTCGGCACCATTTCCGTCTTGAGGGTCGTGTGCAGCATCACCCAGCCCATGAAGGTCGCGGCGAGCAGCAGGCCCGGCAGCACGCCGGCGGTGAACAGCTTCAGGATCGAGACGTCGCCGAGAACGCCATAGATGATCATGATGTTCGACGGCGGGATCAGGAAGCCGAGCGTACCGGCGCCGGCGAGCGAGCCGATCGCGATGTCCCGTGAGTAGCCGCGGCGCAACAGCTCGTTGAGCGACATCCGGCCGATCACCTGCGTGGTCGCCGCCGACGAGCCGGAGATCGCCGCGAAGATGGTGCAGCCGATGACGTTGACGTGGATCAGGCGGCCCGGAAGCAGTCCGACCCAGGGGGCGAGGCCCTGGAACAGCGAGCGCGACAGGCGGGTGCGAAACAACAGCTCGCCCATTAGGATGAACAGCGGCAACGCCAGCAGCTCCTGGGTGGTCAGGATGTTCCAGGCATATTGCGGGAGCAGCTTGTCGAGCGGAATCGAGCGGAACATCGCCAGCAGCAAGGTCGCGGTAAAGGCCAGCGTGAGCCCGATCCACAGGCCACCGGCCAATAGCGCGAACAGGATGGCGAAGAGGGCGATGACTTCGATGGTCATGGGATGGGAGAGTCCGCGGTGAGGAGGACGGGCGGGAGGGCGGAAGAGGGGCCGGGGTGGGGAGCCCATATGTGCGAAGCGGGCACGACGTTTGACGATCGAGGTTTTGAGCTCGCCTGCTTCCAAGGCGTCATGGCCGGGCCTGTCCCGGCCATCCACGTCGTCCGGCATCCTGAGGACGACGTGGATGCCCGGGACAGGCCCGGGCATGACGG
>NZ_CAFI01000124.1 GCF_000239775.1 Bradyrhizobium sp. ORS 375
CCGCGCCCCGGCCGGTGCCGGTGGTGACGCCGGAGCTGCCCGGCGACCCCGTCGACTGCGCCGTGCCGAGACTGTTGGTGCCGTTGGCGTCGCTCGCGCCCGGCTGCGATAGCCGCGTGCCGTTGGTGGAGCTGTTCGGATCTGAAGGCGTGGTGCCGAGACCGGCTGCATTTCCGGACGGCGAGCCGATCGCGCCGCTGGTCCCCGTGCCGACCGTGCCGGCGGCGGTCCCCGTCGAGGTGCCAGCACCGGATGTGCTGGCGGCGCTCGAACTGCTGCCGGTCGTCCCGCTGCCAGTGGCTCCGCCCGCCGAGCCCGCCGTGGCGCCACCTGCGGCGCCGCCACTGGCGCTCGCTCCGCCGCCCGTGCCGCCACCGCCCGAGCCACCTCCACCTCCCCCACCGCCGCTCTGGGCGAAGACGGCCGTCGCGGTGGTGAGACCTGCGATCACGATCAATGTCCCGAAAGAAAATCTGGCCATCGGATGCTCTCCCTTTAGGCTTCAACCCCACCGGGCAGAGCGCGTTCCGGAACCAATGCTGGCGGGAGAGGATTGATGGCGCGAGGAGACCAAGGACGGGTGCGCAAGCTGATCGCTTTCGACGAGGACACATTCGACAAGCTCAAGCAGCTCGGCCGCGATCAGATGCTCAGCCTGCAGGATCTCGCCGACGAGGCGTTCATGGACCTGCTCGAGAAGCACGGCGTGCCGGCTGATCTGAAGGACGCCCTGCGCCGGAGCGCGGCCGAGGACGGCGACGCCGCGGCGAAGCCTGCGCGCAAGACCGAGACGAAGACCAAGATCAAGCCGAAGACGAAGCCCAGACAGAGGAGCAGGACCGCAGCATGAGCACCGACCCCGATCCGTTCGAACAGGGCCAGCGCGCCGCGCGCGAGAACATTCCAGCCGAGGCCAACCCCTATCAGGACGGCAGCGAGCAGCATGCGCTGTGGGCGAGCGGCCATGAGCGGATCGCGACGGCGCGCGAGGCCAGCGAGTCCGAAGGCACCTGAGCCGCGCCTGATCCGTCGCGGATCCCGCAGCCTCAGCCGATTTTCTTCAGGCCCTTGGTGTAGCGCGGCCCCTTGGCGACATAGGCCTTGGCGGCGATGCCCATGCGCTCGACCTGCGCCGGCTCCAGCGTGCGCACGACGCGGGCGGGCGCGCCGATGATCAGCGAATATTCCGGGAAATCCTTGCCCTCGGTGATGATGGCGCCGGCGCCGACCACGCTGCCACGACGGATATGGGCGCCATTCATGATGATCGAGCCCATGCCGATCAGCGCATCGTCCTCGACCGTGCAGCCATGCAGGATGACGTTGTGGCCGACCGTGACGTTGCGGCCGACGCGCAGCGGAAAGCCGGGATCGACGTGACAGGTGGCATTGTCCTGGATGTTGGAGCTCTCGCCGATCTCGATCCAGTCATTGTCGCCGCGGATGACCGCGCCGAACCAGACGGTGACCTCGCGCGCCAGCTTCACGCGGCCGATCACCGTGGCATTGTCGGCGATGTAGTAGTTGCCATCCGCCGGCAGCTCGGGCGCCTGCCCGTCGAGTTCGTAGATGGCCATCGAGGTCTCCCGTTCGCGAGAGACCTTGGCACAGCCATAGCCGCGAATTCAAGCAACCGCGCCCACAGCCGCGCTCAGGGAACTCAGGCGAGCACGCCGGCCGCGCGCAGCGTCATGACGACGAAGGTGCCGCACATCATGCTCCAGAAGCCGGCGATCACGGTCGCCAGCATCACGAACTCAAAGCGGCGGCGCTCGATGCGGGCGCCGCGCAGCGTGTTGCGCATGATGATGAAGGGCGCGGCGAACACCAGGAACGGCACGGCGGCGAAGCGGCGCGGCGTGACGCCCTCCTGCAGCAGCTCGAAGCCGGGCGGACGCTCGGCATAGGCCTGGTAGCCGCTGGCCAGGGCGCCGGCCAGGGCGAAACCGATCAGGAGCGAGAACAGGGAATTGAACGCCTCTGCCGACATCTTACGCACTCACTCAACTTGCAGAACTGCCCGATGCTGGTTTGGCAAAATCCTGCGGCGAGCGCCACATTATCCTTAAGGAAGGGTTAACTCCGGCCGCCCCGGACGCGCGGCTCCCCGCTGGTAAGATCCTGCAGAAAGCCGTAGCGGCGTGGCATAGTCGGCACTGATTCGCCCGGAGATCCCCTGCCCGCCATGACGATGTTTTCGGTCCGTACTGCCCGCTCTTCGAACGGACATGGCCATGCCGTGCCGATCGTGGTCGGCTGCGTTCTGGCGGCGTCGGCCGTTGCGATGGTCGCCTATTTGTTGTGGCCGACATGGCGGGCCGGCGCCTACAAGGGTCCCGAGCGCCTGCCGGTCAGCATCGGCGGCACCGTCTTCAACGTGCCCTCGGCGGCGATCCGGGTGAAGATCCAGCGCCACACCGGCCCGCAGGAGCGCGTCGATCTCGGCTTCGACTATCCCGCATTGACGCCGCCCGAGGCGCCGCATCACGTCTCTGCCGATCAGGTGGATCAGGCGCCGCACCCGATCGACCGCATCTTCGTGTCGATCTCGGCGCACCACGATGCGCTGTCGCCAGAGGCGCGGCTGAAGACGATCTATCCGCGCTATCTGAACCCGGCTGCGATTTCGGTGCAGGACGGCCTGACGATGCGCGGCTTCCGCGCCGGCACGCCTTACGATGTCGAGGATCTGTTCGTGGCCGAGCAGCCGGCGCTGGTGGCGCGCTGCACCCGCGATGCCGCCACGCCCGGCATGTGCCTCAGCGAGCGCCGCGTCGAAGGCGCCGATCTCGTGTTCCGTTTCCCGCGCAGCCGGCTGTCGCAATGGCAGGATGTCGCCGCCGCCATGGAGCGGCTGACGGCCCAGATGCATGTGGTGAAGTAGTTCGGCGTAGTTCGTAGAAGCCCGGATGAGCGAAGCGATATCCGGCTTCACCCCCACAGCACGTTTGAACCCGCATGTCGCTGCGCTCATGCGGGCTACGCCAGCTTACACAGATCGAAAACTGAGGCGCGGTGCTGATCAATGCGCCCTCTCCCCTTGCGGGAAAGGGCATGTCGGACAGAGCGGCAAACTCACTTGGGCGAGGGGTATCTCTCAACGAACGCAATTCGCGGAAAGATACCCCTCACCCAAGCGAGCTTATTGATGGGCCATGAGGCCCTCTCCCGCAAGGGGAGAAGGCGCATTCATGTGCAGCGCGCCTGATTTTTCGAGCGTCAGGCGCAGCCACGCATTATTCGACCAGGTCGTCTTCCAGAATTGCCATCTGGAACTGGAACGAGCGGTCATCGTCCTCGTCGTCGACGAACAGGACGCCGATGAACTCCTCGCCGATATAGACCTCGGCGGAATCTTCCTTCTTCGGCCGCGGAACGACGCGGATCTTGGGATTGCCGAACACGCGCTTCAGATACGCGTCGAGCTTCCTGACTTCCTGAACGTCCACGGGTGATCTCCAATCGCAGCGAGGGTTGCTCGTCGTTCGAGGACGTGACGCAGCGCTTGCGTCCGTGTCCTCGAAGCTTGTTAGTTCAGCCCGTCGATCCCCGGCATTGACGCCAGCATTATCGCACGGACCTGAAAGGGACGCCGTGGATCTCACATTCACTCCGCCGCGACAATGGCAGATCGTCAGATCCACAGATCAGCGATGTGTTCGCACGAAATCCCGTGGTTGAAAAGCTCTTGACTTGGAGATTGAGACCGCGCGGCGATCGGCTCAGATGCCGATGGCGTTGATCATCTGGTCCATGGTGCGCGACGGCTCGGCGCAACCGGCCTCGCCGACGATCTTCGCCGGTACGCCGGCAACCGTGACGTTGTTAGGCACCGGCTTCACCACCACCGACCCGGCCGCGATCCGCGCGCAATGACCGACCTCGATGTTGCCGAGCACCTTGGCGCCGGCGCCGATCAGCACGCCGTGGCGAATCTTCGGGTGACGGTCCTCGTTCTCCTTGCCGGTGCCGCCGAGCGTCACGCCATGCAGGATCGAGACGTTGTCCTCGATGATGGCGGTCTCGCCGCAGACGAAGCCGGTGGCGTGATCGAGGAAGATGCCGCGGCCAATGCGGGCGGCCGGATTGATGTCGGTCTGGAACACCGCCGAGGAGCGGCTCTGCAGATAGAACGAGAAATCCTTGCGGTTCTTGCGATACAGCCAATGCGCAAGGCGGTGCGTCTGCAGCGCGTGAAAACCCTTGAAGTAGAGCAAGGGATCGATGAAGCGCGAGGTCGCGGGATCGCGGTCGTAGACGGCGACGAGATCGGCGCGAAAGGCGTGGCCGAGATCGGGCTCGTCGCGCAGCGCATCGTTGAAGGTCTGGCGGATCAGGTCACCCGACAGCGCGGAGTGATCGAGCCGGTCGGCGACGCGGTGCACCACCGAATCCTCCAGCCGGCTGTGATGCAGCACCGTCGAATAGATGAAGGTCGCAAGCTCCGGCTCGCGGCGGACGATCTCTTCGGCCTCATTGCGGATACGATCCCAGATCGGATCGAGCGTCGCCAGCTTTCCGCTCTGAGGATGGGTCTGATGCATAGCCATGGCTGCGTCTCGCAGAGTTTGGTGGGCAGGCAATATAGCACGGCGCGTGGAATTCTGTCCTCTCCGCGCCGGTCAAGGTCGACGATCCGTTACAGTCAGCCTCGCGCGCAGAGAACACGGGATTGAGACATTTCCATTACGGCGAGGTTGCCCGGCGCGGCGACAGTCGGCTGAAGGTGGTCAGCCGGAACCGGAAATCAAGGCATCGGGACGCGCAGACCCACGGTTCCCTTGACCGGAATCAAACGCCGCTGCAAGGCCGCCGGATACCATTTCTGAGACAAAAAGGAACCAACCGGCGATGGAACGGGGGCCGTCCCCCGCCCAATCACGGGGTCGGCTTGTGGTGCAGCAGCGCTTGAGTCTATTGGTAAATACCGCCTTGACCATGTTTTGGCCATGGTGCTCCGCAACGGGGGACGATAGGCATCAGTAACATTCAGATCCTGGACGAACGCACGACCGAGGCCGGATCGGCCTGGTGGCTGCCCGTCATCGTCCTCCCGCTCTTCCTGGTCGCGCCCGCGCTGTGGAACGGCTACCCGCTGCTGCAGTGGGACACCGGCGGCTATCTCGCGCGCTGGTACGAAGGCTATCTGGTGCCGAGCCGGTCGACCGTGTTCGGGCTGTATCTGCATGTCGGCGAGGGCTCCAGCTTCTGGCTCAATCTCGGCCTGCAGGCGCTGGCGAGCCTGTGGATCCTGCAACTCACCTTGCGCGTGCTTGGGCTCGCGCAGCCGCTGCGGCTGTTGTGGATCGGCCTGCTGCTGATCCTGACCACCGCGCTGCCCTGGCTCGCCAGCATGCTGCTGACCGACATCTTCGCGGGATTATCGGTGCTGGCGCTGTTCATCCTGGTGACTCAGGCGCGTCGGATCTCGAGACTGGAGAAATGCGCGCTGTTCGGCTTCGTCGCCTTCGCCTCCGCCACCCATAGCGCGACGCTCGGCGTGCTGTTCGGCCTGTGCTGCGTCGGCTGGATCGCCTATCCGTTTCTGCGCCGGCAGATCGCGCTGTCGGGCCTGGTCCAGGCCAGCCTGACCATCGTCGTGGGAGCTGCGATGCTGCTCGCGGCAAACTTCGCGCTCTCAGGCCAGCTGGCGTGGACGCCGGGCGGCACCGGCGTCGCCTTCGGCCGCATGCTGCAGGATGGCATCGTGGCGCAATATCTGAACGACCATTGCGGGCGCGAGACGTTCAAGCTCTGCCCCTATCGCAATGAGCTGCCGCCGACCGCAGACGACTTCCTGTGGGGCAACAGCATGTTCAACAAGCTCGGCCGCTTCGAGGGGCTGAACGACGAGATGGGCGCCATCGTCAAGCAGTCGCTCGCGGCCTATCCGCTGTGGCAGGCCAAGGCGGCGGCGGTCGCGACCGGCGA
This sequence comes from Bradyrhizobium sp. ORS 375, assembly GCF_000239775.1. Classification (GTDB taxonomy): domain Bacteria; phylum Pseudomonadota; class Alphaproteobacteria; order Rhizobiales; family Xanthobacteraceae; genus Bradyrhizobium. The sequence goes on from NZ_CAFI01000124.1 coordinate 5,932, forward strand.
GCAACTGATGCATGTAGCGACCGGCGAAGGCACCAGCGGCTGGGTGCCGCACACCTATGGGATCATCGAGCGCTACATTCCTTCCCAGGTCCGGCAGATGCGCGCGGCGCATCAGCAGCATTGGGAGATCAATTTTGCCGTCGTGAACTGGCTGCACGTGCCGGTGGCGCTCGGCTCGATGCTGGCGGCGGCCGCGATCGCCGCACACGCGATCTGGCGGCGCCGGCGCGACGACATCGCGCTGCTCGCCGTCACGGTGATGCTGGCGCTGCTCGGCAACGCCGTGATCTGCGGCGTCATCTCCGGCCCGCACGACCGCTATGGCGCCCGGCTGGTGTGGATCGCCACGTTCACGGTGCTGATCGCCGCGGCGCGCTGGTTCGCAGCCGAGCGGACGACGCAGGCGTAGGGCAACCCGCCACCGTTCTCATCGTCGGGCGACTCCCGTCGCCCGCTGATCGCGATATTCCTCCGCATGTCATTCCGGGACATCGCGACAGCGATGAGCCCGGAATCCATAGCCACGGGCGGACGAGTAGCGCGCGATGTCACATCTTGCGTGCCTCAATCCGCACCCTGTGGCTATGGATTCCGGGCTCGTGCTGCGCACGCCCCGGAATGACACGAAGGGATCTTGCGATCTGCGTGCGGCTTGCTGAGCCGGTACGTCTCGCCCCGCGTAGCGCGACGAGACCTCACCGTCGTGAGAGAAAATCCACCACGCCCGCTTTGTAGACCTTATCGCCGACGGCGCGCATGTGGTCGCGATTGGGGATGTCGAGCACCTCAGCGCCGGGGATCAGCGCGCCGAGCGCGGGCCCGGAGCCGGACACCTCATCAGTCGTGCCGACCGCGACCAGCACGGGCACCGCGATGCGGCCGGCGTCCTCGCGCGAGATCAGGCCGCGCGAGCCGCGCATGCAGGCGGCAAGCGCGAGGCGATCGGAGCGGGTCTGGTCGGCGAAGGCGCGGAAGGTCTTGCCGACGGGATCGGTGACGTCGTCGAGCGAGGGCGCCTCGAGCGCCGCCGCGACGTTCTCGCCCGGACCGCCGCCCTCGATCATCGCCATGCCGATGCCGCCGAAGATCGCCGAGCGCAGCCGCTGCGGCGTGGTCAGCGCGATATGCGCGGCGATGCGGCCGCCGAGCGAATAGCCCATCACGTCGGCGCTGGCGAGGCCGAGATGATCCATCAGCGCGGTGACGTCGCTCGCCATCTCGGAGATCGCATATTGCGCGGGATCGTACAGCTTGGCCGACTCGCCATGGCCGCGATTGTCGAGCGCGATGACGCGGCGGCCGGCCTTGCGCAGCTCGGTGACCCAGCCCGGATAGATCCAGTTGACGTTCTTGGTCGAGGCGAAGCCGTGCACGAGCACGATCGGATCGCCCTCCCCCTCATCGATGAAGGCGATGTCGACGGCGCCGTTGGAGAAGCTCGGCATCGGATCTGGTCCCGAAAATGTGGAGTGAGATGTGACGGCGAACTCTAGCCGCAGGGCGCGGCCACGGCCAGATCGGCGCGGACAGTCGCCGCCTGCATGCGGCGCAGCCGCCGCCGCTTGCCGCGATCGATGACGCTTTGCGTCGCGCGCTCGGTCATCGCCTTCAGCGAGGCGATGGCGCTGAACAGCGTCATGACGGCGCCGAACAGCCAAACCGCGAGGTTGAACGCGCCGGCGGTGAGCAGCAGCGCGCCGCGGCCGAGCAGCTTCATGATCGCGCGGGTCTGGCCGCCCTTGGCCTCGGCGAGGCGGGCCGCCCGGGCGATGTCCTTCGGTCCCTCGGCCAGCTTGAGCGAATCGAGCGCGCCGCGCGTGCCGGCCTTCTCGGTGATGCGGCCGACGTCCTTGCCGAGCCGCACCAAGGCGCCGGCCTTTTCGGCCCTGAACGCGGCACGGATGGCGGTCGCGGTCGCGCCGGGGCGCAGCACCGAGCCCGTGGCAACCGCCTGCTGCAGCAGGGGCGTATCGACCACCTCGCGCGCCGAGCGTCCCGCCCAGGCCGCCAACCCCTCGCCGAGCCGGCCGACCTTGCGGGCATCCTTGACCAGGGTGAGCCCTGCGCGCACGGGCGCTGCGCCGCCGGCCGAGACATAGGTCGCGGCCGTGACGGCAAGCCCGGCCGCGGCCAGGCCGAGCACGAGCCGGTCGGTCTCCTCGCCCATCACCAGATGCTTGCCCTCGCGCACCGCGTCGCGGATGTCGCCGAACACGAACAGATCCCCCGCCACCGTGCCGGACAGGCTCGCGACATCGTCCGCCTGGCCGGTGACCAGCCCGGTGGCAAACCGCTTGGCGACGCTCGCCGGCGCCTTTTCCGCAGCCACGCTGTCGCTCACGCGCTGGACCAGCGCCGGGTCGAGCGCGACCTGATGCTCGCGCGCGAGCGCGACGAAGCTCTCGGCGAGATCGGGATCGCCGGCCGCGAGCGCCTCGTCGATATTGCGTGCGATCAGCGCCGGATCGGTCCGCACCAGCGCCGCGACCTGGAGCTCGGACAGCCGCGCCGGATCCTCGGCCGCCGCGATGACGGTCCCGGCATGAAAGGCGTGCGGCCACAGCGCCGCGCCGATCGCGGCGCTGGCGGCGAAGCCGACCGCGGCCAGGCTGAGTCTCCAATTGATTCGCATGGTTCGAACCGTATCCAGATCACGCCGCCTTCACGTTTTCGCGTGCGGGTGCGTGACAAGACATAGGATATCCGCCCCGCGACACAACGGCCCCGACGAAAGAAGGGCTTCTCTGCGAGCACTGCTTTGTGTCGAATCCACAAGCGCAAAAATAACGGCGTGCGTCACACCCAACGCAGGTTCCCAACGCGAGAAATTGGCCTTATGCCTCAGCATGGTGCGCCGCCGTCCCGCGACGGGCTGCCGCATCGTTCCTGTCCCGTCGGCCGCTTCCCGCGCTGATCCGCTCTGCTCTTCTTGCCACTCGAGGTTAAACCGATGGCCGATCACATCGTCCCGCATTTCCACAACGACGCCGGTGTCCCGGTCATCGAGATCGGCTCGCATGAGTTCATGTGCGTGGGCGCCAATCCGCCGTTCGACCATCCGCATGTCTTTCTCGATCTCGGCAATGACAAAGAGATCATCTGCCCGTACTGCTCGACCTTGTACCGGTATGCGCCAGATCTCGCGGCCGGCGAGGCCCGGCCGCCGGAATGCGTGCTGAAGGACGTCGCCTGACCGGCGTGTCGTGGCACTGCGTACCGTTACTGTCGCCGGCGCCGGCATCGGCGGCCTGACCGCCGCGCTCGCGCTCGCGACCAAGGGCTTCCGCGTCGTCGTGCTGGAGAAGGCCGAGCGGCTCGAGGAAGTCGGCGCCGGCCTGCAGCTCTCGCCCAACGCCAGCCGGATCCTGATCGACCTGGGATTGGGACCGCGGCTTACCGCACGGGCGGTGATGCCCGAGGCGGTCAGCATCATGAGCGCGCGCGCCGGCGGCGAGATCGCACGGCTGCCGCTCGGCGCTGCCGCCAGCGAATCGGCCGGCGCGCCCTATTGGGTGATCCATCGCGCCGACCTGCAGGCGGCGCTCGCCGCGGAGGCGATGGCGCATCCGGATGTCGAGCTCAAGCTCGGCTGCCAGTTCGAGGACGTCGCCGCTCACGCCAAGGGCCTGACCGTGGTTCATCGCCGCGGCGATGAGCGCCGACAGGACGTGGCGCTGGCGCTGATCGGCGCCGATGGCGTCTGGTCGGCGGTGCGGCATCATCTGTTTCCGCAGGTCCGCGCCGAGTTCTCCGGCCTAATCGCCTGGCGCGGCACGCTCGATGCGCGCCAGCTGCCGCGCGACTATACCAGCGCGCGGGTGCAGCTGTGGATGGGGCCGAACGCCCATCTGGTCGCCTACCCGATCTCCGCCGGCCGCCAGGTCAACGTCGTCGCGGTCGTGCCCGGCATCTGGAACCGGCCCGGCTGGAGCACCGAGGGGGATCCGGCCGAGTTGAAGGCCGCATTCGCCCCGCCCGCCTGGCCGGCGACGGCGCGGCTGCTGCTCAATGCCGTCGATGGCTGGCGCAAATGGGCGCTGTTCGGGGTGCCCGAGGGCGTCGAATGGAGCAAAGGCAACGTCGCGCTGCTCGGCGACGCTGCGCACGCCATGCTGCCGTTCGCCGCGCAGGGCGCGGGCATGGCGATCGAGGATGCCGCGGTGCTGGCCAAGACGCTGAGCGAGGCGCGCCCCGACGGCCCGGCCGCCATCGAAGGCGCGCTGAAACGCTACGCCAAACTGCGCCGCCCCCGGGTCGGTCAGGTGCAGCGCACTGCGCGCAGTCGGGGACGGATCTATCATATGAGCGGGCCGCTGGCGCTGGCCCGCGACATCAGCATCAAGGCGCTCGGGCCGGAGCGGCTGTCGGCACGGCAGCGCTGGATCTACGACTGGCGCCCGTGAGGCGCTTGAGCTCAATGTGCGCCCTGAGGCGCCTTGGCTCAATACACCGAACCATCGCGCGGCAAGGTCGACGATGCACTGGGGCTGCTCGAGGCCATCGGCCGCGTCGTGCGCGCCGGCTTGGCCGGCTTGCCCTTGGCGGCAACGGGCGCCGCGGGCGTCTCCACGCATTTGTTGCGCCGCCAGGCCTCCTCGGCGAACTGCGACTGCCCGCGGATGGCGACGTAGTCGTTGCGATAGGCGACCTCGGCGACAACGGTGCCGCCGACCCCGGTCTGCGCCTTGTCCATCAATCCCTGCAGCTCGGCCGTGCGCGCCGCCAGCGACTTGCGCTCGGCTTCGAGCTGCTTGCAATCGTAGAGATCATACTTCGCCGGATCGGCGAACGCCGTCGACACGCTGTCGCTCATGCCGGCGCAGCCCGAGAGCAGCGCTCCCAGCGCGAACAGTCCCGCAGCGAGGGCGAGGCGGTGATGGGGCGGGCGATGGCAGTCGGTCGTCATGCAGCCTCGATATTTCAGCCGTCTTAAAACATCGTCTCGATCGTGCGCCCCGGCCCGCAACAACCGCCGCGGCCCGATTCGGCGCCCGCCCCTGGACGACCGACCGCGACCAGCTTCGCGCCATCGATGATTCCAGTGAGGCTTCTGTGCCTTACAACGGCCGCCTCGCCCATGTCTTCAATCACGTCACCAGGGATCCGGCGGCCCGCTTCAGCGCGAGCACAATCTCAAGCAGGTGGTGACGGCCGGATTGAGGCTTTACCAAGGCAGTCCGGCTGGCTTAAGCAAAGGATGAGCTGAGGGGCTGCGCGCAACCTCATTCCCGATCACGGGATGATGCGCTAGGTCTCTGATCCCAAAGGCGGACGTGGCGGAATCGGTAGACGCAAGGGACTTAAAATCCCTCGATGGCAACGTCGTGTGGGTTCGAGTCCCACCGTCCGCACCAGGACCCGCGTTGCGCTTGAGCGAAGAAGGCTTTCCCGAGCGAAGCCGATCTGAACACGCCGCATCAGCGTTTCGATGGGAACGTCATCCTCATTGAGCGAGTCGGTCAATGGACGCATCTCTTCCGCTTGCCTTGATCATGGGTGCCGGCCGAACGACCGGCATCGGCTTCGAGGCCGCGCGGCCGTCGGGGCAGCGCGGCTATCACATCCGATGACAGCCCGACCGGCTGCTTCTTCGACGGTCGCCCGCTCGGCTGGTAGGCCCCTTCCCTACGCCGCCTGCGAGCGGGCCATCAGTCGTGCCATCGTCGTCGCCTGGAAGCTGGGCCGCCCCTCCAGCCGCTCGATCCAGGCGACCAGATTGGGGTGAACTGCGGTCAGCTCCGTCCACTCCGGCGTCAGCGACAAGAAGCCTGCCTGAGGGCCGGCCTGCAGATCGGCGAGCGACAGGCGGTCGCCGGCCATGAACGGCTGCTCGCCGAGCAGGCGCGACAGCTCGGCGATGACCGTTCTCGCCTGCGGCATCGCGCGCGCGATCGCGGCTTCGTCAGCGACCGTGCCGAAGAACTGCGGGCCGACGATGCGCTGGAAGATGATGACGTTGCAGACGCCCTGGAACAGATACCAGTCGCTGATATTCATCACCTGGTCCATCCGCGCCGCCTGCTTGACGTCATCCGGCGTCAGCGCCGGCCGGGGCAGCACGCGATCGAGATAGCGCAGGATTGCCTGGGTCTCGTACAGCACGAAGCCGTCATGCTCGAGCGCCGGCACGCGGCCGAACGGGTGACGCTGAAAATGATCCGCAGACTTCGAGTCTCCGGGCGCCATGGCCGCGAGGCGATACCGTGCCCCCTTCTCTTCCAGCGTCGCCAGCACGCTGCGCCCGAACGGGCTCCCCGGCACGGAATGGACGACGAACTCGGACATCATGTTTCTTCCCCTGACCCCTGACGATGAACCGCTACGATGATGATGACGGACGTTCCGCCTCGGCGGCAAAGCGCTGCAACAGGCCGGGCCAGCCGCCATCGACGTCCCGGCGCATCGAAGCGCCGGCCGCTTCGCCCATGGTCTCGAACTTGTGGTGCACGAGCTCGACGCGCGTCGTCTCCGCATCCTCGGCGAAGAAGCGTACATCGACCTCGGAGCGCATCGCCGCATCCGGCTTCCATTGCGCGTCGATCTGCCAGAGCATGACGAAGCGCTGCGGTGGCTCCCATAGCGTGATGGTCGCGACCACCGTCTGCGTGCCGTCGTCGGATATTTCGAGCCAGCGTCCGCCGAGCTTCGGCTCGATCAGCACCCTGTCGATCGGTCTGCCGCCGACGCCATGCGTATGCGGCCACCAGCGGGTCAGACCGCTGGTGAACACGGCGAAGGCATGATTGATCGGCGCCCGTACACGGATCTGCTTCTCCACCGGCGCAATCACCACACGCTCACTCATCCACGTCCCTCGTCCGTTTCATCTGCCGATGCGATCGCTCCGCCTCGATCTTGAAGGCCAGCAGCGCGTCGTCCCAGAAGCTGTCGAGCCAGTCGCGCAGCTCGGCCAGCCCCTCTCGCCGCAGCGAGTAGATGCGCCGCACGCCCTCGCTGCGCTCCTCGACCAGACCAGCGTCCTTCAGCACCTTGAGATGCTGTGACACCGCAGGCCGGGACACCGGAAGCCCCGCCGCAATCGCGTTGACCGGAGACGGCCCACCGCGCAGGCGCTCGAACACCTGCCGGCGCGTCGGATCGGCCAGAACCGTCAATGCCGCTTGGTAAGTCATGTCTTACCGTAAGCCATTGCTTACATACCGTCAAGAGAACGCTCCGCGGCGATCTCATCGACTGGCGGTTGCACCGGGAAACCCGCCGTTAACCAAACCACACCAAGTTGATCGACGGCTGCTGCCCGACGACAGCGGTGACACCAGACGCGACGCCGCGCGCCCGCCGGGACGGCAGGTCCGCCACGAATGAGAGACACGATGCTCGGATTCCGCAGCCGCAAGACCGATCCGCAGGAGGCTTTGCCCGCGTTCGACGGCGCCGCTCAGGAGGCGTTCCAGGACGTGCTTGCGCAATGTCTCGACGACTGGGCTGCCGGCAAACTCAACCGCGACCTGGCCGACGTCGATGCGGCCGCCCTGCGCGCCAAGCTCCAGCCGCAACTGATTGAGTCCATCCATCGCCTTGGCCACGCCCTTGCGTCACGGGCCTCTGTCGACCTCGATGCCGTGGTCGATCTCTGCATCAACAGCAACGAGGCCTCGATCAGCGCCGCGCGCCTGATCGGCGCCTCGAACAATCAGTCGGAACGCTGCCAGAGCCTCGCCTCGGCCTCCATCGAAATGCAGGCTTCCGTGCAGACCATCAGCGCGACCTCGACGGCGGCGGCCCATGAGGCGGCCGCCACGCGCCAGGCGGTCGAGGACAGCGTCACCGCGGTCCGTGGCACGCTGCAGACCATGAACGGGATTGCGAGCTCGGTCCGCGACACCTCGGCCAAGATCGCCGATCTCAGCGCGGCATCGGCGGAGATCGGCTCGATCGTCGGCACCATCGACGCGATCGCCAACCAGACCAACCTGCTGGCGCTGAACGCCACCATCGAGGCGGCCCGCGCCGGCGAGTTCGGCAAAGGCTTTGCCGTCGTCGCCGCCGAGGTGAAAAACCTGTCGCAGCAGACCACCAAGGCGACCGAGGACATCAAAGGCCGCATCGAGCGGCTGCAGGCCGAAATGAGCGGCATCGTCGAGGCCATGGCCGGCGGCGCCAAGGCCGTCGAGGTCGGCATGACCGAAATGACCAATCTGGCGCAGACCATCGATCAGGCCGGCGCGCGCACCGCCACCGTCAGCGCCAAGATGGATGAGATCTCGGGCATTCTCGCCGAGCAGACGGCGGCGACCGACGAGGTGGCGCAGGGCATCACCCTCATCGCGGACCTGGCGACCGCCAACGCGAACGAGGTGATGTCGCTCGCCGACACAATGGGACGAACCGACGTCAAGGTCGGCAAGATGCTGGGCGAGATCTCCAAGCTCTCGCTCGACAACCAGGTGCTGAGACTGGCCAAGGCCGACCACGTGATCTGGAAGAAGCGACTGGTCGACATGTCCGTCGGCCGGCTGCAGCTCCGGGCTGACGAGCTGTCCGACCATCACAATTGCCGGCTCGGCAAATGGTACTATGGCGACGGCGGCCAGCGTCTCGCCGGCGATGCGGCATTTCGCCGGCTCGAGCGGCCTCACGAAGCGGTACATCGCCACGGCAAGGAGGCCGCCCGCCTGTTCAGCTCCGGGCGCATCGACGAGGCGCTCAACGAGATCGGCAAGGTCGAGATCGCCTCGAGCGAGGTATTGGCGGCGCTCGACGACATCAAGGAGTAGTCGCGCAACGCCTCCGGACCGTTCCGCTCACCATCGGTAGCTCGCGACGCTCTTGCCGGCATAGGACCGGGTCACGGCGGAGAACTCGCCTTCGAACGTCGCCGCGAGCGCCAAGCCCTTCAGCCAGTTCATCTCGGCCGAGACCGTCGTCAGTACCGCGTCGCGCGCTCCCGATGCGCCGTTCACCAGGAAGCTTGCGCCAGGAAGGGCCTGGAAGCTGGCCGACGCCGCAGTGAAGGGATTGAAGTCATGGACCCAGGCGGCGCCGCCACGCAATGTGAGCAGCGCATCGGTCACGGCAAAGGGCTTGTCAGCGCGCACGCCGAGTTCGGTCCGCGGCGCCGTCACGGCTTTCCCGAGATAAGACAATGCAAAGCTGTTGGCGCCGGTGGTGACGGTTTCAGCATAGCCAGGAAGCTGCGTGGTCGTCACCTGTGCAGCGGCGTAAGGCGTCAGGCCGAGGCCACCTAACCAGGTGGTCGCAAAGCGGCTGCCGCCTTCGAGACGGCCCGCAAAACTGTTGGCGCTGAACCGCGCGCGCAACTGGTCGAGGCCGGAGACGGTGACCGTGCGATCCGTCGTGACGTCCTGCCGGCCATAGGCTGCGGCAGCGCTGAGATAGGCCGAGCCCGCCATGTGCTTGATGAAGGCGCCGGCCTGGACCATGTCGGCCCGGCCGCTGCCGCCGGCGGCCATGCTGAAATTGCTGCCGCCGCTCGCCAGCGCAAAGCCTCCGACCGTCGAAGGCGATAGCCAGTAGTCGGCTCCCGCTGCTACACCCAGCATGCGGCCGGTGGCGGAGTTAGATCCGACCACCGGATTGCCGACAGTGGTGTGGCCGCCGCCAAAGCCCGCGGCCCAGATTCGCCAGCGCGACTCGAATGGCGGAGCATGCGGCGGGGTTATTGCATTCTGGCCGAACGTGTCACCCACCGTACCACGCAGCGGGACGCTGGCATAGGCGTTGGCGAGATCGCCCTCGCCGGCCACGCCCACCGCGCTGGTCGGATTGTGGCGACGGTCGGCGGCTGAGACATCCATCATCGCTGTCGTGAACTGCGTCATCGCGCGCATCGCGGTCGGCTGCACCGCGGTCGCAATCTCGCCGGAGGCCTGCGTCAGCCCCGTCGCGGTCAGCCCGCCATAAACAAGCGGAATGCCGCCGTGGCTGTTGAAGGAGTTGACCAGCGCGTTGGCGACGTTGATCTGATTGGTGGTGAGGCCGGTGTTGACCGGCGGGATGAATTTCAACGCCAGATCGAGATAGGCATTGTTCGTGTCGTAGCTCAGGCTGGTCTTGAATTGCGATGGCAGATTGCTGTTCACCACCGGCCCGAACGTGCCGTTGATTCCGCCACCGGCATTGATGATGGTGTACCGCTTGGCGACGTAGCTCCCGGCCGCAAACGACGCATTCACCGTGGCGCCCGACAGGGTCGCCGCTCCCCTCACATTGACGCGGTCGGCGGTCGCCGGGGATATTTCGAGCATGTAGGATGCCGCCGCAGTGAACGACAGGCTGCCATTCACGGTCAGCAGGCCGATCGAATTGCCGGGGGCAAGCTTGCCGCCATTGATCGTGGTGTTGCCGACCGTGCCGTTACCGCCAAGCGTGCCGCCGGCATTCACCGTGACAGCCGAACCGGCGATCGAGCCGTTCACCGAAAGCGTGCCGCCATTGATGATGGTTGGTCCCGTGTAGGTGCTCGCCGCGCTCAGCGTCGTCTTGCCGGCCTCGACGCGCACCGTTCGTGTGCCTGCGCCGCTGCCGGTGATGACGGTGGCGAAGGTATAGTTCGTGCCGGAGTGGTTGAACACGATCTCGCCGTTGCCGCTCCCCAGATTGATCGACGTCGCGCTGAGCGTTCCCGGGGCCGTGGCCGCCTGGCCGACGTCTGCGCCGATAATCAGCTTACCGCTCGAGCCGGGCTGGTAGGCGATGAACATGTACGATGCAGACACGCTGCCGCCGTTGCTGACAGTCAACGCTCCGTTGCCGCCATAGCCGACGTGGACATCCGCGCTATTCGTCCAGGTCGAGCCGGTCCCATCCACCGTCATGGTGCCAGTCGAGCCAGCCTGGACAGCGAGCGAGCCGAAGACGTTGCTCACCGCGGCTCCGTTGCGGATGGTCACTGCGCCGCTGCCTTGGTAGCCGATGCCGAGATTGCCGCTGCTGATCCAGCGCGATCCGGTGCCGTCTACGGTCGCGCCGCCGGCGGCTCCCGATGCGACGCCGAGATAGCTGCCGCCGCCGATGCTCACGCCGCCGCCATTCAGGATCGCCAGCGTCGCGCTGCCGCCGCTTCCGAAATACAAATCTCCGGCGGTGGTCCAGCTCGAGCCAGCGCCGCTCACCGTCACAGCGCCGGTCGAACCTGGATTGATGGCGGCAAGGCCTATGCCGCTGGTGACTTTGCCGCCGTTGTGGATGTTCAGAGATCCGTTGCCCGCTGAGCCGAGATACAGCTCCCCGCGGTTGGTCCACGTCGACCCGGCGCCATCCACCGTGACGACGCCAGTCGCACCGCTATCATTGCCGACAAATCCGTATTCATTGCTCGCCGTGCCGCCATTGCGGATGGTCAGCGTGCCGTTCCCGGTGGAGCCGACCAGCAGATCGGAGGTGTTGGTCCAGGTCGAATGGGCGCCATCAACGGTCACAACGCCGGCCGCACCGCCGTCAAGACCGACATAACCGTAGTCATTGCTCACAGCGCCGCCATTGCGAATGACCAGGGTGCCATTCCCGGCGCTCCCGACAAGCAAATCGGCGCTGTTGATCCAGCTTGAACCGGCGCCATCCACCGTCGCTGTGCCAGTCGAGCCCGCATGATCGCCGATGATGCCTGAGGTGGTGTTGATGGTGCCGCCGCTCTGGACCATCAACGCGCCGGTTGCAGACACGCCGACCCTCAGATCGGTCGCCGTCGCGCCGGGCGCCGCGACCAACGTCGGGTTGGGCGTGACGGTGTCGATGCCAGTGCTGGTCGTGGTGTCTGGAACCATGCCGGTCCAGTTGCTCACGTTGAACCAGTCGGTCGACACCAGACCGGTCCAGTCGACGGCAAGGACGGGCGTCGTCTGCGCCAGCACCGCTCCCAGGATCATGGATGTTGCGGTCAAGCCTTGACCGCAACGCGGTCTGAAGAAACGCGCCATCTGGTGCATACGCTCCGCTGATGGACCGCGAATCTAAGACAACTCGATCTAATCAAGAGTTAACTATACGTTACAACTTTGGCGCGTAGTTACACGGAATCGGCTACTCGCTCTTGTCGACGTTCCAGAACACCGGCACGGCCTGCCCTTCCAGCACGCCGCTGATCGATTTGCGCCAAGCGCTCGGCATGAACCACTGTCCGAGCGGGACGTAGATCACCTGCTCGTAAACTTCCTTCTGGATCTCCGCGGCGATGCGCTTCTGATCCGCCGGCGTGCCAGCCTTGGCGAAGGCGTCGCGCAACTCCTCCATCTTCGGATCATCGGGCCAGCCGAACGGGCTCTTCTGGCCGCGCGCGCCGACGAAGGTGCTGCCGATCGGATTGCCGGAATCGGCGATCACCGAGTTGGTGAAGAACATGTTCCAGCCACCCTCCTTCGGCGGCTTCTGGCTGGCCCGCCGCGTCACCACGGTCTGCCAATCCGTGGTCTGCAGATCGACCTTGAAGCCGGCGGCGCGCAGCAGTTGCGCGGCGATCACCGGCTGGGCCTTCAGCGTAATCGCGTCGCCCGGCGCGAGGATCACCACCGGCGTGCCGTCGTAGCCGGCATCAGTGAGCAACTTCTTGGCCTGCTCCATGCCGTTGCCCTTGACCAGCGTCTCCGACCCGACGTCGGTCTCGAGCGGCGTGCCACAGCCGAACACGGCGCCGCAGATCGTGTAGTATTTGGAGTTGCCGACCAGCGCGTCGAGCACGTCCTTCTGGTTCAGCGCCAGGAAGGCCGCGCGGCGGATCTTCAGATTGTCGAACGGCGGAAACAGGAAGTTCATCCGGCCGAGCGTCTGGTAGCCGAACTTGTTCAGCACGTTCATCGTGAGATCGGGATTGGCCGCCAGCACCGGCTCGAGGTCGAGCGGCGGAAACTCCATGAAGTCGATGTCGCCGGATTGCAGCGCGTTGACCGCGGTCTGCGCGTCGGGCATCGCGATCCATTCGACGCGGTCGACCTTCACCACCTTGCCGCCAGCGGTCCAGCTCGGCGGCTCCTTGCGCGGCACATAGTCGGTGTTCTTCTCATAGACCGCCTTCACGCCGGGCTGGAATTCGCTCTTCACGAACTTGAAGGGGCCGGAGCCGATCTGCTCGGAGATCTGCTGGTTCGCAGGGGTCTCGGCGATGCGCTTAGGCATCATGAACGGCACGTAGGACGACGGCTTGCCGATCGACTCCAGCACCAGGCCATAAGGCTCCTTCAGCTTGAGCGTGATGGTCTTGGCGTCGGTCGCCTCGAGCGAGGCGGTGGCCTCCATCAGCTTCTGGCCCATGCTGTCGTTGCGGCTCCAGCGTTTCAGCGAGGCGACGCAATCCTCCGCCGTCACAGGCGCGCCGTCATGCCATTTCAAGCCATCACGCAGGATGAAGGTGTAGGTCAGCTTGTCGTCGGACACCTTCCAGTCCGCCATCTGCGGCTGCACCTGGAACTTGGCGTCAGTGCCGAGCAGCGTGTCATAGACCATGTAGCCATGGTCGCGGGTGATGTAGGCCGGCGTGAACACGGGGTCGATCACGCGCAGATCCGAATGCATCACCGCCGTGATGGTCTTCTTGCCGGCCGCGAATGCCTTTGGCGTGAGGCCGCCCGAAACGGCGAGTGCGGCAGCAATGAGGCCTGACAACAGCGCGGAGGATTTCCGGCGTGAAGGATATGACATGCAGTTTCTCTTGCGATCTGTCGTGATTGCGATCTGTCGTGATGAGCTTGCCTGCCCGACAGCAGGCAATATGCGTGCCGGGAGACTTGCAGCAGTTCCCCACGAGGTCAATCTCCATGGGCCGCATCGCGCCCCCGCGTAAGCCGGCAATGCGGCGCTCAGGTGCCGCCCATTGGAACTCCACGCGCCCTGCCCCGTTCTCGGATGCAAACCGATGGAGCGAGATGATGCCGCGTGACACCGTCGAGCCGCAGGACAAGCACCACAAGCCCGCCCCGGTCCGCAAGGCACCGCCGCAGGACCAGATCACCCCGCCGCTGATCGTCGACGGACTCGAGGCAGACCGCGATCCCTTCTGTTGAGCGGCGGAGCGGAGAGCGATCGAGTTGATCGCCGCAGCTCTACGGACTTCAAATACAACCGGTGCCAGTTAATGTGAGCCCTCTCCCCTTGCGGGAGAGGGCATCTCAAACAGAGCGACAAATGCAATCGGGTGAGGGGTATCTCTCCACGAGCGTCGTCTGCGGAGACATACCCCTTACCCAACCTCGGCTTTCAATGGGCCGTACATGCCCTCTCCCGCAAGAGAAGAGGGCCCTGCATCGGGCAGCGACGCGACGGTCCGCATAGCGTCGGAGCCTGGTTGTTTGTAGGGAGAGCGCGGTCTCGCTTTGCCCACCCTACTCATCCCAATCTAGTCCTTCTTCTCGATGTTCCAGAAGATCGGCGTCGCCGGACCGTCGAGCACGCCGGTCAGCGTCTTGCGCCAGGCGCTCGGGGCGAGATACTGACCGAGCGGCACGTAGATCACGCGCTCGTAGTTCAGCTTCTGGATCTCGGCCGCGATCTTCTTCTGCTCCTCGGGCGAGGACGAGCGTGCATAGGCATCGCGCAGCTTCTCGATGTCGGCATCCTCGGCCCAGCCGAACCAGCCGCCCTTGGTGCCGCGGCCGCCGACCGAGACGTTCGCCACCGGGTTGGCCACGTCGGCGCCGACCCAGTTGGTGAAGAACATGTTCCAGCCGCCTTCCTTCACCGGCTTCTGGCTGGCGCGGCGCGTCACCACGGTCTGCCAGTCGGTGGCCTGCAGGTCGACCTTGAAGCCCGCCTCGCGCAGCAGCTGGGCGGCGACGATCGGCTGCGCCTTGAGTGCAACCACGTCGCCTGGCGCCATCACGGCGATGGGCGTGCCGTCG
>NZ_CAFI01000123.1 GCF_000239775.1 Bradyrhizobium sp. ORS 375
CAGGCCGCCGAACAGCGCCGCGTTGCGGCCGTCATGCGCCTGGGCCGGGGCCGCGCCGGCGAGCAGGGTGGCGGTCACGGCGAGCGCGGCGACGCCGCCGGCGAGAGATGTCTTCAGCGAAACCATGGTCCCCTCCATTGGGAAGTGTGGTGACGAGAGACGTTCTACCGCGTGCGCTTTGAAGCCACCCTGAATGCGACGTTGTCGGCGGTTCAGTTTGGCGATCGACCTGGCTGAAGATGCAGCAACAACCTCCGCTGTCGTCCCGGGAAGCCCCGGCGCGCCACGGCTCGACGAGCACATGGTGCTGTAGGCCGCGCTGTCGCCCAAGACGGCGGTGTCGTCCCTGCGAACGCAGGGACCCATACCGCGGAATCTATCGGTGAGAGGTAACTGCCAGTGATCGTCCCACTAAGGACGGTGGTTCTGGGTCCCTGCGTTCGCAGGGACGACAGCGGAGGGCTGCGAGACACCAGGGGCCTCCAGGAAGATGTCTTCGCTAAAAAATAAAAATGATTGCGATTTTTCGAAAGTTATGTTTATCTCCTCTTCATCCCGTCCCAAGCCGAGGGGCGTAGCGCGCGATCGTCACGACACGCGGGGCGGGGAGCGGTGGCCGCGATCATGCCGCAGCGCGGGCGAAAGCTCGTGCGGACGAACGGCGTGGCGCGGACGTGAAGTCGCAGCGTGCTGGCACCCCGATGCTGGTGTCCCGCGCAATGCGTAAGCATTGTCGCGAATGGTGGCCAACAAGCCCGGCGCACCAGGCAGACTGCGTATAAGCGTGAAGACCATCGCGCAGGGAAGGCCGGGCGTTCTCCGGCTGCACCTGTGGTACCTGCCGCCTGCATTTTTTCAGCAGGCGGGCCGCAGGCGTCAGCCGACGCCTGGCCTTCCCTGCGCCCTCTGCACAAGAGGGTGAACGAACTCTGCAAGCCCCGGGCGCGAATTCGCCGCGGGAATGCCGCATCATGTCATTTGCCTTTGTGTAGACGCGCCTTACGATGCACCCGCACCGCCTCGCGTAGTTCATTCCGGCGCAGCGCTTTTCGCATTGCACAATACGTTCCCGGCCGCCGCTTATTGACTCTCGCCAAGATCGTTATAAAACATAACTATTCTGAACAGGACACAATCGAACGATGGGAAACGCCGACACGACGCCGACAGGCGATCCGTCTCTGCTGCAGATCGAACAGCAGGGCGCCGTCCTGACCATCGGGCTCAACCGCCCGGCCAAGCGCAATGCGCTGAATGACGGCATCATCCTCGCCATCGGCGACTGCTTCACGAGCCTGCCGGAGGACGTCCGCTGCGTCGTGATCCACGGCCTCGGCGACAATTTCTCCTCCGGTCTCGACCTCTCCGAATTGCGCGAGCGCGATGCCACCGAGGGCCTTGTGCATTCGCAGATGTGGCACCGCGTGTTCGACCGCATCCAATATTGCCGCGTGCCCGTCATCGCCGCGCTGAAGGGCGCCGTGATCGGCGGCGGCCTCGAGCTCGCCTGCGCCGCGCACATCCGCGTCGCCGAACCCTCTGCCTATTTCGCGCTGCCCGAGGGCCAGCGCGGCATTTTCGTTGGCGGCGGTGGCTCGGTCCGCTTGCCGCGCCTGATCGGCGTCGCCCGCATGATGGACATGATGCTGACCGGCCGGGTCTATTCGGCGACCGAAGGCTCCTCCTACGGCTTCGCGCAATATCTGGTCGAGGCCGGCGCCGCGATGACCAAGGCGCTGGAGCTCGCGGCCAAGATCGCCAACAACGCGCCGCTGACCAACTTCGCCGTGC
Source organism: Bradyrhizobium sp. ORS 375 (assembly GCF_000239775.1). Classification (GTDB taxonomy): domain Bacteria; phylum Pseudomonadota; class Alphaproteobacteria; order Rhizobiales; family Xanthobacteraceae; genus Bradyrhizobium. Next base: position 1,792 of record NZ_CAFI01000123.1, read on the forward strand.
TGCAGGCGCTGCCGATGATCGCGGAAGCCAATCCGCAGACCGGTCTGCTGATGGAATCGCTGATGGCCACCGTCGCGCAGAGCGACAAGGAGGCCAAGGGCCGCATCCGCGCCTTCCTTGATCACAAGACCGCCAAAGTGAAGCCGACGTGACATGACTGCGCAAACAACAACAAGCACACAGGGAGGAACGGGGGACACGGCGCGCAGCGCCAGCGTCCATCCGTTGCGCGCCATCTCGTTCAATGATCCCGTCGTCGACGTCGAGCGCCGCGACGACGGCACCATCTATCTCCGGCCGAAGCGGCCGCTCGGCGACTTCCCGCAGCGGATCACCGACCGGCTGCATCACTTCGCCAAGGAAACGCCGGAGCGCGTGTTCATGGCCGAGCGTGTCGGTCCCGAGGGCTGGCGCGAGCTGAGCTACGGCACCTTGCTGGCGGCGAGCCGCCACATTGCTTCCGGCCTGCTCGCCCGCGGCCTGTCGCCGGACCGTCCGGTGATGATCCTGTCGGGCAACTCGATCGACCACGCGCTGATCGCATTCGGCTCGCTCTATGCCGGCGTGCCGTTCTGCCCGGTGTCGCCAGCCTATTCGCTGGTGTCGCGCGACTACGGCAAGCTCGCCTATCTGATGAAGCTGCTGACGCCCGGCCTGGTGTTCGTCGACGACGCCGACAAGTTCGCCGACGCGCTGATCGCCAACGTGCCCGAAGGCACCGAGATCGTGGCGTCGTTCGGCGAAGTGCCGGGCCGCAAGATCACGATGCTGTCCGACCTGATCGCCTCGCCGCTGTTCGCCGGCCTCGATGCTATCAACGCGAAGATCGGCCCGGACACGATCGCAAAGTTTTTGCTGACGTCCGGCTCGACCGGCAATCCGAAGGCGGTAATCAACACCCAGCGCATGATCTGCGCCAACCAGGTGATGATCCGCGAGACGCTCGCCTTCCTGAAGGACGAGCCGCCCGTCATCATCGACTGGCTGCCGTGGAATCACACCTTCGGCGGCAACCACAATATCGGCCTGACGCTGTTCAACGGTGGATCGATGTATCTCGATGCCGGCAAGCCTGTGCCGGGCGGCATCGAGGAGACCGTGCGCAACCTGCGCGAGATCTCGCCGACGGTCTATTTCAACGTGCCCAAGGGCTACGAGTCGCTGCTGCCCTATTTCCGCGAGGACCCGGGCCTGCGCAAGACCTTCTTCCGCCGGCTGCATGCGATGTTCTTCTCTGGTGCTGCGCTCGCGCCGCACGTCTGGAACGAGCTCGACGAGCTCTCCGTGTCCGAGACGGGCACTCGCGTGCCGATGCTCACCGGCCTCGGCTCGACCGAGACAGCGCCGTTCTTCATGTCGGTCAATCCGCGCACCAGCCGTTCCGGCCATGTCGGCCTTCCCGTGTCGGGCAACGAAGCCAAGCTCGTGCCCAACAACGGCAAGATGGAGGTGCGCGCCAAGGGGCCGAACGTGACGCCGGGCTACTGGCGCTTGCCCGAGGTGTCGGCCGCAGCCTTCGACTCCGAAGGCTACTATCAGATGGGCGACGCGCTGAAGCCCGCCGATCCCAACGACCTCAACGCCGGCTTCGACTTCGACGGCCGCGTCGCCGAGGACTTCAAGCTGGCGTCCGGCACCTGGGTTTCGGTCGGACCCTTGCGGGCGCGCTTCATCGCCGCCTGTGCGCCGCTGGCGCGTGATGTCGTCATCGCCGGCATCAACCGCGACGAGATCGCGGCGATTGTCGTACTCGACCTCGACGGCTGCCGTCTGATCAACGCGACGCTGCCGTTCGACGATCTCGCCGAAACCGCGTCGGATCCGCTGATCGTGGCCGCGTTCCGCGAGCGTTTCACGAAATTCCTGAAGACGGCGACCGGCTCCTCGACCCGGATCACGCGCGCGGTGCTGCTCGGCCTGCCGCTGTCGATCGACAAGGGCGAGGTCACCGACAAGGGCTCGATCAACCAGCGCGCCGTGCTGGAGAACCGCAAGGACCTGATCGAGCGCATCTACGCGGCGACACCCGACGACGACATCATCGTCGCCGGCTGATCGACGTCATCAAAGGGAGAGACGACATGTTGTTGAAGGATCAGGCCGCCATCGTCACCGGCGGCGCCTCCGGCCTCGGCGCCGCCACCGCCCGCAAGCTCGCCTCGCAGGGCGCCAAGGTCGCCGTGTTCGATCTCAACGCCAAGCTGGCGGAGGAGGTCGCGGCCGAGATCAAGGGCGTGGCGGTGGTCTGCGACGTCTCCGACGCCGCCGGCGCGGAAGCCGCCGTCGCCAAGGCGGTCGAGGCGCTCGGCCAGCAGCCGCGCGTGCTGGTGAACTGCGCCGGCATCGGCGTCGCCAAGCGCGTCGTCGGCCGCGACGGCCCGATGGCGCTGTCGGATTTCGAGAAGGTCATCAAGGTCAATTTGATCGGCTCGTTCAACATGCTGCGCCTGGTCACCAACGGGATGACCAAGCTGGAGCCGCAGGCGACCGGCGAGCGCGGCGTCGTCATCAACACCGCCTCCGTCGCCGCCTATGACGGCCAGATCGGGCAGTCGGCCTATTCCGCATCGAAGGGCGGCATCGTCGGCATGACCCTGCCGATCGCGCGCGAGCTCGCGCAGTTCGGCATCCGCGTGCTGACCATCGCGCCCGGCCTGTTCCTGACCCCGCTGCTCGCCAACCTGCCGCAGGAAGCCCAGGATTCGCTCGCCGCCGCGATCCCGTTCCCGCGCCGCCTCGGCGCCGCCGACGAGTTCGCTGCGCTGGCGCTGCACATGGTCGAGAACGCCTACCTCAACGGCGAAGTCGTCCGCCTCGACGGCTCGCTGCGCATGGCGCCGAAGTGAGACCTCGTCATTGCGAGGAGCGAAGCGACGAAGCAATCCAGAGTCCCGACGGGGCCCTGGATTGCTTCGCTTCGCTCGCAATGACGGAGAGATCCGTAGGGTGGGCAAAGCGCAGCGTGCCCACCGCTCAGGAAAACGGTGAAGCGTAGTCGGTTTGATGCACACCACTGTTCGCCACGAGCTCGCTCTCAGCCTCTCCCCGCGCGCGGGGAGAGGCCGGATTGCATCGCCAGA
>NZ_CAFI01000122.1 GCF_000239775.1 Bradyrhizobium sp. ORS 375
TCCACGCGCACCGGACTTCGTGAAGCACACCTTCGATATTTCCCAGCACATCATTGTTCCAGAAGCGAAGAACGCGATAGCCGAGTGCCTCGATCTGTCGGGTACGGGCGCTGTCCTTCTCCTGCTGCCAATCATGTTGGCCGCCGTCGACTTCAATCACTAACTTTGCTTTGCGGCTGACGAAGTCGACGATGAACGGCCCGATCTGCGCCTGACGACGGAAGTGAGAGCCGGCCAGCTTGATGTCGTGGCGAAGGTGTTGCCAGAGGACTCTCTCGGCGTCAGTGGGTTCGGCGCGCATGCGTTGCGCGAATGATCGTCGGCTGTCAGCCATGGCTGTCTGTTTCATCACGAGCAGCGGGACTCGTGGACCCCCACCCCCGACCCCTCCCCGCAAGGGGGAGGGGAGCTCACCATCTCCGCGGCGCTATGGTCGCCTCCCAACTAACAACGATCCCCTACCCCAGCTTCCACCCCGCCTCCTGCGCGAAACGCTGGAAAAACTCCGGTTCGTACGCCTGCTCCGGCGATTGGCGCACGCGCATGTCGAGCAGCTTAGCATCCTCGCCCACCAGAATCCGCCACTGCTCGGCTTTTACGCCGTCGAGGATGATCTTCGCCGCCTGCGCGGCCGTCGTCGGCGCATCCTCCAAAAAGCTGCGGGCGCGTTCGCGGGCGGCGTTCTGGATGTCCTGATCGCTCATGGCTGATACGTCGATGCCCATGCCTTTCATGCGCTGACGCGCCTGGGCGATCTCGGTGTCGCTCAATTCGTCGGACTCGCCGCCGCTCTGGACCTTGCGGGAGTTCGAGACGATCGAGGTGCCGATATGGCCGGGCATCACCACCGAGCACTTGATGTGCGGCGCGTTCAGGCGGAGGTCATTGATCAGCGCTTCCGTAAAACCCTTCACGGCGAATTTCGCGGCGCTGTAGGCGGTGTGCGAGACGCCCATGCCGACCGAGGCCCAGAAGCCGTTGACGCTCGACGTGTTGACGATGTGGGCTTCGTCGGCCTTCAAGAGCATCGGCAGGAAGGTGCGGACGCCAAGATAGACGCCGCCCCAGCAGATGTTGAAAGTGCGCTCCCATTGCTCGCGTGAGTTCGTGAACAGGCTGCCGCCGCCGCCGATGCCGGCGTTGTTGAACAGCAGATGGATCTTGTCGGTGGCCTGCTGCTCGGCGAGCTCATCGCGGAAGCGCTGCAGCTGCGCCTCGATCGAGACGTCGGCGACATGGGTGGTGACGCGCAGCCCCTGCGGCAGCTTCTCGGCCTCGCACAGCCGCTTGGTCTCAGCCATCGCCTCGGCCGAGATGTCGCACATCGCGACGTTGCAGCCCTCGGCGACGAGCTGGCGGGCGAGCTCGCGGCCCATGCCCGTGCCGCCTCCGGTGATCACGGCGATCCTGCCGGCGAAATCCTTCATTGGACGTTCTTCCTTCCCTGCTGCGGCACGGCTCACGCCGGCCGGGCGACTTCCTCGTTCTCTTCACGGAACGCAGCCGTGAGCTTAGGACGTTTGGCGCGTCTGACCAGAGCCGATGTCGAGGACCTCTGCTGCAGCGCACGAGTGAAAGACTTCGCTTTGGGGTTGAACCCGCTGCCGGGGGCTCCGACTTATTCCACGGGGAGGCAGGCTCGAGGAGGTTCGCATGGCGTACCAACAGGGGCACTGGCAGGACGAGAGCTGGCGCCACACGATGGTCGATCCGGCTGGTCCCGACGACGGCGCGTATGTCACCGGCTGGACCATCAGCGGGATCGCCGTGATCGGCACCATCGTCGCCGTCTGGCTGCTCGGCATCTGAACGGCGCGACGGGCATCACGAGACGGACCCGGAGGCTGCGCCGGGCGCGGCTCCAGCTGTTGCGTGCAGCTCTCTCCACCGTCATTGCGAGCGCAGCGAAGCAATCCAGGGCTGTGGTCAGGACTCTGGATTGCTTCGCTGCGCTCGCAATGACGGTGGAGACATATTCGCCTCCCGCGCAGAGAGGCTGACAAGTGTGGCCAGCAATGCGGGCCTGCCCCTCCGACGTCTGAACTCGTTGCATACAATTGAAGTCGATTGATTAAAATATAGGCTGCACTTCACCTGCCGCCTTCGTTGCCCAGTTTAAAGTCAATCACAAAGCAGCGGTAGTTCAGTGACTTAGCTCCGGTACCGCACGGGCTGCCCCTGGCACAAAGCTTGCGATCTCCCTTTGCGAGGCTGCGCCGTGCCGGCGAAGCCGAGAGGCGCGGGCGCGACAGCCCGCCGAGGGAGCACACCATGGACTTTGGCAGGATTTCACGACGGCATCTGTTGCAGGGTGGCGCGGCGCTGACGCTCGGCGCAGCCGCGGGCCTGCGGCCGGCCTTCGCCGCCGACACCACGATCGGCTTCATCTATGTCGGCTCGCGCGACGACTACGGCTACAACCAGGCGCATGCGCAGGGCGCGGCGGCGCTGAAGAAGCTGCCCGGGCTGAAGGTCATCGAAGAGGAGAAGGTGCCGGAGACCGACGCGGTCGAGAAGACGATCGAGTCGATGATCAATCTCGACGGTGCCACGCTGCTGTTCCCGACCTCGTTCGGCTACTACAATCCGCACATGATCAAGATGGCCAACAAGTACCCGAAGCTGCGCTTCGAGCACTGCGGCGGCCTGTGGAGCGAGAAGGATCCGAAGAACGCCGGCTCCTATTTCGGCTATATCGACGAGGCGCAGTACATCGCCGGCATCGTCGCGGGCTACACCTCCAAGAGCGGCAAGCTCGGCTTCGTGGCCGCCAAGCCGATCCCGCAGGTGCTGCGCAACATCAACGCCTTCACCCTCGGCGCCAAGCTGGCCAACCCGAAAGCGACCACGCAGGTGATCTTCACCGGCGACTGGTCGATGCCGGTCAAGGAAGCCGAGGCGACGAACAGCCTGATCGACCAGGGCGTCGACGTGCTGACCTGCCATGTCGACGGTCCGAAGACGATGGTCGAGAACGCGGCGCGCCGCGGCGCCTTCGTCACCGGCTATCACGTCAACCAGTCGCCGCTGGCGCCGAAGGCGTATCTCACCGGCGCCGAGTGGAACTGGGAGGCGCTGTATCCGAAGTTCGTGAAGATGCTGGCCGCCGGTGAAAGCATTCCGAACTTCTATCGCGGCGGGCTCAAGGAAGAGCTGGTGAAGACGTCGCCCTACGGCGAGGCGGTCTCCGAACAGGCGCGCAAGCACGCCGACGAGATCAAGGCCAAGTTCCTCGGCGAGGGCTATACGATCTTCAAGGGCCCGATCAAGGACAACAAGGGCAACGTCGTGATCACCGCGGGTACCGAGCGCGGCCAGAAGGACCCCGAGCTCGAGAAGATGGACTATCTGGTCGAGGGCGTGATCGGAGCGACGTCGTGACCACGGAGGCGGCCGATCCGGTTGATGCGGCCGCCACCGCGCCGGCCGCCGACGCAGGCTTCCTGCAACGCTATGGCGCGAGCATCGAGTACATCTTGATCCCGGGCGCGGCGCTGGTCGCCGCGCTCCTGGTGTTCGGCGGGTTCGTGGCGCTGTTCGGCAAGAACCCGCTCGACCTCTATTGGTACATGTATTACGGCGCGTTCGGCACCTGGTTCTCCTGGCAGAACACGCTGAGCCGCGCGGCGCCCTTGATCCTCACGGCGCTGTGCACCGCCCTGCCCGCGCAATTGGGCATGGTGATCATCGGCGGCGAGGGCGCGCTCTTGATTGGCGCATTGGCTGCGACGTCGGCCGCGCTGGCGCTGCAAGGTCTGCCGCCGCTCGTGGTCCAGGTCGCGATGGTGATCGCGGGCATGGCCGGCGGCGGAGTGTGGATCCTGCTGTCCGGTGGCCTCCGCCAGTACCGCGGCGTCAACGAGACCATCTCCAGCCTGCTGCTGGTCTATATCGCGCTCGCGATCCTCAACCATCTCGTCGAAGGCGCGATGCGCGATCCGGCCAGCCTCAACAAGCCGTCGACGCGCGAGATCGGCGCCGCCAACATGATCGGCACCATTCCCGGCACCGACGTGCATTGGGGTCTGGTGTTCGGGCTGATCCTGGCGGTCGCATCCTACGTGCTGATCTATCATACGACGTTCGGCTTCGCCGCGCGCGTCGCGGGGGGCAACATCCGCGCCGCCAAGATCGTCGGCCTGTCCGTCGGCAAATTGATCCTCACCGTGTGCTTCCTCGCCGGTGCCTGCGCCGGGCTCGCCGGCATGGTCGAGGTCGCCGCCGTGCAGGGCCGCACCAATGCCAACCTCGCGGTGGGCTACGGCTTCACCGGCATCCTGGTGGCTTTCCTGGCGCGGCAGAATCCGCTGGCGATCATCCCCGTTGCGATCCTGCTCGGCGGCATCAACGCGTCCGGCGGCCTCTTGCAGCGCCGGCTCGGACTGCCCGATGCCTCGGTGCTGGTGTTGCAGGGGATCATCTTCATCTCGGTGCTGGCGAGCGACGCGCTCTACGGGCGCATCGGGTTTCTGAAAGGAAAGTCCTGAGCCATGGCTGACGGCAATATCGGACTCTGGACCGTCCCGCTCGCGGTGCTCGGCGGCGCCATCCGCGTCTCCACGCCGTTCCTGTTTGTCAGCTTGGGCGAATGCATCACCGAGCGCTCCGGCCGCATCAATCTCGGTCTCGAAGGCACCTTGGTGATGGGCGCGATGAGCGCCTATGGCATCTCCTATCTCTCCGGCTCGCCATGGCTTGGCGTGCTCGCCGCCGGCCTCACCGGCGCGCTGCTGGGGGCGCTGCATGCCGGCATCTGCTCGCTGCCGCGCGTCAACGACGTCGCGGTGGGAATCTCGCTGATGCTGTTCGGCACGGGGCTCGCCTTCTTCCTCGGCAAGCCGCTGATCGAGCCGACCGCCGCGCGGCTGCCGGCGATCGATTTCGGCTGGTGGAGCGAGGTGCCGCAGGTCCGCGCCGCGCTGCGCATCAACGTGCTGTTCCTGCTCGGCGTGGCGCTCGCGCCGATCCTGTTCTGGGCGTTCAAGACCACGCGCTGGGGTCTCCTCATCCGCACCGCCGGCGAGAGCGCCGATGCGGCGCGCGCGATGGGCCACTCCGTGCTGATGATCCGGCTGCGCGCCACCATGGCCGGCGGCTTCCTCGCCGGCATCGGCGGCTCGTTCCTGTCGCTGTTCTATCCCGGCAGCTGGAACGAGGGCTTGTCATCGGGACAAGGCATCACCGCGGTCGCGCTCGTCATCTTCGCGCGCTGGGACCCGATGCTGTGCCTGTGGGCCTCGCTCGCCTTCGGCGGCGCCGCGGCGCTTGGGCCGGCGCTGCAATCGGTCGGCGTCACCTCCGGCTATCATTTGTTCAATGCCGCGCCCTACATCCTGACACTGCTCATCATGATCATCACCTGCTCGCCGAAACGCACCTTGAGCGGCGCGCCGGCCGAGCTGTCCATCACCCGCTAGTTCAGAAGGTCGCCATGACAACGCGCACCATCCGCTCCGAGCCCTACGCCTGGCCATACAACGGCGATCTTCGGCCTGAGAACACCGCGCTGATCGTGATCGACATGCAGACCGACTTCTGCGGCGTCGGCGGCTATGTCGACAAGATGGGCTATGATCTCTCGCTGACGCGCGCACCGATCGAGCCGATCAAGAAGCTGCTCACGGTGATGCGCGCGCAGGGCTTTTGCATCATCCATACCCGCGAGGGCCATCGCACCGATCTCTCCGACCTGCCCGCCAACAAGCGCTGGCGCTCGCAGCAGATCGGCGCGGGGATCGGCGATCCCGGCCCGTGCGGCCGCATCCTGGTGCGCGGCGAGCCGGGCTGGGAGATCATCCCGGATCTCGCGCCCCAGCCCGGCGAGATCATCATCGACAAGCCGGGCAAGGGCTCGTTCTGCGCCACCGACCTCGAGCTGATCCTGCGCCTGAAGGGCATCCAGAACATCGTGCTGACCGGCATCACCACCGACGTCTGCGTCCATACCACGATGCGCGAGGGCAATGACCGCGGCTTCGAATGCGTGCTGCTGTCGGACTGCTGCGGCGCCACCGATCAAAGCAATCACGACCACGCGCTGAAGATGATCAAGATGCAGGGCGGCGTGTTCGGCGCCGTCGCGACCTCCACCGCGCTGATCGAGGCGCTGTCGTGATCGGCGACGATCCGACGCCATCAGGCGCGTTCGGCGTCGAGGCCATCGCGATGACGATGCGCTTCGGCGCATTCACCGCGCTCGACAATGTCGAGCTGAAGGTCCGTCCCGGTTCGTTCCACGCGCTGCTCGGCGAGAACGGCGCCGGCAAGTCGACGCTGGTCAAGTGCATCATGGGCTACTACCGCCCGACCGAGGGCGACGTGCTGATCGCCGAGCGCGAGCGCGCCATCAGCAATCCGAAGGACGCCCACGCGCTCGGCCTCGGCATGGTCTATCAGCACTTCACCCTGGTGCCGGCCATGACCGTTGCCGAGAACCTTGTGCTGGCGCGCGACGACGTGCCGGCGGTGGTCAATTGGCATAAGGAAAAGCAGGAGCTGGAAGCGTTCCTGTCACGCATGCCGTTCCGCGTGCCGCTCGATGCGAAAGTCTCCGATATCTCCGCCGGCGAGCGGCAGAAATGCGAGATCCTCAAGCAGCTCTATCTCAAGCGCCGCTTCCTGATCCTGGACGAGCCGACCTCGGTGCTGACGCCGGGCGAGGCGGATGAAGTCCTGGGCATGCTGCGCAAGATGGTCGAAGCCGGCGAGCTGACAATCCTGATGATCACGCACAAATTCCGCGAGGTCATGGCGTTCGCCGACGAGGTCACGATCCTGCGCCGCGGCAAGCTCGCCGGCCGCGGCAAGGTCTCCGAGCTGACGCCCGATGACATGGCCCGCATGATGATCGGCGCCGAGCAGCTCACGGTACAGCCGTCGCGCACCGGCGAGGCCGGCACCGTCAGGCTGGAGGTCGAGAGACTGGTCGCGCGCGACGATGCCGGCGGCCTCGCCGTCCAGGACCTCTCGCTCACCGTGCGGGCCGGCGAGATCGTCGGCATCGCCGGCGTGTCCGGCAACGGCCAACGCCAACTCGTCGAGGTGCTCGCAGGCCAGCGCGAGGCCGAGAGCGGCGCCGTCCGAGTCTCCGGCGCGCCCTATTCCGCGAGCCGCGAGGAGATGCGCCGGCACAAGATGTCTTTGCTCCCCGAGGAGCCGCTGAAGAACGCCTGCGTCGGCGGCATGAGCGTCGCCGACAACATCGCGCTGCGCGAGTTCGACCGCGCGCCGTTCGCCAGCGGCGGCTGGTGGCTCAACAAGTCGGCGTTCCGCAAGGACGCGACCAGCAAGATCAACCGCTACAAGATCAAGACGCGCACACCGGATACGCCGATCTCGGCGCTGTCTGGCGGCAACGTGCAGCGCGCGGTGCTCGCGCGCGAGCTCGGCCACGACGTCGAGGTGCTGATCGCCGCCAATCCCTGCTTCGGCCTCGACTTCGCGGCGGTGGCGCAGATCCACGCCGAGATCATGGCCGCCCGCAACCGCGGCGCCGCAGTGCTCCTGGTCAGCGAGGATCTCGATGAGTTGCTGGAATTGTCAGACCGGCTGGTGGTGATGTTCCACGGCCAGCTGGTCTACGAGACCCGCGCCGGCCAAGCCGACCTCACTGAGATCGGCCGGCACATGGCGGGGCATTGACGGCGCCCCAGTCAACTAACGATGGACCTCTGCGGCACGCGGGCTCAGCGTGGTGAAGCGTGCTCTTTCAACGTCATTGCGAGCGCAGCGAAGCAATCCAGGGGCCCGCACACCACCCTGGATTGCTTCGCTGCGCTCGCAATGACGATAGAGAGACCGTGCGCGCCACATGCCGGGACATTGCGCCGCACCGGGACAAACGACCTCAAGCTGTTGACGACTAATTCATCCCGCTGCGGTAATATCGCCCTCGGCAGGCATCGTTTCGGGCAGTGATTTGCTGCACCTGCCGGCATTTTTACTATTTTGTTTCAACACTTTAAATCGCAGGTCGACATCATGAAGGCCTATTTCATCGGCGGTGGCATCAGCTCACTTTCAGGCGCAGCGTTCATGATCCGCGACGGCGGCGTGGCCGGGCGCGACATCACCCTGTTCGAGAAGCGCCTGCCCTATGGCGGCAGCCTGGACGGCGCCCGACTTCCCGACGGCTCCTACTCGATGCGCGGCGGTCGCATGCTGACGACGGATCAATATGAGTGCACCTGGGATCTGTTGTCGACGATCCCGAGCGCGTCCCAGCCGTCCGAGAACATCCTCAGCGAAACCGAGATGTTCAACAAGCTGCACGTCACGCACGCGCAGGCGCGGCTGGTCGACGGCAACCGGCACAAGGTCGACGTCTCCACCATGGGCTTCTCGATGCAGGACCGCATCGAGATGACCAAGCTCACCGAGGCCTCCGAGGACAAGCTCGGCAATTCGCTGATCTCGGACTGGCTGTCACCGCCGTTCTTCACGACGAATTTCTGGCTGATGTGGCAGACGGCGTTCGCCTTCCAGCCGTGGCACAGCGCGGTCGAGTTCAGGCGCTACATGCGCCGCTTCATGAACGAATTCCCGACGATGGATACGCTCGGCGGCGTCAAGCGCACGGTCTACAATCAGAACGACTCCATCGTGAAGCCGCTGATGCGCTGGCTCGAGGACCACGGCGTCAATTTCGTCGGCGGCGCCGACGTCGCCGACATCGCGCTGGTCACCGAGAACGGCAGGCATCGCGCCACGCGGCTCGACCTCCAGCAGAACGGTGCCAGCCGCAGCATCGATCTCGCAGCCGATGACCTCGTGTTCTACACGGCCGGCTCGATGACCGACGCCACCAGCCTCGGCAGCCACGACAGCCCGCCGAAGCAGCTCACCAAGGACGACAGCCGTGGCTGGGCGCTGTGGGAGAAGCTCGCCGCAGGCCGGCCTGAATTCGGCAATCCCGCGGTCTTCAGCTCGAACATCCCGGAGTCGAGCTTCGAATCGTTCACGGTGACCTGCCGGAACGCGCGCTTCTTCGATGCGATGCAGGCGTTCAGCGGCAACATCGCAGGCACCGGTGGGCTCGTGACGTTCACCGATTCCAATTGGCGGATGTCGATCGTGCTGTACACGCAGCCGTATTTCCCGGACCAGCCCGACGAGATCAAGATCTTCTGGGGTTATGGTCTCTATCCCGATCGCGTCGGCAATTTCGTGCCCAAGCCGATGTCGGAGTGCAGCGGCGCCGAGATTCTGAAAGAGCTCTGCGGGCACCTGCGCTTCCCGCTGTCGGTGTTCGACGACGCCACCTGCGTGCCGTGCTGGATGCCCTACATCATGAGCATGTTCATGCCGCGCAGCCCGGACGACCGGCCGCTGCCGGTGCCTCCCAACTCGCAGAACCTCGCCTTCATCGGCCAGTTCGTCGAGCTGCCCGAAGATGCCGTGTTCACCATCGAATATTCGGTGCGCTCGGCGATGCACGCGGTCTATCAGCTGATGAAGATCGACCGCGCCATCCCGCCGGTGACGCCGTATGACAAGTCGCTCAAGGTGCTGCTGCAGTCGGTGGTGAAATCCTTCGCCTGAGCCTGCGCGCAAGATCGTGATCGCCGCAGCGCTGCATGCGTTGATCTGGATCAGTTCCGCACGGGAACGCGGCCGCTAAGCCCGGATCGCAACAGACGATCCGGGTAGACATCATGAAAGCGTATTTCATCGGCAGTGGCATCGGCGCCCTCGCCGGAGCGGCATTCCTCATCCGCGACGGCGGCGTCGCCGGACGCGACATCACGATCTTCGAAAAGAACCTGCCGTTCGGCGGCAGCCTCGACGGCACGCAATTGCCGGACGGCTCGTTCTCGCTGCGCGGCGGACGCATGCTGACCACCGACCACTACGAATGCACGTGGGACCTTCTGTCGGCCATTCCAGGCGCCAGCGATCCCAACCGCACCGTGCGCGACGAGACCATTGCCTTCAACAAGGACCATGTCGCGCACTCCCAGGCGCGTCTCGTCGACCGCAACCGCCACAAGATCGACGTCTCCACCATGGGCTTCTCGATGCAGGACAGGCTCGAGCTGGTCAGATTGACCGAGACGCCCGAGGACAAGCTCGGCAACTCGCGCATCACCGACTGGCTGTCGCCGGCGTTCTTCACGACGAACTTCTGGTACATGTGGCAGACGACCTTCGCCTTCCAGCCCTGGCACAGCGCGGTCGAGTTCAAGCGCTATCTGCACCGCTTCATGAACGAGTTCGCGCGCATCGAGACTCTGGCGGGCGTCAAGCGCACCGTGTTCAACCAGTACGATGCCATCGTCGTGCCGCTGATGAAATGGCTGGAAGGCCATGGCGTGACCTTCGAGGGCGACGTCGATGTCACCGACATGGCGATCGCGACCGAAGCCGGCAAGCATGTCGTCAAGCAGCTGACGCTCGTTCGCCACGGCAAGACCGAGGCGCTTACCGTGTCGCCCGACGATCTCGTATTTTTCCAGAACGGCTCGATGACCGACGCCACCAGCCTCGGCTCGCAATATGCGCCGCCGCCGCGCCTGACCAAGCGCGAGAGCAAGGGCTGGACGCTGTGGGAGAAGATCGCGCAGGGACGCCCCGAATTCGGCAATCCCGCCGCCTTCAACTCCTCGATTCCGGAATCCTGCTGGGAGTCGTTCACGGTCACCTGCCGCAATCCGCGCTTCTTCGACGCGATGGAAGCCTTCAGCGGCAACAAGGCCGGCACCGGCGGCCTCGTCACCTTCACCGACTCCAACTGGCTGATGTCGATCGTGCTCTATCATCAGCCGCACTTCGTCGGCCAGCCGAAGAACGTGCAGGTGTTCTGGGGCTACGCGCTGCATCCCGACCGCATCGGCAATTTCGTAGCCAAGGCGATGGCTGATTGCAGCGGCGCCGAGATCCTGAAGGAGCTGTGCGGACACCTCAACTTCGAGCTCTCGGTGTTCGACAATGCGAGCTGCGTGCCGTGTCGCCTGCCCTACATCACCAGCATGTTCATGCCGCGCCACAAGAGCGACCGGCCGCTGCCGGTGCCGGCGAACTCCAAGAACCTCGCCTTCATCAGCCAGTTCGTCGAGATCCCCGACGACGTCGTGTTCACGGTGGAATATTCGGTGCGCGCGGCGCAGATGGCGGTCTATCAGTTGCTCGACATCACCCGGGCGATCCCGCCGATCACGCGGCACGACAAGTCGTTGCGCGTGCTGATCGAGACGGTCGAGAAGGCGTTCGCGTGAGCCGCAGGCAGCGCGCGTGCGGAGGTGGCGTCCCCATCCCCGCTCACGGCCGCATCCAGACAGCCGAGCCGCCGCAACTGCAGCGAGGTCGGAGTCGGAGAATGGAGGCCGGGCGCAGGCGTCACGATCGCGGCGACCTTCTCCGAGGAGCCGCCAGTGTCCCTCGCCTGCGTCTCGACGGCCGTTGCCGTCTCCACGTCGCTGAGCCCCGGCGCGATCTGCTTCGACCGCTCTGCTTTGAGCCGCTTTTGCTCCGCGGCCATTTTCTTGCACGCGCGCGACGTCGGCGTAGAATCGGCGGGGCTTACTGGCTGCCGAACGGGAAGCACTGGCCGCCGGCCAGCTTCAACGATCCGCACATCGCGCTGGCCTGCTGCCTGGTTTCGAACGGGCCGACAGCCACGCGGAATCTGACGCCGCCCTTCTCGCCGAAATCGAGTCGCTTGATGATGGGCTGGTATTGACCGAGCACGGCAGCATACTTGGCCTGGAGCACCTTGAAGGACGCAAGCGCCTCGGCCTCGCTGGCCTGTGACGAGATCGCCACCAGATAGCCGCCGCTGGTCGCCGGTTCTGCCGCGGCCGCCTGTGCCCGGTCCAGCCCGGACTTGCGGCGCCCCGTAGGGATCAAATTGCGGCCGCGATCGTCGAGCCGCACGCCGGATTCGCCGGCCAAGCGACCAGCAATCCCAGCCGCGTTGATGTCGGCATGCCCAGAACCGCAACCGACGGCAGACGCAACCACAACCAAGACGATGGACCGCAACGCCGGCATGACCTCTCCTGATGAACCTCGCGCCGGCAGCATAACCGGACGAGCATCAGACATCAGCCGAAAGGTCCGTGATCCGAATGACCGCCGGACGGCAATCCATCGGCGAATGTGCGGCGCCACACACCTGAGACCGGATAGGCCAGTCTGCGCCGCATCCTTTGCTTTGCACGTCAACGTGCAAATGAGCACGCCGTATGGAACTAATAACCCAGCAGGGCCAGACCTACCCAGCTCACGGCAAACAGCGACAGGACGGACGTTGCAGCGGCAAAAACCGATAATGAGACTTTCAAAGTCTTGAGGACCATACGCGCCTCCTTCAACGACAAAGCTGCATCGGGACAAACCCCGACACCGGTCCAAAATTTCCTGAAAAACCGGCTCGTTCGTTCGAGCCGAGAAACATCAGGTTGGTGCGCGCACCGGCGCAAAGGTTCAATGCCAGGGTGTGGGTCCCCGGCGCTGGTGCAGGTCAACGTCGAAGATCCTGTTCCAGTTCCCCTGAAGGAACTGGAACCCTTCAAAACTGGCGCTCTCCTATGAACCCAAGGGACCGGGGCTATTTCAACGGCAGAAACAGGTCGGCGACCGCCTCATGCTCCGGCACCTCGGGGAAGAAGCTCAGCCGCTGGCAGTAGATGGGAAAATCACGCACCTCCTCGCCGCTGGCCGGCAGCCAGTCGCGATAGAGATAGAGCGCCGCGGGTTCCAGATTATGCGTGTTGCCGACGATCCGCAGCACGGCGCAGCGTCCGCCGGGAATCTCGCCGAGCTTGACCTGCTCGTCATGGGCCGCGATCGGCTGCCCGGTGCCGACGCACAGATCCACGCTGTAGTCGGCAGGCGACGCTGGACGCCGCTCGGAGCGCCACACCGTGAAGGTCGGATGGGTTTTGGGGTGCAGGCCGGCGGCCTTGCGCCAGGCGATGAAGCGCTGGATCGTGGCGCCAAGCGCCGCAGGGTCACCGCGATGCGCGATGATCGCCACGCGCGTCGAGGGCACGTCTCGAATGATCACGTCGTGTGGTTTGAAGGTCGTCTGCATGAGCTTGCTCCTCGCGTCATCGAGAGGCCCGAAGGCCGCAAGCCACGGCTCCCAATCGGGAGATTTCCGGAATGCTGAAGGCGATTGCCCGAACCATTGGCGAAAGGCGCGGGCAAAGGCGTCCGGTGCATCGTAGCCGGCTTCCAATGCGACATCGGTGACGCTCGGCGCATCGCCATAGGCCAGCTGGTAGGATGCCCGCTTCATGCGGGCGAGCTGGATGTAGCGATGCACCGACAATCCGAAGGTCGCCGTGAATTGCCGGTGGAAATGATACTTCGAATAGGCGGCGACGCTGCTCAGCGACTCCAGATCCAGATCGTCGTCGAGATGCCGATCGATGTGATCCAGCACCCGTTGCATCCGGGCGTGGTAGCTCTGCAGCGCCGCCTTCATCGTTTTCGTGCTCCGTGGCAGCGCCACCTAAGCGCGCCCGCATCGAACACGCTCGACCGATCTTGCGGCTTTTCTCGCCGAGATCGGCCGGAGCAGCTTGACGATCCAAGCTCAGGGATCGACGGCGGTCAGGATCGAGAACGAGGCGGGCACCATCACCGACTGCGCCTTCGCATAGCGCGCGAGCGCCTTCCTCACGGCCGATGTCGCCGCTTCCACGGCTTCGGCCGGTTGTCCGGCCATGGCGCGGCCGGCGGGCCCGATCGCGAGTGCCGTCTGCACGGCAGCATCGAGACCGCCATTTGCGCCGAGGTCGAGCGCCAGATCGCAACGCTCCAGGCGGACGCGGCGCAGCCCGGCGTCGGTCATCACGGTCTCGGCCCACTCGGCCGGACCAAAGGCAAAATCGTCCGCAGCATTCGGCTTCAGCCCGGGCAGCTTGGGCACATGGTCATAGGCCGCCTGCAATGGCTCCAGCGCCCAGGGATTGTCGCGCAGCTCCCCCCAGCAGGCGAAGGCGACCCGCCCTTCCGAACGCAGCGCATTGCGGATGTTCAGCACGGCGCGCACCGGATCGGCGAAGTACATCACGCCGAGGCGCGAGATCACGAGGTCGGCGCTCGCCGCCTTGAAGTGA
Source organism: Bradyrhizobium sp. ORS 375 (assembly GCF_000239775.1). Classification (GTDB taxonomy): domain Bacteria; phylum Pseudomonadota; class Alphaproteobacteria; order Rhizobiales; family Xanthobacteraceae; genus Bradyrhizobium. The sequence goes on from NZ_CAFI01000122.1 coordinate 14,067, forward strand.
TGCACCATGGCATCGCCCTGCACGAAGCTGACCGGCGCCTCGGCCGGCGCAAGCTCGTGAGCGGCGGTGAGCATTGCCGCTGACACGTCGAGGCCGAGCACGCTGCCCCCGGGGCCGACCTTCTCCGCCGCCGCAATCATGGTCGCGCCGCAGCCGCAGCCGATGTCGAGCACCCGCTCGTTCGTCTGGATCGACGCCCGCTGCAGCAGCGCCTCCTGCACCGGCGCCAGCATCGCGTCGAGCTCAGCCCGGCGCGCAACCCAGCGCGCTCCGCCGGCGCCATTCCAGAAGGTGATCTGCTCGGCATTCTCGAAATGGCCGAAGGAGGTGTCGACGACGGCGGCGTCCATGGGGAACCCGGACCATTATTCAAAAAAGAAACCGAGCTCCGGCGCTAAACGCGCACCGCAAGCCCGGATCGCGAGTTTAGGCGGCGACTGGCGCTTTGAAAAGCCGGCGTTGCGGCGCAACCGCGGCCTCACGACATGGCATCGCGCGCACTCCGCGATGTCATCATGGTCGCGACAATAAGGCGTGACCTCCGACCGCAGCGCGTTCAATCAGGGGCAACCGCCCGACGTTCCCGGAGCGACGACGGGAGAAAAGCGCGGAGAGGAGCACAGTTTCAAAGGAGAAAGCGCATCGGCGCGGTCGGCTCGCGAACGGCAGACCATGATGCGGATGATCGAATTCGCAACCTGCGTCGACGCTGAGCCCAGAGTCTCGATCGGCGAACACCATCCGCCACCGGCAGGGCCCGCGAACTCAGAAATGGTCGGAGCGGCGGGATTCGAACCCACGACCCCTAGTCCCCCAGACTAGTGCGCTAACCGGGCTGCGCCACGCTCCGATGGCCGTTCCTGTAGCCGCGATTGGGGCGTGATGCAAGGCGCGGCGGGCGGGTTTCGTCAGGCATGAAGCCCCGTGATGGCGGTCACGGCCTGGCCTGCCGTGATTTCCGGCCCGAGGCGCGCCCTCAGACCTCCTTCATCGCCCGGTCCAAAAGCGCGCGGCAGTCGAGCAGCTCCTTGAGCAGGCCTTCGAGCTTTTCGCGCTCCTCCGGCCTCATGCCGGCGCGGGTGGGCGGGCCGACGCGGAAGGTGTCGAGGATGTCGTCCTCGGTGTCGACGAAACGGAAATCGATGCCCTCTTCCTCGGAGGCCTCCTCCTCTTCATCCTCCGATTCGACCTCGGCCTCGCCGATCGGCTCCTCCTCCATCATCGCCTGGCCGAGGGTCTCCTCGAGCGCGCCAAACGAGACGGCGGCGGAGCTGTCGGCCAGCCCCTGCACCGACTTGACGCCGTGCTCCTTCAGGATCCGCTGCACGCCCTTGATCGTGTAGCCTTCGCTGTAGAGCAGACGGCGGATGCCCTTGAGCAGATCGACGTCGTCGGGCCGGTAATAGCGCCGGCCTCCGCTCCGCTTCATCGGCTTGATCTGGGCGAACCGGGTCTCCCAAAACCGCAGCACGTGCTGCGGGATGTCGAGCTCCTGCGCGACCTCGCTGATCGTCCGAAACGCATCCGGCGCCTTGTCCAAATGCCCGTTCCCCTTCGATCGTGCTGACAAGATGTGACGCTAGGCTACGCTGACGATGACACTATTTGGCCCACCCGTGGGCCGGACCCGCTCTGAGCCAGGCGTAACGCTACTCGGTCTCGGCGCTGAGCTCCGAGGGAGCTGCCTCGCCGTTCATCTTGCCGTTGGCCTGCTGGCCGTTGATGCGCTGCTTGAGAATGGCCGACGGCTTGAACACCATCACCCGCCGGGGCGAGATCGGCACCTCGGTGCCTGTCTTCGGGTTACGTCCGATGCGCTGACCCTTCTTGCGCACCATGAACGAGCCGAACGACGACAGTTTGACCGTCTCGCCGCGCTCCAGGCAGTCGGTGATCTCCTTCAAGACCAGCTCGACGAAGGCGGACGACTCCGTGCGCGACAGGCCCACCTTCTGGTAGACCGCCTCGCAGAGATCGACGCGTGTAACTGTTTTTCCGGTTCCCGCCATCGCCTGCCCCAAACTCCCGGCGAATAATTCGGTCCGGAAATTAAGAGGTTAAGCAGCGATGGTCAACAGCAGCGTGAACCGAACTGCAGCGCTAAGCGTCATTCGTCCCACGTAAATCTCGTGGGACGGAATGGTCACCAGCGCACCAGCGCCGAACCCCAGGTGAAGCCGCCGCCCATCGCCTCAAGGAGAACGACGTCGCCCTTCTTGATCCGGCCGTCCTTGACGGCGACGTCGAGCGCCAGCGGGATCGATGCGGCGGAGGTATTGCCGTGCCGATCGACCGTCAGCACCACCTTTTCCGGCGCGATGTGCAGCTTGTGCGCCGAGGCGTCGATGATTCGCTTGTTGGCCTGGTGCGGCACGAACCAGTCGATCGTGTCGGCGGACAGCCCGGTCGCCTCGAAGGCGTCGACGATCACGTCGGTGATCATGCCCACGGCATGCTTGAAGACCTCGCGGCCTTCCATGCGGAGATGACCGACGGTCTGGGTCGAGGACGGGCCGCCATCGACATAGAGCTTGGCCTTGTGGCGGCCATCGGAGCGCAGATGCGTGGTCAGCACGCCGCGATCGGTCGCGCCCTTCTCCTGAGCGTCCAGCACCAGCGCGCCGGCGCCGTCGCCGAACAGCACGCAGGTGGTGCGGTCGTTCCAGTCGAGAATGCGCGAGAAGGTCTCGGCGCCGATCACCAGCGCCCGCTTGAACGAGCCGCTGCGCAGGAAATTGTCGGCGGTCGCGAGCGCATAGACGAAACCGGAGCAGACGGCCTGCAGGTCGAACGCCGCGCCATGATGGATGCCGAGCCCGTTCTGCACGGCGACCGCGGTTGCCGGAAAGGTGTTGTCCGGCGTCGAGGTGCCCAGCACGATCAGGTCGATCGACTGCGGATCGACATCGGCGACGGCCAGCGCCGCACGCGCGGCGTTGATCGCGAGGTGAGAGGTGAATTCGCCGTCGGCTGCGACGTGACGCTCCCGGATGCCGGTGCGCTGGACGATCCAGTCGTCCGAGGTCTCGATGCGGCTTGCCAGCTCGGCATTGGTCACGACCCGCTGCGGAAGATACGAGCCACAGCCGAGCACGACCGAACGAATTGTCACGAGACAGCCTCCTGGGCGACCGATTCGGACGCCAATGCGCCGCCGTCGCGATTGAGTGTTTGAGTGATCTTGGTCAGGAGATCGTAGCGGGCCATCTCATAGCCAACCCGGACCGCCGAGGCAAAGCCCTCGGCATCGGTTCCACCATGGCTCTTGACCACGATCCCCTTGAGCCCGAGCACCACGCTGCCGTTGGAGCGGCGCGGATCGAGCCGGGCGCGCAGGGCCGCGAACGCGCCGCGGGCAAACAGATAGCCGATCCGGGCCATGACGCTGGCCTGGATCGCGCCGCGCAGGAATTCCGTGACCTGCCGCGCCGTTCCCTCGGCCGCCTTCAGCGCGATGTTGCCGCTGAAGCCCTCGGTGACGACCACGTCGGCCGCGCCCTTGCCGATGCCATCGCCTTCGACGAAGCCGATGTAATCGAGCTGCGGCAGATTCATCGCGCGCAGCTGCTCGGCCGCCTCGCGGATCTCCTCATGCCCCTTCATCTCCTCGACGCCGATATTGAGGAGACCGACCGTCGGCTTGGGCTTGTTGAACAAGACGCTCGCGAGCGCGCTGCCCATCACCGACAGCGCCACGAGATGATGCGCGTCGCCGCCGATGGTGGCGCCGAGGTCGAGCACGACCGACTCACCGCGCGTGGTCGGCCAGATCGCCGCGAGCGCCGGCCGGTCGATGCCGTCGAGGGTGCGCAGGCAGAACCGGGCCATCGCGACCAGTGCGCCGGTGTTGCCGGCGGAAACCGCAACATCCGCCTCGCCCTTCTTCACCGCCTCGATGGCGAGCCACATCGACGAAGTCTTGCGCCCCCGCCGCAGCGCCTGGCTCGGCTTGTCGTCGTTGCTGACGGCGACGTCGGTATGAATGACGCGAGAGACAGCCTTGAGGCGCAGATGCTGGTCCAGTTGAGGATTGATCTTGGCGCTGTCGCCGAACAGCAGGAATTCCGCGTCCGGATGGCGGCTCAGCGCGATCGCGGCACCGGGAATGACCACGGACGCGCCGAAATCCCCGCCCATGGCGTCCAGCGCGATTCGAACCTTTTGAGGCATGACGTCCCGGAAACCTGATCTCGAGCTTGATCTCGTCTTGGCCTTGGTTGGCCGTGTTTTGGCGGTCGTTCAGAGGCACTGCACGGCCAGGGAACAGTTAAGGGACAGTCCCACAACCGGCCGAGCGATTTCGTCGCACCCCGACCCGGGCGCGACAATAGCGTCTCTCCGTGTCGAAACAACCTCCCGGGGGCGACGCAATTTGCAACCGGGGCGACGCCTGGGGGAGACGGCCAGTCGGTCTTTATCATCCAAATCAGCAAGTTGAGCCGATTTCAGGAGGCTTCGTGACAGGACGGCAGCGCTGCCGGCCTGCACATTCCGACATCAATCCTCACCCGTTTTCTTCGGTTTGGCCCGGATCGCCTCGGCGTCACCGGCCGATTTCAGCGCCTTGAGCGCCGCGAAGGGGTGATCCTCGGGGTCGGCAGCTGCTGCCGGCTGCTCGAACACCGCCCCCGGCTTGCGCGGATAGGGATCGACCCCCAGGAACAGGGCGTCGGCGGCCAGACGGCCCAGATCGATCTGCCCATTGATGATCGGCTCCGGCGGATCGGCGGTGTCGACCTCGCTGTTCGGGTCGTCCTCGACGAACTCGGCCAGCTCCGGAATGTCTTCCGGCGGCGCAAACAGCTGGTCGATCGGCTCGTCGATGTCGGTCTCGATCGGATCCAGCGTGACGACGCAGGTCTGGCCGATCCGGGCGCGCACCCGGCCCTCGACGTGCACCTTGCCGTCACGCTTCTGGACCACGTCAAAGGACGCGTGCGCCGAGAGCACCTCGCGGAGCTCGCCGATCGCGGCCAGTGCGCGCAGGGTGGCTGCATCGGCCTCGATCTCGCGATGCAGACCGGCATCCGGGATCTGCGCCACGATCACCGGCGGCGCCCGCCAGGGATCTCTAAGGGGATCCCGGGCGGGATCGCGCGCCGTTTCGCGCGAATTGTCTCTGTCTCTGCTGCTCATATTGCTAATCCTGCTGCACCGGGCTCGGGAAGCTCCAGCCCGCGCCGAGCAGCCTGTTGTCGTCGAGGGCTGCGAGTTGCGCCGCCACCCGGCCCGCATAGGCGGCCAGTCCTGCCGCGCTGTCCGGATGCTCTCCGTTCAAGATATTCTTCCGCAAGGCGTCCGCCAGCTGGGCCTCGCTTTCCGACCAGGCGAGGTCATAGGCGGCGGTGCGGCCATAGAACGCCTCGCCGAACTTCTGCATGCGCTTGGGCACGGTGAGGTCACCCACGCCCATCTCGCGCAGATTGTCGTCCATGTCGTCGCAGAAGCGGTCGAACAGCGCCTGCGAGAGCTCCGACCCCACCCCTCGCAGCCGGCGCAACACCAGCCAGAGATGCAGGATCAGCAGATCGAACCGCCCTTCGACCGTGTCGGGGACATTTAAGTGTCTATAAAACAACGGTTCTCGGGTTTGCGCCACGATCATGCCATAGATCGGCTCGATGGTCCCGCGCGGGGACGATCCGGACTTCCTGAAACGGTTGAATGGCCAGAGCATGAGGATTCCGCGGCTTAAGTTTCCGTGACCCGGTTCGGGGGCATGTTGCAATCCGCGACTTTGCCCGGTACGTCAACGCCCTGCCCGACGCAAGGGGACGGGATCCGATCTGAAGAAGATGACCCAGACAATGCGAACGACTGCCCGCCTGCTCTCCCGCGGCCTGAGCCCCCGTCTGCGCACCCGTGCGCTCACTCTTGGCGCCATCGCGCTGATGGGCCTCGCGCTCGCCGCCTGCACCGGCGAGCAGTTCCAGAAGGGCTACATCATGCCGCCCGGCGCCCTGGAGCAGATCCCGATCGGGGCCAGCCAGGATCAGGTGCTGATCGTGATGGGCACGCCATCCACGGTCGCCACGCTCGACGGCGAGGTGTTCTATTACATCTCGCAGCGCGCCGAACGCACGGTGGCCTTCATGAACCAGAAGGTCGTGGATCAGCGCGTCATCGCGATCTATTTCGACAAGAACCGGCAGGTCCGCCGGCTCGCCAATTACGGCATGAAGGACGGCAAGATCTTCGACTTCGTCAGCCGCACCACGCCGACCTCCGGCCAGGAGCTCAGCTACCTGACGCCGCTGTTCAAGCTGCTCAGCTTCAACTAATCCGAACCTGATCGCCGCCGCCCGGAATATGATTCCGGGCCGCGGCACAAAGCCCGCCGGCTGCGCTGATTGGCGCAGTGCGCGTGCATTTCCGGTGCTTGCTCTGGCGGCGCAACCTTCCCTACCCTCCCGCAAAACATCGACCGGGAGGAATCAATGGCTCATCGCATCGCGCTGTCGCGCCGCAAGCTGCTGTCCGGAGCCGCTGCGCTCTCGACCGCCGCCATTCTGCCGCGCACGAGCTTCGCCGACTGGCGTCCGACCGAGACGGTGAAGCTGATCGTGCCGGCCGCGCCCGGCGGCAGCACCGACGTGATGGGCCGGCTGCTCGCCGCACATCTGCAGACGGCGTGGGGACAATCGGCCGTGGTCGAGAACCGCTCCGGCGGCGGCGGCACGATCGGCACTGCCGAGGTCGCGCGGAACACCAAGGGCGACGGCTATACCATCCTGATCGGCAATCCCGGTCCGAACGCAATCGCCTATTCGATCTTCCGCAACCTCGCCTACAAGCCGGATCAGCTGCAGGCGGTGTCGAACATGATCCGCATCCCGAACATCGTCTCGGCACACCCCTCGACCGGCATCAAGTCGGTCGCGGAGCTCGTCGCCTTCCTCAAGGCCAATCCCGATAAGCTCAACTACGCCTCCTCCGGCGTCGGCCAGAGCCCGCATCTCACCGGCGCCTGGTTCCTGCAGCTGACCGGCTTGAAGATGACGCACATCCCGTTCCGCGGCGCCGGTCCGGCCCTGCAGGCGGCACTCGCCGGCGACGTCCAGATCCTGTTCGACAATCTGTTTCCGTCGCTGCCGCAGATCCAGGACGGCAAGCTTACCGGCCTGTGCGTGACGACGCCGGAGCGCAGCGCCAATGCGCCTGATCTGCCGACCATGCGCGAGAGCGCACCGGAGCTCGCCAAGTTCGACGTCTCCTCCTGGTTCGGCGTGTTCCTGCCGAAGGCCTGCCCGCCCGAGATCGTCAATGCCCTCAACCTGCAGGTCAAGGCGATGCTGGAGCGCGACGATATCCGCAAGAACATCGCCGCGATGGGCGCTCGGGGCGATTACGGCACGCCGCAGCAGTTCGGTGACTTCGTCCAGGCCGAGACCACGAAATTCGCCTCGATCATCCAGAAGGAAGGCCTGCAGATGGACGTGCAATGAGCTACGGCGGCCGGCCGTGCGACGCCGGAGTTACCGTCAGCGGGCGCAGGAGGTAACGGCACCTTAAGCGAGATGGTGCGATAGATGGCGGCCGCGTGTCTTTGATCTGGTTGCAAGATACCGTCAGCGGATAACCGGGTTGAGCCTCCTGGAGGCCTGACCTGATCCCCGGGGGGCAGGCAGCGGCGATGTCCATGCCGTGAGCCCTGCCTTGCCCAACAACGTCCTGCACCAGCTCGAAGACATCCTCGCGAGCCGCTACGTCTCGCGACGGTCTGAGATCCTGGACCGCGTCACCGACCTGTTCGTCGTCGGCTCCGGCAAGTTTACCGAAGAGCATGTCGACCTGTTCGACCACGTGCTGTTCAAGCTGCTCGACAACGTCGCCGTCGCGGCGCGGGTGCAACTGGGCAGCCGCCTCGCAGCGCTGCCCGACGCGCCGCCCCGCCTCATCAAGCTGCTTGCCAATGACGAGACCATCGCCGTGGCCGGCCCGGTGCTGCGCCAGAGCGAGCGCCTCGACGAGGAGTCGCTGGTCGCGACCGCGCAGAGCCACGGCCAGAAACATCTGCTGGCGATCTCGGGCCGCAAGGTCCTGACGGAAGCGGTCACCGACGTGCTGGTCGACCGCGGCGATCAGGCCGTGGTGTCGAGTACCGCCAACAATGACGGCGCGCGCTTCTCCGATCATGGCTTCTCGGGCCTGGTGACCAAGGCCTCCGACGATCCGGGTCTGGCGATGACGCTATGGAGCCGCCCCGACAGTCCGCGCGAGGTCCTTGTTCGACTCTTCGTCGAGGCGTCCGACGCCGTGCGCAATCAGCTTGCGTCGGCCGATGCAGCCCGTGCCAAGATCGTCGAGCTTGCCGTCGCGCAGGCGTCGGGCCATCTGCAGGCTGCGGCGCGGACGAGCTCGACCGATTTCGCCAACGCCAAGACGTATGTCGAGCAGTTGCACGCCACCGGCCAGCTCCACGAGGCGCAGCTGCACGGCTTTGCCAAGGAAGGCAGCTTCGACAAGGTCACGCTGGCGCTGGCGCTGATGTGCAAGCTGCCGCTCGACGTGGTCGAGCGCGCCTTCGTGCGCAAGCAGCCGGACCAGCTCTTGGTGCTCGCCAAGGCGCTTGATCTGTCCTGGGTGACCACGACGACCTTGCTGTTCATGCAGGCGAACGCCAGCGGCAGCGCGCGGCCGCAGCTCGATCAGCATCTGGCGAGCTTCACGCAGTTGCAGCCGCGCATGGCGCAGAGCACGCTGCAGAACTACCGGGTGCGGCAGCGCGCGGCGGAGTCATAGCAGGGGATCCCGACGCCAAATGAGAAACCCCGCGGCTCGCACCGCGGGGTCCTTGTTTGTCGGAGACGTGCTGCTGCTCAGTGCGCGAGGATCGCCAGCAGCAGCAGGGCCACGATGTTGGTGATCTTGATCATCGGGTTCACGGCGGGGCCTGCCGTGTCCTTGTAGGGATCGCCGACGGTGTCACCGGTGACGGCCGACTTGTGGGCGTCAGAGCCCTTGCCGCCGAAATGGCCGTCCTCGATGTACTTCTTGGCGTTGTCCCAGGCGCCGCCGCCCGAGGTCATCGAGATCGCGACGAACAGGCCGGTGACGATCACACCGAGCAGCATGGCGCCGACGGCCGAGAACGCCGCCGACTTGCCGGCCGCGCCGCCACCCGCGATCGCGTAGATCAGGAAGTAGACCACGATCGGCGACAGCACTGGCAGCAGCGAGGGGATGATCATCTCCTTGATCGCCGCCTTGGTCAGCAGGTCGACCGCCTTGCCGTAATCCGGCTTGTCGGTGCCCTGCATGATGCCCGGCTTCTCGCGGAACTGCCGACGCACCTCCTCGACGATCGCGCCGGCGGCGCGGCCGACCGCGGTCATGCCCATCGCGCCGAACAGGTACGGCAGCAGGCCGCCGAACAGCAGGCCGACCACGACGTAGGGGTTATTCAGCGAGAAGTCAGGCTTGATCCCCGCGAAGTAAGGATGCTTGGCGGAGTCGGCGATGAAGAACTGCAGGTCCTGGTTATAGGCCGCGAACAGCACCAGCGCGCCGAGACCGGCGGAGCCGATCGCGTAGCCCTTGGTGACCGCCTTGGTGGTGTTGCCGACCGCGTCGAGCGCGTCGGTGGACTTGCGGACTTCCTTGGGCAGACCGGCCATCTCGGCGATGCCGCCGGCATTGTCCGTGACCGGGCCGAAGGCGTCGAGCGCGACGATCATGCCGGCCAGCGCCAGCATCGTGGTGGTCGCGATCGCGATGCCGAACAGGCCGGCCAGGCTGTAGGTGACCAGGATGCCGGCGATGATCACGATCGCGGGGAGCGCGGTCGCCTCCATCGAGATGGCCAGGCCCTGGATCACGTTGGTGCCGTGACCGGTGACCGAAGCCGCCGCGATCGACTTGACCGGACGGAAGTCGGTGCCGGTGTAGTACTCGGTGATCCAGATGATCAGGCCGGTCACGACGAGACCGACGACGCCGCAGACGAACAGCGCGGTGCCGGTATAGTCGACGCCGTCGAGCTTGCCGAAACCGATCAGCCAGGCGATCGCGATCGCGAGACCGGCGAGCGACAGCACGCCGGTCGCGATCAGGCCCTTGTACAGCGCGCCCATGATCGACTGGCTGGCACCGAGCTTGACGAAGAAGGTGCCGGCGATCGAGGTGATGATGCAAATGCCGCCGATGGCCAGCGGCAGCGTCATCATGTTGGCGAGCAGCGAGGACTTGGCGAAGAAGATCGCGGCCAGCACCATGGTGGCGACCGCGGTCACCGCATAGGTCTCGAACAGGTCGGCGGCCATGCCGGCGCAATCACCGACGTTGTCGCCGACGTTGTCGGCGATGGTCGCGGGGTTGCGCGGATCATCCTCGGGGATGCCGGCTTCGACCTTGCCGACGAGGTCACCGCCGACGTCCGCGCCCTTGGTGAAGATGCCGCCGCCGAGACGGGCGAAGATCGAGATCAGCGAAGCGCCGAAGCCGAGCGCGACCAGCGCGTCGATCACGGTGCGGCTGTCGGGCGCGAGCTTCATGAAGCCGGTGAGGATGCCGAAATAGATGGTGACGCCGAGCAGCGCCAGACCCGCCACCAGCAGACCGGTGATGGCGCCGGCCTTGAAGGCGAGCTCGAGGCCGCCGGCGAGCGAGGTGGTCGCCGCCTGAGCGGTGCGGACGTTGGCGCGCACCGACACGTTCATGCCGATGAAGCCGGCCGCGCCGGAGAGCACAGCGCCGATCGCGAAGCCGACCGCGACGAGCATGCCGAGGAAATACGCAAGGAGCACGAAGATCACGACGCCGACGATTCCGATCGTCGTGTATTGGCGGCGAAGATAGGCTTGCGCGCCCTCACGCACCGCCGCCGCGATTTCCTGCATGCGCGCATTGCCGGCGTCCGCGCTGAGCACTGATTGTGTGGCCCAGATCGCATAGACGATCGACAGCGCTCCGCAGAGCACGATCACCCATAAAGCTGACATTTAGTTTCCTCGGCTCTTTGCTTTTTCTAACTACGTCGCGCCGCGCTTGTGCGACGCACGCCCCCTGTCAGGCCACTCCGGGCGGAGCCGCCGTGAACAGCATGGACCTTGCCAAAATCGCCATGATGACGCAACGCCGCGACGCCTGAACCGCTCCAAATTCAGACGCTTCTTTGGTCGCAATGTGCGGCTGCGAATGGGTGTCAGAAGTGGCTGTAGGACAGCTGTTTCAAGCTGATTGGACGCCCCTGCCCGTCAAGGAAGCGCGGCGCGCGTGTGCCCTCGACGATGGCGCCGATGTCGGTCAAGGCGACGCCGGCCGCGTTAGCTGCACTGCGGAATGCGTCGCATCGCGCTGCGGGAACAGTGCAGAGGATCTCATAGTCGTCGCCGCCGGAGACCAGAGTTTCCAGCTGGACGGCCCCCTCAGCAAGGAGCTGTGCGGCTGCTGATGAGGTCGGAACGTGTGACAGCTGAATGTCGGCGCTCACGTTGGAGGCAGCACAAAGCTTGGTCAGGTCGCCGGCAAGGCCATCCGAGACGTCCATCGACGCCGTCGCGAAGTCCCTCACCGCCGCCGCCAGGGCGCTGCGCGGCTGCGGTACGCGATAGCGGCCGATCAGCATATCCCGTGCCGCGGCATCGCCGGCCAGCGCAGCCAGCTCTGTTCCGACCTGAAGGATGCGCAACCCAAGCGCGGCATCGCCGATGGTGCCGGTGACCATCACCCGGTCGCCCGGCCGGGCGCCGAAGCGATGCACCATCCGTCCGGGGGGCACTCGGCCCCAGGCGGTGACCGAGATCATCACCGGACCGGGCGTCGACACGGTGTCACCGCCAAGCAGCGGGCAGCCAAAGGCCGCCGCGTCCTCGCCAAGACCGCGGGCGAAGGCGGCGAGCCAAGCCTCGTCCTTGTGTCGCAGTGCAAGCGTCAGCAGGAAGCCAGCCGGCACCGCACCCTTGGCTGCGAGGTCGGACAGGTTCACGCGCAGCGCCTTGCGCGCGATCGTGTCGGGCGGATCGTCCGGGAGATAATGGACGCCCTCGACGATGGCGTCGGTGTTGACGACGAGGTCGTCGCCGGAGACCGGAATGACGGCGGCATCATCGACGAGGCCGAAAGCGCCGGGATCGGTCGCCAGCGGCTTGAAATAGCGGGCGATAAGAGAGTCTTCGCCGGAGGGAGCTTGGGTCATGCGTGCCCTCCCCACTTTCCGCCGTCATCGCCCGGCTTGACCTGGCAATCCAGTACGCCGCGGCCCCTCA
>NZ_CAFI01000121.1 GCF_000239775.1 Bradyrhizobium sp. ORS 375
TGCTGCCGTTCGACGCAGCCCCTGAGCTCGCCCCGCAGGGCCTGCTCGGCGGCTTCCTCGGCAGCACGCTGGGCGGTCTCGGCGGCGGCTTCATCGGCAAGGCGCTCGGCAACCGCAATCTCGGCCACACCATCGGCAGCACCGCAGGCGGCGTGCTCGGCTCGATCCTGCCGTTCGACGCCAGCCAGCAGATGGCGCAGAACGCCTGGTCCCAGAATAATTGGGGCAACGTGCCGATGGCCCCGGTCTATCCCTACCAGGGCGTTACCTATCACTGACCCCGTGTCAGGCGGCGTGAGGCTGCACTCAGACGTTGCAAGTGTCCGGTTGCAGTGTCCCCCGGGCGGCTCGATAGTCGGCCGGGGGAAACACCGAAGACCGTGAGGACAACCATCATGACCGACAACTCCATCCCGAACGGATCCAGCGACGAATTCATCGTCGCAGGACGCAGCACCTCAGACACATCCCACCTCACCGCGTTCGAGGACGCGTTGAAGGAGATCGCCGGCGCCTCGATCGTTGCGCGAGGCGGCCGTCCCGACCAGCCGCACCTGGTCGTCAATCTGACGTCGCGAGACGCCGAGCAACTCAAGTCACGCTTCGGCACAGCGCTGATCATCGAGCGGAATGCAAAGCTCAGTCCGTTCTGACCGGTCAACGCCATGCGCCGATCCAACAAGCGACAGAGATCCAAGGAGAGAGACGCTATGGCTGACAACAATGCGAGCGATAATTCTTCCGGAAAAGGCAATAACGGCCGCGGCAATGCCGCGCCGAACAAGGCCGAGGCGGCGTCGCCAACGGTGGAGCCCACGGTCAAGGCGCGGCGATCGCGCTTCCTGGTCGCGGCGCGCCCGCTGCCCGGCGTGCAGCCGATGGCGGTCGACGCAATCGCGACGACGCTGAACAACATGCCGGACGTGCAGATCATCAAGCAGGTCAAGCCGAGCGGCTTCGGCGCGTTGTCCGCCGGCGGCGGTGGCGGCGGCATGCCGGAGATCGTGGTGGCCGAGATGGATCCGGCCCGCGGAGCGGCGCTGCGGGCCAGCGCGCCGCCGAACGTGATCGTCGAGCACGATGCGCTGCTGCGTCACGCCGATGATCTGTCGATGGCGTTCAACAATGCGATGACGATGCAGCCCGGCATCGGGATCGACGTGCGGCTGCGCGTCGTCGGCACGACCGGACAGCCGCTGCCGAAGGCGACGGTCTATGTCTACGGGCTCGGCTTCCCTGGCCAGGGCGTGACCGACGACAGAGGCGAGGTCACGGTGACGGTGTTCGGTGGACCGCTGGAGACGATTCAGGCGATCTACGTCAAGCCGTCGGCGAACTACTGGGATCGCATGTTCGAGCGCCCGGCGCTGTCCGACGGCGTCAACGTGCTGCAGCTGCAGCCGTTCGCCGCGACCTTCCAGGGTTTCCCGCAGTCGCCCTATGTCGGCTGGGGCCAGCAGCTGATGAAGCTCGACCAGATCGATGCGTCGCTCACCGGCCAGGGCGTGAAGGTCGCGATCATCGACTCCGGCTGCGACAGCAGCCATCCGCAGCTGACGCACGTCACGCGTGGCATGGACTTCACCAACAACAAGGATGCCGCGAGCTGGACCCGGGATACGATGTCGCACGGCACGCATTGCGCCGGCATCATCACGGCGGCGACATCAGGCCAGTTGAAAGCCGTCCGCGGCTTTGCGCCAGCAGCCGAGGTGCACGCGCTGAAGGTGTTCCCGGGCGGCCGCTTCAGCGACCTGATCGACGCGCTCGACCAGGCGATCGCGCGCGGAATCGACATCGTCAACATGAGCCTCGGCAGCAGCGAGCAGTCGGAGCTGGTCGCGCACAAGCTGATCGAGGCACGGCAGGCCGGCGTGGCGTGCATCGTCGCGGCCGGCAATGCCAGCGGGCCGGTGCAATTTCCCGGCAATCAGCCGTCGGTTCTCACCGTGTCGGCGATCGGCAAGCTCGGCGAGTTTCCCGATGACAGCTATCACGCCCGCACGGTCGTGCCGAACATGGTGGCGGGCGCGATGTTCTCGCCGCGCTTCACCTGCTTCGGACCGCAGATCGCGGTCGCCGGGCCAGGCGTGGCGATCGTATCGACCGTGCCCGGCGGCGGCTACGCGGCCTGGGACGGCACCTCGATGGCGACGCCGCACATCACCGGCATGGGGGCACTGCTGCTCGCGCATCATCCGGTGTTCCGTGACGCGGCGAAGGCGCGCAACGAGCAGCGCGTGACGCAGCTGTATCAGCTGCTCGCCAGCGCCGGCGTGCGCTATCTCGGCGATCCCACCCGCGAGGGCGTCGGCGTGCCGGACCTGCAGCGCGTCGCCGGCCTCGGCGCCGCCGCCCAGAGCGGCAACATGGCGACCGCATCGACCGCGCCTCAGCTCGGCGCCAATCTGAGCTTCGGCGTGCCGTACCAGGGCTCGCCGTTCGCCAACGCCTATCTGCAGCCGGCCCAGATGATTCATCCGGCGCTGCTGCAAAGCTTCCTGCAGATGCGCAGCGCCGGACTGGTCTGACAATCTGCGTCACCTGGCTGCAACACGATCCGCCGGCGGCAGCGCCGGCGGATACCGATTCGATTGATGTTGCCTATGACGAGCGATATGCGGCGCGAGCCGTCGATCGCGCGGCCAGCCGACGAACCGCTCAGCGAAGGTGATGCGCCCGCAGCCGATGAGCGGCCTGGTTGCGACGGCGCACGTTGAGCTTTTCGAGGATGTTGTGCACGTGGTTCTTGACCGTGCCGACCTCGATCCGGAGATTGCGCGCGATCTCCTTGTTGGACAATCCGACCTCGATCATCTGCAGGATCTCGCATTCGCGCGGCGTGAGCTCGCCGAACCGCGGCTTGGCTGCAGGCAGGGACTGAAGCGGCTCGGGCTGCTCGTCCGGCTCGGCCACGATCGAGATCTGATCGCTGGGGATCGGCTCGCTGCGGCAGCCCGCGGTCAACCGGTCGACCTGACCAATGACATCGTCGATCGACCCGTCGCGTGGCACACAGCCGGCGATGCCGCGGCCGATCGCCGACAAGGCCGGCGCCACGATCTCCGGCACGCCGATGGCGAGGATCTCGAGATCCGGCTGCGCACGCAGCAAGGTGGTGGCGCGATCGAGACCGTGCCATTCGCCGACGTCGAGCAGCACCAGATCCGGACGGCTCGACGTGACCAGACTGAGTGCGCCCCGATGATCGACGGTGTCGATCACCTCGAGCCGATCGTTCTGTCCGAGCCGCGCACCGAGGGCTTCCCGGAAGAAGCGCGTTTCGCTGACGATGAGAATGCGGGTCCTGCCGGCGACCGCGTCGGCCATCTCGGTCGCGAGGGCGGGAACCGGTAGAATGCCGAACTCGACGGCGCGTCGCGACATGGAAAACTCCCAATTGCAAAATGACTGCAGCGGTCCTGCGGGGACGTGATCAAGACGTGCCCTGGCAGAGACGGGGTGGATTGCAGATGAAATGATGCTGGGAACTGAACAACCTTTGGGCGAAATCTGCCCCCCAATCATGACAAGAACGTGGTCGGGACTGCTGGGCGGTTCGTCGCAGCTTCCGGCCAAAATCCGGTATGATGCTGCCTTGTATGTACATCTGCGCGGTCTCCTCACCAACGGAACATGGACTTGCAAATGCACCTACAGGGTGTGTCGCAACACAACATCAAAACGTTCGACAATTTGTGACCGGAACTGACGCGTGGAGGCCATGATGTGAGCGTCCTCACAGGCGGCTTGCGCCCGACGGCGCGATCATTAAATTAGGCGATCACCCCACGAGAACGAAACAGGCCCATGAGCTATATCGAAGCGACCGACACTGCTGCGCGCAAGAACGGCCAGATCAAGCTGCATGGCCCGAGCGGCTTTGCCGGCATGCGCAAGGCCGGCGCGCTGGTGTCGAAGTGCCTCGATGCGCTGACCGACATCGTCAAGCCGGGCGTGCCGACCTCACGCATCGATGATGTCGTGCGCGACTTCGCCTTCAGTCATGGCGCCTATCCGGCGACCTTGATGTATCGCGGCTATCGCTACTCGACCTGCACGTCGATCAATCACGTGGTCTGCCACGGCATGCCGAACGACCGGCCGCTGAAGGAAGGCGATATCATCAATGTCGACGTCACCTTCATCGTCGACGGATGGTACGGCGATTCCAGCCGCATGTATGCGATCGGCCCGATCTCCCGCAAGGCGGAGCGGCTGATCGAGGTGACCTATGAATCGATGATGCGCGGCATCGCCGCGGTGAAGCCCGGCGCCACCACCGGCGACATCGGCCATGCCATCCAGAGCTTCGTCGAGCCGCAGGGCATGAGCGTGGTGCGCGATTTCTGCGGCCATGGCCTGGGCCGGCTGTTCCATGACGAGCCGAACATCATCCATGTCGGCCGCCCCGGCGAGGGCGTGCTGCTCAAGCCCGGCATGTTCTTCACCATCGAGCCGATGATCAATCTCGGCAAGCCGCATGTGAAGATCCTGTCCGACGGCTGGACCGCCGTGACGCGCGACCGCTCGCTGTCGGCGCAGTTCGAGCATTCGGTCGGCGTCACCAATGACGGCGTCGAGATCTTCACGCTCTCCGAGCGTCACGGCGAGAAGCCGCTGACGCAGGTGTGAGCCCGCCGGGCGGGACACGTCAACGCGCCGGTGCCGGCGCCTCGCTCAGTTGCGCTTGGGCTTCGGCAGATCGACCGCGCCGCGATGCGGCGCGCCGTTTGGCAGCGAATCGAACAGCACGATGAAGCTTACACGGTCGGGATTCGCTTCGAGCACGGCCAATCCTTCAGCCTTTCCGACGGCCGGCTTCCCCTCGATGGTCTGCTCGACGGCCGCGAGCGTGCCCAGTTCCTCCGATGCCCCGCTCGCGGGATCGACGACGAACAGCTTGAACGGGACCTCCGGGCCATGCGGCGCACCCGCGAGCACCAGCAGGCGGCCATCCGGCAGCGCCGCCAGATCCCGGATGCCGCGCTTGTCGAGCTTGACGGCAACCGGCTTCGGCTTGGCAACACTGTGCTCGTGTCCCGCCGCAAACAGGTCGGAGACGGTGGCCGGCACGAGATAGGCGCTGTCGCCGATGACCGGCGCGCGCAGGCCAAGCCACAGTTGGTCGCCTTGCGCGGCGATGCCCTCGATGTTCAGCCCATTCGCGGATTCGAGATCCCTGCCGAAGAAGTCGCCGACCGGCGCCGCCTGCCGCAACAGATCGGACACGCGATAGGTCGTCTCCACGTCTCCTGAAGCCGCCGGATCGGCGCTCACGCGCGCGAGAATGAAGGATGACAGCCGGAACTTGCCCTTCTTGCGCGAGCAGCCATGCGAGCCGATCACGTAGTAATAGGGGTCCGCATAGGCCACGCCTTCGCCGTCGAGATCATCGAAATCGTCTGGCGTCTTGCAAGTGACCTCCGGCGCGGCGCCGAGCGTTTTCGTGCTCGGCTCCTTGCCGATCAGTGTCACCATGGCGCCCGCCGTGATCCGATCGCCTTCGAGCATGGCCCGCTGGGCCTTCCGGTTCTCGTCATTGATCAGCAGACAACTGCGCTTGTCCTGTTGCGGCGCCAGGCAGGCGATGCCGCTGAGATCCTCGGCCGTCTTGTCGGACTTCTTCTCGAATGTGCCCGACACGTCGATCTTGGTGAGTGGAATGGTGCCGCCCTGCGCAGCAACCAGCGCCGTGCTGCCGTCGATGACCATCAACGCAACGAGAATTGCGCATGCCAATCGCATCATGACCTCCCGAGAATGAACGCGTGCTGAAAACAACCGACGATTGCACATGGATCGCCGAGCCGCAATGACGCGTTTGGTCACGCCCATTCCAGGTCTCGCGGCCGCTATGTGGGAGAGCAGAGCCGGTCCGATTGTTGCCATGCAACAGTGATTTGACTGCAGCATCACCATGCACGGAGGCGCTCTTGGCGAACGCAACCCGCCGCGGCTTTCTTGGACTCGTCTCCACGAGCGCCGCGCTCCTCGCACCTTCGGCGCGGGGTGCGCCGGAGCAGGGAACGCCAGCAGCCGGCGCTGACGATGCCTGCATCCTCACTCCGCAATCCGAGTCAGGTCCCTATTATCTCGACCCGAAGCTGGTGCGCGCCGATATCGCCGAGGACCGGCCCGGCGTGCCGCTGGCGTTACGCCTGCGCGTGATCGAGGCCGGCGCCTGCACGCCGATTGCGGGCGCGCGGGTCGACATCTGGCATTGCGACGCACGCGGTCTCTATTCGGGCTATCCGGGCCAGAGCGACACCCACAAGCTCGACCAGAGCGGCAAGACTTACTTGCGCGGCACGCAGATGGCCGACGCGACGGGATGGGCCGGCTTCAACACCATCTATCCCGGCTGGTATGCCGGCCGTGCCACCCACATCCACTTCAGGGTGTTCGTCGACGAGGCCACGGTGCTGACCGGGCAGACCTTCTTCCCCGAGGCACTCAACGAGTTCATCTACACCAACGTGCCGGACTACACGGGACGGCCGAAGCAACGGCTGGTCATCAACGCCAACGACCGCGTTGCCACCGACGCCGATCCCGACCATCGCGCCTATTGTGCCGTGAAGGAGGAGCGTGACCGCTATCTCGCGACCCTCACGCTGGCGGTGAGCCGGCAAGCGGCCAAGCCGGTCGAAATGCCCACCGGAAAGCTGCCGCCGGCGCCGTGGATCAAGGACCGGCTGGCCGCATTGGTGCCCGGGCTGAAGCGCAAACCGTTCTGATCAGTTGCGCTCGGTGCACTGATAGGCCAAGGCGGCGAGCGGCAGCGCGGTGCCGAGCGCGGCCGCAAGCGTCCAGCCGCCATGCGCATAGGCCCACGCGCCAACGCCGGAGCCGGCCGCGCCGGCCACGAAGAAGGTCGTCATGTAGAGCCCATTGAGCCGGCTGCGCTGGCTCGCGCCGAGCACGAACAGCACGCGATAGCCGAGGATCAGGCTGAGCTGGGCGCCGCAATCGATCGCAATCGCCGCGACCACCAGCAAGCTCAGCGACCATGTGGTTCCGAGCGGTGCGAACAGCGTCAGCGCGAATCCGCCCGCGCACAGCAGCATCGAGACAATCGTCGCCGGCCGCGTCCAGCCGCGGTCGGCGATCCGGCCGGCCACGGGAGCCATGATGGCGCCAGCGACGCCGACGAGCGCAAACAGCGCGATGCCGGTCTGGGACATGCGGAAGTCGGGCCCGGCCAGCAGCAGCGGCGAGGTCGTCCAGAACACGCTGAAGCAGCCGAATAAAGCCGCCTGGTACAGCGCGCGGCGACGCAGCACCGGCGTGTCGCGATAGAGCTGAACCATCGAGCCGAGCAGCTGGCCATAGCTCAGCCGCGCCTGCGGCTCGCGCGGCGGCAGCGCCACGCGCAGCACGACGGCCAGCGTCAGCATGGCGACCGCCGAGGCCGCGTAGATCACGTGCCAGGAGGCATGCGCGGCGACGAAGCTCGCCAGCGGCCGCGCCAGCATGATGCCGAGCATCAACCCGGTGGTGACGTTGCCGACGGTGCGGCCGCGGATCGCCTGCGGCGCCATGTGACCCGCATAGGGGATCAGGATCTGCACCGCGACGGAGCCGAACCCGATCAGCAGCGCGGAGAGCAGAAAGGTCGAAGGCTGCGTTGCCAGCGCGGCGCAAACGAGCGCCACGGCGCCGACGACGATGGTGGCGATGACGAGCTTGCGGTTCTCGATGAGGTCGCCGAGCGGCACGACCAGCAAGAGGCCGGCGCCGTAGCCGATCTGGCTCATCGTGACCAGCAGGCCGGCGAGCTGCGGCTTGAGGCCGAGATCGGCGCTGATCGGCCCGATCAGCGGCTGTGCATAATAGATGTTGGCGACGATCAGCCCGCAAGAGAAGGCGAGCAGCAGAGTGATCCAGGCCGACAGCGAGTCGCCGGAATCGGACGTGATGGTGGTCAACGGGAACGTCTCCAGGCGGGACCGTCAATCAGTGCAGCACGGCCTTGACGCCGTGAAGCCCCGATTTTGCATCGCAGCATTCAAGCCGGACATAGGTCCTGAAGGTCCACTGCGCCAGTTCACGTCTGCGTGGGCGCGACAGCGCGCAGGCTGCGCAGCGACAAGCCGCGAGCCTGCGCGAGGAGCGATGGCTGCACCGGCAGCTAGCTGCTCCGCTGCGCCTCGGTCTCCGCCTCCGCACTCCTCCGGCCGACGATCAGCCGCGGCAGCAGCATCGGAACCTGCTGGCGATAGCGCGTATAGGTCTCGCCGAACGCGGCGATCAGGTCGCGCTCCTCGAGCTGCACACCGGCGAGGATGTATCCCGTGCTGAGCGCCGCGAACAACAGATGGCCGACGCTCATCTCCGGCGTCGCCCAGAAGGCGATCAGGAAACCGAGCATCAGCGGATGGCGGACCAGGCGATACAGCAGCGGCGTCTTGAACGGCTGACCCGGCGTTTGCGTGCCGCGCAGGGCGGAGAAGCCCTGGCGCAATCCAAACAGATCGAAGTGGTCGATCATGTAGGTCGAGCTCAGCGCGATCAGCCAGCCGAGCCAATGGATGCCGATCAGCAGGTGCGCCGCCAGACCCTCGATATGCCAGACCGGCATGGGGATCGGCCGCCACTGCCAGAACAGCAGCAGCAGAACGAGGCTGGACAGCAGCACATAGGTGCTGCGCTCGGCTGCGGACGGGATGATGCTCGTCCACCACCGTTTGAACGCGGGCCGGGCCATCACGCTGTGCTGAAGCGCGAACAGCGTGAGCAGCAGCACGTCGACGACGACGGCCTCGGCGACGCTTCCCGCGGCGCCGCTGTCGATCGTCTTGGCGCCGAGCTGGCCATAATTGCCGACGAAGGCGAGCGCCCAAGCAAAGGAGACAAGAAAAATTGTATAGCTCGCAATGGCATAGAACATGATGAGGAGACGTGCGAACATGGATGCTCTCCGGTTGTGCAGCCGCGCCATGGGCGCGGCGGGATCGGTCGATCCCGAGCCCGCGCCGCGATCGAGCCTGAGCGCTATCAGGCGACCGTCCCCCGAGCGTCCCCCGACGCCGTCATAGCAGGTCTCGTCACGATGCCCCGGTTCAGCATCCGCACCTTCGGCTTTCCGGAGATCCGTCGGGACGACCAGATTTGCTCGCTGTCGCTGCGCAAGGGCTTGGCGCTGCTGGTGCATCTCGCCGAGGCCAAGGTCGCGGTCGGGCGCGACGTCGTCGCCACGATGTTCTGGCCTGACAGCCCCGAGGAGGTGGCGCGCGCGCGGCTCCGCCGCCTGCTGCATCGGATCCAGCTCGTGCTCGGGGACGGCTGCCTGACCGTCGACCGTGCGACCATCCGCTGGGCGGCGACGGTCGAGTTGGAGGTCGATTCTCAAGCCTTCGAGGCGGCCTGCGATCGCGGCGAATTCGCGCGTGCGTGCGGCCTCTACACCGGTGATTTTCTCGACGGCTTCACCCCCGGCGACTGCCCGGCATTCGACGAATGGGCGTTCTTTCGCCGCGAGGCGCTGCGCGGACGCGTGGTCCAGGCGCTGGAGCGGGTGGTGCAGGATGCGGGCGCGGCCGGCGACCACGCCACCGCCGTCAGCCATGCAAGGCGGCTCGTCGCGCTCGATCCGCTGAGCGAGGTCTATGGCCGCGCTTTGATCCGCAGCCTGATGCTGTCGGGCGATCGCGCCGGCGCCGAGCGTCACCTCGCGGCGCTGACGCAATGTCTGCACGACGAGCTCGGTGTGACGCCGGAGGCGGACACGCTGGCCCTGCTCAAGCAGGGCGCAGCGATGCTGGAGGGGGCCACGCCGCCGACCCGCTATGTCGGCAAGGACGGCATCCATCTCGCCTATCAGACCTATGGCAGCGGCCCCGTCGACATTCTGCTGCTGCCCGGCTTCGTCTCCCATGTCGAGCGCGTCTGGGAGGAGCCGCGCTGCCGGGCGCTGCTGTCCGCGCTCGCAACCATGGGACGCCTGATCCTGTTCGATCGCCGCGGCGTCGGACTGTCCGACCGGGTCGGCTTCAGCCCCGACCTGCAGGCCACCGCGCAGGACATCGCGACCGTGCTCGACGCCGTCGGCAGCCGGCGCACCGTGCTGCTCGGGGCATCCGAGGGCGGACCTGCCTGCATCGCCTTCGCGGCCGCTCATCCCGCGCGCGTCGCGGGGCTGATCCTGTTCGCCTCGCTGGCAAAGGGCAGCGCGACCCCGGACTATCCGTTCGCACTGCAGGCCAGCCAATACGGCCTATGGCTGCAGCAGCTCGTCGCGGAATGGGGCGGCCCCGCCGGCATCGAGACCTTCGCGCCCAGTCTCGCCGGCGATCCGCAGGCCCGCGCCTGGTGGGCCGGCCTGCTGCGGGCGGCATCGAGTCCCGGCGCGATCAAGGGCCTGATCGAGTCGCTCAGGGATACGGATGTGCGGCATCTGCTCGGACAAGTCTCGGCACCGACGCTGGTGCTGCACCGTCGCAAGGACCGCGCCGTGCTGATCGGCGCCGGACGTCATCTCGCCAGCCATATCCCGGGGTCGACATTCGTCGAGCTCGACGGCGCCGATCACTGGATCTTCGCCGGCGACCAGAAGCCGGTCCTCGCCGCCGTCGCGACCTTCCTCAATCGCCTTCCGGGATCGGCACGATGGCGGCACGGTTGAGACCGATGTAGTCCGGGACGGGGCAGCAGGAGGACATCGATCACCATGGCGGATGACGCAGCATTTCGTCGTGAGCAGCGCCAAGTCGCGGCCGGCATGGCCGCAGCCGCGCTGACCGGCATCGTCGCCATCGGCCTCGCGCTGGCGCACAGCGGCAGCCCGGCGCAGCCCGCAGCAGAGCGGCTGGCGCTGGCGCTCCGGCTCGATCTGTTCGTGGTCGTCTGGCTGCTCGCCGCCATCGGCAACGTGGCGCGTCTGCGCTTCTTCTCCGTGCAGGACATCGCCGGGGCTGCGACGACCGTCGCGAGCGAGGCCGTCCGGCGCGGCAACGCCATCCTGCAGAACACGCTGGAGCAGGTGGTGCTGGCGGTCGCGGTGCATCTCGGCCTGGCGGCCACCCTGGCCGATCCGGCGCCGCTGCTGACCACGCTCGTGGCGCTGTTCGGCCTCGGGCGCCTGCTGTTCTGGCTCGGCTATGCCCGGGGCGCGGCGGGCCGCGCCTTCGGCTTCGCGCTCACCTTCTATCCGACGGCCTTCGCGCTGCTGATCGGCCTCTTCCTGGTGCTGACCGGGCGCGCCGCCTGACGGATAGCGCGCGGGCGCCGACACTTCGAGGTTGCAAAACCACGCGGTCGCGGCATGCTGGCACCGATGCCGGACAAAGCCCTCCCTTCCGAAGACAAGCCCGAGACGCCGCATTATCACGGCCATCGCCAGCGCTTGCGCGAGCGCTTCCATAGCGCCGGCCCGGAGGCACTCACCGATTACGAGCTGTTGGAGATGGCGCTGTTCGCGGCGCTGCCGCGGCGCGACGTCAAGCCGCTCGCCAAGGCCCTGATCAAGACCTTCGGCTCGTTTGCCGAGGTGATCCACGCCCCAGAGACGAGGCTGCGCGAGTTCGACGGCATCGGCGACGCCTCGATCACGCAGCTCAAGCTGATCGCGGCGGCGGCGCACCGCATCGCCAAGGGCGAGGTCCGGCAGAAGCATGCGCTCGCGTCGTGGCAGGAGGTCATCACCTATTGCCGGACCAGCATGGCGTTTGCCGACAAGGAGCAGTTCAGGCTGCTGTTTCTCGACAAGCGCAACCAGTTGATCGCCGACGAGGTGCAGCAGACCGGCACGGTGGATCACACGCCGGTGTATCCCCGCGAGGTGATCAAGCGTGCGCTCGAATTGTCCGCCACCGCGATCATCCTGGTGCACAACCACCCGTCCGGCGATCCGACACCGTCGCAGGCCGACATTCGCATGACCAAGACTATCGTCGAGATCGCCAGGCCGCTCGGCATCACCGTGCACGACCACATCATCGTGGGCAGGAACGGGCATACCAGCCTGAAGGGCAGCGGGTTGATGTGATCGGGCGATCCGGCCCGGCCATTCGGCCGGCGCAGATTCAACCACGCGCCGCGGCGCGCTCGCAGGCCTGCACGTCGTGGAAGGACACGGTGCCGTCGGACACGGTCATCACGCCACTCTCCCGCAACTGGGACAGCACGCGGCTGACATGGACCGTGGTGAGGCCCACGGCATCGGCGATATGCTGCTGGCGTAGCGGAAGCGGATAGCGGCGGTTCTGCGTCAGGCCTTCCGGCACCAGCTTCTTCATCACGCTGAGAACGAGGAACGCGATCCGACCCTGAGCCGAGCGCCGGGCCAGCGCCGCGGTCAGATCATACGCATCGCGCACCTCCGCGATCAGCACATCCAGCACCAAGGCCATCAGTGCCGGCGTCGCCAGGCATTTTTCGCGCAAGCTGGCGGCTGAGTAGCCGCAGAGCTGAAGATCCGTGAGCGCTTTCACCGGCGTGTCGATCTGCGGCACGGCCAGGCCCGAGAACGCGGCTTCCGTCGACACGAGCTGGCTTGGCAGAACGAGCCTCACGATCGAGCGGCGGCCATCGGGAAGAATGCGATACCTGAACGCCCATCCGCTGCACAGGATGAAGGCCCGTGCGGTCGAGCGCTCGAATTTGGGCACCTGCTGGCCGGCTGCGACCGTGACGAAGCGCTGATCAAGGGCCGCGCGATCGGCCGCATCACCCGTCGCAGCGATAATGGCCTCGCAGAGTCCTCCGGCAGGGCACGAGAGGCACCTGCGGGCCTGCTCCGGGAGCGCCATTCGACTGACCTTTCGGTGCTCCCTGCGCGCGCCATTGCCGCCGGAGCTTGTTAGTCGCCGAATCTCACAGCCAACAGCGCTGATCAATAACATGGATCAAGCGCGTCGGCTTAATTTTAATAAAATGATGTCTTATCATTAGTTGGACGCGCGCATACCGCGCCGATGACGAACGACAGCAATGAGCCTGACGCGAGCTTATCGTGTCACACCGGATTTCTACGGGGCCGTCGCACGTGGTCGCGACTGCACGGTTCGGCACCACTCGTCCCCCGCGCTATCATGCCCAGTTGAAGGACCAAGCTCCAGATGTTTGCACGCAAGACCGCCACGGACGCCGACGCCAAGCTCGCCGCCATCGGCCGCTCCGCGGCGATGATCGAGTTCGACATGGACGGCACGATCCGCACAGCGAACAAGAACTTTCTCGATGCGCTCGGCTACCGCCTGGAGGAGATCGAGGGCAAGCACCATTCGATGTTCGTGGCCGCCGATCAGCGCGACACGCCCGCCTATCGCGAGTTCTGGGCCAGGCTCAATCGCGGTGAATACCAGGCGGCCGAGTTCAAGCGCATCGCCAAGGACGGCCACGAGGTCTGGATCGAAGCCTCCTACAACCCGGTGCTCGATCGCAACGGCAAGCCGCATATCGTCGTCAAGATCGCGACCGACATCACCGCCAAGAAGATCGCGAGCCTGAAGGATGCCGGCAAGATCGCCGCGCTCGACCGCTCGCAGGCGGTCATCGAGTTCGGCATGGACGGCACCATCGTCTCCGCCAATGAGAACTTCCTCAAGGCGCTGGGATATGAGCTGCGAGAGATTCAGGGCCGCCATCACAGCATGTTCGTCGAGCCCGCGGAGCGCGACAGCGCCGCCTATCGCGAGTTCTGGGCCAAGCTGAACAGGGGCGAATATCAGGCAGCCGAGTACAAGCGGATTGGCAAGGGCGGCAGGGAGGTCTGGATTCTCGCGTCCTACAACCCCGTCTTCGATGAGAAGGGCAAGCCGATCGCCGTCGTGAAGTTCGCCACCGACGTCACGGCCACGAAGCTGAGGAATGCGGATCTCGCGGGTCAGATCGCGGCGATCGGCAAATCGCAGGCCGTGATCGAATTCAACATGGATGGCACGGTGATCGCCGCCAACGAGAATTTCCTCAAGGCGCTGGGCTACACGCTCGAGGAAATCCGCGGCAAGCACCACAGCATGTTCGTCCCTCCGGACGAGCGCGACAGCACCGCCTATCGCGACTTCTGGGCCAAGCTGAACCGCGGCGAATACCAAGCCGCCGAATACAAGCGGATCGGCAAGGGCGGCAGGGAGGTCTATATCCAGGCCTCCTATAATCCGATTCTCGATCTCAACGGCAAGCCGTTCAAGGTCGTCAAATACGCGACCGACGTGACGCGGCAGGTCCTGGTGCGGATGGGCAATGAGCGTGTCCGCGGCATGATGGAGTCGGTTGCGGCCGGCGCCGAGGAGCTCAACGCCTCGGTGCGCGAGATCTCCGAGGCCATGACCAAGTCGCGCGAGACGGCGATGCGCGCGGTCGACCGCGTCGGCGCGGCGGATACCCAGGCGCAGAATCTCTCCAACGCCACCCAGGCGATGAGCGGCATCCTCGATCTCATCGACAACATCACCGGCCAGATCAACCTGCTCGCCCTCAACGCCACGATCGAGTCGGCGCGCGCCGGCGAGGCCGGGCGCGGCTTTGCCGTGGTGGCGTCCGAGGTCAAGAACCTGGCGACCCAGGCCAAGCACGCCACCGACAAGATTGGCAAGGAGATCGAAGGCCTCAACAGCATCTCCGGCGGAGTCGTGCTCGCGCTCGGCGAGATCAAGCAGGCCATCCATAACGTCAGCGAATACGTCACCTCGACCGCAGCGGCCGTCGAGGAGCAGAGCACCGTGACCACCGAGATGTCGAACAGCATGCAGCGGGCCGCAGCCGAGGCTTCCAAGATCGCTGCGGGATGACGGCACCGATGAGACGGCTTGAACCGCCCCTCGCGACAACGGCACCAACCCTGGTGATCACGCGCGCGAGGATTGAAGATGCGAGCCGCCATTATCGGAGCATTCTTCGGCGTTCTGACGGCGACAAGCGCCGCCGCCTATGACGCCTACGACCCGGCCAACTGCAACGGCATCGGCTGGGACGATGCGCGGCCGCTCACGGTTGCCAGCGTGAGCGGGGCGCAGCGCGTCAATTTCGTCAAGAGTCCTTACGACGACGATTTCAAGGCCGCAGGCTGTCCCGCGCTGACGGAGGCGTGCCGGAAGAAGAGCTATCTCGTCACTGGCGACCTCGTGCTGGTGGGCCGGACGCAAGGCGATTTCACCTGTGTCAGCTATCAGTCGCCTCGCGCACGGACTCAGGCCTGGACCAACGGCTGGCTGCCGCGAACGGCGCTCGCGACCGTTACGCCGATGGCCCAGCCCGCGTTGCGCGACTGGACCGGCGACTGGGTGCACCCGGGCGGCGGGCTCACGATCAGCGCGGCCGGCGGAGGCCGGCTCAGGATCGAAGGCGACCAGGTGGTGCCGGCGGGGCGCGATCTGAACAACGGCTCGCTCGCCGCCACCGCCGAGCCGAAAGGCGGGCTGATCGCCTTCGTCGAGGACGGCACGACACCATTCGAGCGGCCGAACGCCGGGGACGAATGCCGCGTGCGCCTGCAGCGCATCGGCGCGTTGCTGCTGGTCGAGGACAACGCGGACTGCGGCGGTGCCGGCGTCAGCTTCACCGGCCTCTATCACCGCAAATAGCAGGCACGTTCACGCCCAGCGGCGCGCCATCGCGACGCAGAGCACGACGACGGCCGCCGCGCCGAGCATCGTGGCGGACACCGGCTCGTTCAGCAGCAGGCTTGCGAAAGCGAGGCCGAGAAACGGCTGCAGCAGCTGCAGCTGGCCGACGCTGGCCGTGCCGCCGCGCGACAGGCCGCGGTACCAGAAGGCGAAGCCTATAAACATGCTGAAGACGGAGACATAGGCCAGGCCGAGCCAGGCCGGCGCGCCGATCGGCTGTACGACCACCGGCCATGTCAGCAGCGTCAGCGGCAGCATGACGGGCGCCGACAGCAGCAGCGCCCACGAGATCACCTGCCAGCCGCCGAGCCTGTGCGTCAGCAGCGCGCCCTCCGCATAGCCGAGGCCGCAGACGATGATCGCGGCGACCATTGCGAGATCTCCGGTGAGCGACGCGGCTCCGCCCTGCGACAGCGCAAAGCCGGAGACGGCCGCGGCGCCGAGACAGGCGAACAGCCAGAACAGCGGCCGCGGCCGCTCCCCGCCGCGCAGCACGCCGAACGTCGCGGTGGACAGCGGCAGCAGGCCGATGAAGACGATCGCATGGGCCGAGGTGACGTGCTGAAGCGCGACCGCCGTGAGCAGCGGAAAGCCGACGACGACGCCGAGCGCGACGATGGCAAGCGAGAAAAGCTCGCGCCGTCCCGGCAGCGGCTGGTGCAGCCCTGCGAGGCAGAGCGCGGCGAGCCCGGCCGCGAGCGAGGCCCGCGCGCCGGTCAGGAACAGCGGCGCAAAGCCGTCCAGCGCGGCGCGGGTCGCCGGCAGCGAGCCGCTGAAGATCGTCATGCCGATGGCGCCGCTGCCCCACCCCTCGATCGATCCCTTCATCGATTCAGCCCTCCTTCGCGCGCTCTGCTTTAACCTCTCACGCCTTGCGAGGGCAGTCACAGATCAATACAATCTCGACAAACTGTACTATCATAATCGGTGATACACTTGAGCCCGACGGGGTCCGATACGCGCGCGGCCGGGGTGAGAACCACGGCGGTGGCCGACGCCATCCGGCAGCGGCTGAAGACGCGCGTGCTCGTTCCTGGCCAGCGCCTGCCCTCGATCCGGGCCTTCGCCACGACCATGGGCGTCGCGCCGGCGACCGTCGTCGAGGCGTATGATCGGCTCGCGGCCGAGGGCATCATCCGGGCCCGGCGAGGCTCGGGGTTTTATGTCACGGAAACGGCGCAGTCGCCGCTCGCGCTCGCCGAGCTCGAGCCACGCCGGCCGCGCGCGATCGATCCGTTCTGGGTGTCACGGCAGTCGCTCGATGCCGACGCCGGGACGCTGACGCCGGGCTGCGGCTGGCTGCCGGCGGACTGGATGCCTCAGGAGGGGCTGCGCCGGGCCGTCCGCGCGCTGGCCCGCAGCAGCGGCCCCGGTTTGACTCATTACAGCCCGGCGCGCGGCTCGGCCGCGCTACGCCGCGTGCTGCAGGGCCGTCTTGCCGGCATCGGCATCGAGGCCTCGGGCGATCGGCTGCTGCTGACATCGTCGGGCACGCAGGCGATCGACCTGATCTGCCGCATGCTGCTGCGACCCGGCGATACCGTCGTGGTGGACGATCCCTGCTACTTCAACTTCCTGGCCCTGCTGCGCGCCCATCAGGCGCGGATCGTCAGCGTGCCGATGACGCCGAACGGTCCGGACATCGCGCAGTTCGAGGCGATGCTCGCGGCCGAGCGGCCGCGGCTCTACATCACCAATTCGGGCCTGCACAATCCGACCGGCGCGACCCTGTCGTTGCAGACAGCACACCGGCTGCTCAACGCCGCGGCCGCGCATGACATGATCATCATCGAGGATGACATCTACGGCGACTTCGAACCGGAGCCGTCTCCGCGGCTGGCCGCGCTCGACGGGCTCACGCGCGTCATCCTGATCGGCAGCTTCTCCAAGACGCTGTCGGCATCGATCCGGTGCGGCTACATCGCTGCGCGCGCCGACTGGATCGAACCGCTGATCGACCTGCAGATCGCGACCGGCTTCGGCGGGCCGGGACAATTCGCCGCGGAGACGCTGACGCAGGTGCTGACCGGCGGATCGTACCGCAAGCACGTCGAGGAACTGCGCGCGCGGCTTGCCCGGGCGCGTCCGCGCGTCGCCGCACGGCTGCAGCGCCTCGGCATCACGCCATGGCTGATGCCGCGCGGCGGCTTCCATCTATGGTGCAGGCTGCCGGACGGATGCACAGCGATCGCGGTCGCGCAGGCGGCGCTCGCTGACGATGTGGTGCTGGCGCCGGGCGACGTGTTCAGCGCGGCGCAATCAGCCGCCACGATGATGCGCTTCAACGTCGCGCATTGCGACGATCAACGGGTGATGGCCGCGCTGGAGCGCGCAGTCAAACGATGAGCCGCGCGGGATCCGCGCGGCCCGATCGAAGACGACGGTCGAAGGATTCTCAGTAGCAGTAGCGCGGATGCGCGCGGACCCAGGATCCGTCGCCACGCTGCAGATAGCAGCCGTTGCGATAGGCGTAGTAGCCGCCCCGGCGACGCTCGCCATCGGCCGCGATGGCCGCGCCGGTGCCCGCCCCGATCACCGCGCCGATTGCGGCACCGCGGCCGCCGCCGATCGCGCCGCCGAGGATCGCACCTCCGGCACCTCCGAGGATTGCGCCACCGAGCACGTCCTGCGCGGCCGCCTGATGCAGCGGCGCAACGGTCGCGAGCGCCAGCAGCGCAGCGGCACTGAAGCGGGTGGCAAGGGGAATCCCCAGACGTCGGATCATGAGCAGGCCTCCGTTCCGGGCACGCTAGTCCGCCCGGGTGGGCCGTTCTTGATGCAGATCAAGGCGCAGTCAAGGCAGCAGAATCCCGGAATTGCCCGCTTCGGCTCACGCCGCGGCGCGCTGATCGAGCGTCCGGTCCTCGATGATGCTGAGCAGGAATTTCGGCTCATCACCGTCGATCACCACCGGCAGCCGACGCATGACGACCTCACGCATGCCATTGCCAGGTGTCGCGATGCTGTGCGCCCGCGGCACTGGATCGGCCGCATTGGCGAGCATCTCGCGGTCGATGCTCTCGAGCTGAGCTCCGGTCGGCTCCGGGAACAATTCGCTCGCAGTGCGGCCCAGGATGGCCGCGCGTCTCAGGCCCAGCAGCGCCTCGGTGGCGCGGTTGACGAACACGTAGCGCAGGCTGCGCGCATCCATCGCGAGCACGGCCTGGGGAATGTTCTCCAGCAGCACGGCGAGGAAATATTCGGCGCGCACCAGCATGCGCTCGTTGCGCCGATGCACGGTGAAATCCTCATGCGTGGCAACCCAGCCTCCGCCATCCATCGGCCGCTCGGAGATGCGGATGACGTGATCGTCAGCCAGCTGGACCTCGGTGATGGAGGGCCTGCGTGCCTTGATCCGCGACATCAGTTCGTCGAGATACTGCTCGACATCGCCGGTGAACACACCACTCTTGACGCGGTGGCTCAGGATCTCGCGCATCGTTGCGCCCGGCTTGGCGACGGATGCAGGCACGCCGTAGATATTTCGATATTGCTCGTTGACGACCAGCACGGTCCCGGTCTTGTCGAGCATGATCAGGCCCTGCGCCATGTTCTTCACGGCGGCTTCCAGGCGCCACTTGCCGGTGAGCGCGCGCTCCTCGAGCTCTTCGCGCTCGCGGGTGAACTCGGCATGCTCGCGTTCCACCTCCTGGCCTTGCAGCTCCAGCTCGCTGACGCGCGAAGCGGCGTCCTGATAGGCCTGGACCGCCCGCGCCACCTGGCCGATCTCGTCATCTCGCTTGGCATAGGGGATGACGAGCTTGATCCGTCCGCCGGCGATCCGGCCGGTGGTTCGCGCGATCTCCAGCAGGGGATTGACGATCGTCCGATGCAGGAGATAGGCGGCAACGCCGGTGAAGACCATGAGCACGGCGCCGAATGCGAACAGGGTCAAAGAGACCCATCGGCTCTGATCGGCCATCGCCGCGATGGTCCGGGACCGAACCTCATAGACGCGCGCGAGCCGCTCCAGATCCTCGTTGAGGGCGGTTCGCACGGCGCGGTTCTCGTCGTTGTCGCCGAGCTCGCGGGCCGCCGTCGAGCCTACCGCCAGCGTACGCCGCGCCATCTCCCTGCGGAACGCGACGAACTGATCGATCCGGCGCTTGAACTGCCCGAACAGCTCGGCGTCCTCGGCGCGCACCAGCTCCTGCCAGTCATCCACCGCCTTGACCAGCTCGACGCATTTCTGCAGCAGCGATTCGGCATAGCGCCGTGCAACGTTGCGCTCCGGCGACATGTAGATGCCGCGCGATTCCATCACGACGGCGTAGATCAGCGCATTGGTGCGCTCGATCTGCCGGTTGGCGCTGTTGGCATTTCCCAGCAGCTTCGTCAGCTGGCGCTGCTCGTGGAACGAATACAGGGCCCCCGACATCAGCAGTGCGATGAGCACCGCGAACACCGCAGCGCCGCCGGAAATGCGGTCCTTGACACTGAAGGTGGTGAACCGCGCCTGCAGATCACGCCATGCGGTCATCATGGCTCGCTCCTCATTTCGGGAGCTCATCGCAGCAGCAATTCGTAAAGGGAGAATACGGGCGAGCGCGTGTGCAGGCGAAGTGCGATTAACTTGAAACAAACCCGCGACACCTGGCTGGCCGGCCGGATACGCCGCCGCCCCGGCCAGGCTCATGCTGCAGCGCGCTGATCCTGGGTGTGATCCTCGACGATGCTGAGGAGGTATCTCGGCTCGCTCTCTCCGACGGACACCGGCAGACGGCGGACCACGACATCGCGCTTGCCGTTGCCGGGCGTCTCGATGCTGTGCGCCTTCGGCGTCTGGTCGGCCGTTTCGTTGAGATGATCGCGGTCGAAGCTTTCGAGCAGCTCGCCGGTCGGCTCGGGGAACAGCTCGCGCGCGGCACGGCCGATGATCTCGGAGCGCGGCAGGCCAAACAGCGCCTCGGTGGCGCGGTTGACGAATACGTAGCGCAGCGACTGCGCGTCCTTGGCCACGACCGCCTGCGGAATGTTTTCCAGCAGCGCCGCCAGGAAATATTCGGCCCGCGCCAGCACCCGCTCATTGCGCCGCTGCGTGGTGAAGTCCTCATGCGTGGCCACCCAGCCGCCGCCATCCATCGGCCGCTCGGAGATGCGGATGATGCGGCCGTCGGCAAGCTCGACCTCGACGATCTCCGGCCTGCGCTCCTTCATGCGCTCGCGCAGCGCGGCGAGATAGTCCGACGGCTTCTCGCGCAGCAGGCCGAGCTTGGCGCGATGCGCGAGGATCTCGCGCATATGCGCGCCGGGTCTCGCGACCGAGGCGGGAACGCCGTAGAGCTTGCGGTACTGGTCGTTGACCATCAGCACGTAGCCGAAGCTGTCGAGCATGATCAGCCCCTGCGCCATGTTGGCGACCGCGGCGTCGAGCCGCTGCTGGCTGCTGATCGCGCCCTGCTCCAGCCGCTCGTGCTCGCGCAGGATGTCGCTGTACTGGCGCTCGATCGCGACCTCGTGCTCCTCGAGCTCCTGCAGGCGGAACGCATTGTTCTGATAGGTCTCGACGGCATGCGCGACGCGCCCGATCTCGTCCTGCCGATGGGCATGCGGGATCTTCAGCTTGATACGGCCGGCGGCGATGCGGTCGGTGACGCGGGCGACGTCGAGCAGCGGCATCAGCACGCCCCAGCGCATCGCCAGCGCGGCGGCGGCGATCAGCGCCACGATGAGCAGACCGAGTCCGCCCAGATAGAGCGAGGCCATGCCGCGCTGATCGGCCGCCTCACCAAGCTCGCGTGTGCGATCGGCATAGAGCCGCGACAGCCTCTCGAGATCCTCGTTGAGCGCGGTCCGCACCGCGCGGTTCTGGTCATTGTCGCCGAGCTCGCGGGCCGCCGCCGAACCGACCGAGATCGTGCGGCGCGCCATCTCGGTGCGAAATTCGACGAACTGATCGATCCGCTTCCTGAACGGAGCGAACAACGCCGCATCCTCGTCGCTGACCCGGGCTTGCCAGTCTTCGACGACCTTGCTCAGCTGCGCCAGCTTGACGAGCTGGGAATCGGCGTAGCGTCGGGCGACGTTGCGATCGACCGACATGTAGATGCCGCGCGACTCCATCACCACGGCATAGATCAGCGCGTTGATCCGCTCGATGTTGCGGGAGGCCTCCGACAGGGTTTCGAGCCGATCATAGAACAGCCGCTGCTCGCGCAGGGCCGACAGCGCGCCGAGGGTCGAGAGCATGACGAGGACGGCAAAGGCAGCGGCAGCGGCGCTGATCTTGTCGTTGAGGCTGAACGACGGCAGCGAAAGGGTGAACCTGCGCAACAGCATCTGCATGGCTGGCTCCCGACGTTGGGACAACCATCAGACGCAAAACCCGTAAACAACACGTTCCAATCATGGAACCAAGCCGCAACGAAGCGTTAACCGGGGTTTCGCATTCGTTAACGCGGCCGAGCGCGCCGCCTCATTGCCGAAGCATGATCAGCGGATTGGCGCTATCCGGCACCAGTCGCCATTGCGCATTGTCGTCGGCCTCGAACTTCCAGGTCTCGCCGCGCGCCGACATCAGCATCATCTGGCCGTGCTCGAGCCGCCACTGCGTCGGTGCGAAAGCTGCGACCGCGGGATCGCATTTCGGCTTCACGAACACCTGAAAGTTGTCGTTGCCAGCCTCCGTGTTGGTCAGCACCAGGCTGCAGATCACAGCGCCGTTGCCGCGGACCATGGCCCAGTCGCCGATCATCTGATCCATCGACTTGGCGAGCGAGCGCGCCGCTGCCAGGTTCTGCAGGATGTAGACGCCCTCGCCCTGGCGCAGCCCTTCGAAGATGCCGGCCTCGACCTCGGTGAAGTCGATCACCGCCTCGCCATTGGCGGATTGAAGGCTGACGATGTCGCCGAGCCCCTTCACGTTCCAGCCGGCGATATCCTTGGTGAAGGGCAGCGCCGTGGCGCAGCTCGGCTCCATCTCGAGCTTCAGCCCGCGCGAGGCCGCGTCGGGCTTGAATGTCATGACACAGGTCTTGCTGCGCTCGGTGGTCGCAAGCTCCCATTGTCCGATCATCGCCTTCTTCAGGCTCGCCGCATCCTGCGCATTCGCAGGAGCGGCGGCCACGGACGACAACGCGATCAGCAATGGGAGCAGGTGTTTCATCAGCGGTCTTTCACCGGCGTTTCCGGAACGGGCGTCAGCGGCGGCTTGCCGGCAAACCAGACCTTGAGGTTGTCGACCACCAGCTGATCCATCGCGTTGCGGGTTACGATGGCAGCCGAGCCGATGTGTGGCAGCAGCACGACATTGTCCATCGCCTTCAGCGCGTCGGGCACCGCCGGCTCCTTCTCGAACACGTCGAGACCGGCCGCCAGAATGGTGCCGGACTTCAGCGCATCCACGAGCGCCGCCTCGTCGATCACCGAGCCGCGGGCGACGTTGACGACGACGCCGCGGGGGCCGAGCGCCTTCAGCACCTCGGCATTCACGATCTTGTTGGTGCCGGCGCCGCCGGGCACGATCACGACCAGCGTATCGACGTCCCTGGCCATCTGCAGCAGATCCGGATAGTGCTTGTTGGCGACGCCCGGGGCCGGATTGCGCGAGTGATAGACCACCGGCACCAGCGAGGCTTCGAGCCGGCGCGCGATCGCCTGGCCGATGCGGCCCATGCCGACCATGCCAACGGTGCGGTCGCGCAGCGAGCCGACGCTGAGCGGATAGGCCTTCGCGCTCCATTCACCCGAACGTACGAAGCGGTCGGCCTTGATGAACTCGCGGCAGGTCGCGATCAGCAGGCCGAGCGCGACGTCGGCGACCTCCTCGGTGAGCACATCAGGCGTGTTGGTGACGATGATGCCGTGCTGGCCGGCATGCGCGGCCGCGATGTGATCATAGCCGACGCCGAAGCTCGCGATCATCTCGAGCTTGGGCAGCATCGCCATCACGGCGGCATCGGTCTTGACGGTGTGGAACGTCACCGCGACGCCGCGGATGCGGCCCTTCACATCGGCCGGCAGCGCTTCGAGATCGGCCTGCGTCGTCGCATGGTGCACGTTGAAGCTGTCCGGGAACCCCTTCTCCAGGATCGGCCGCAGCGGCCCATAGATCAGAACATCGACCTTGTCAGACGAAGTGGCCGCCATCAGCTATCCTTTCCAAGCGCGCTCTCATGCCAGCGCCGCAAAACGAGGTGCGAAACTAGCGCCAGCAAGCCATAGATGACAATCCCGGCCACCGACAGCAGCACCAGCGCTGCGAACATGCGGGGTATGTTGAGACGGTACCCGGATTCCGCGATGCGATAGGCGAGCCCCGAGCCCGCACCGGCGCTGCCGGCCGCGATCTCGGCAACGACCGCGCCGATCAGCGACAGGCCGCCGGCGATGCGCAGGCCGCCGAGAATGTAAGGCAAGGCGGCGGGCAGTTTCAGATAGCGCAACGTCTGCCAGCGCGAGGCGCCGTAGAGCTGGAACAGCCCGGCGAGATTGCGATCGACCGAATTGAGCCCGAGCGCCGTGTTCGACAGCACCGGAAAGAAGCCGACGATCCACGCGCAGGTCACGACCGCGGTCTGCTGCGGCAGATAGATCAGCAGCAGCGGCGCGATCGCGATCACGGGCGTCACCTGCAGCACGACGGCATAGGGAAACAGCGCCCATTCCAGCCATCGCGACTGGTTGAACAACAGCGCCAGCGCGATGCCGCCGAGCGCCGCGGCGATGAAGCCTTCCAGCGTCGTGATCAGGGTCGTCAGCAGCGACTGCGCCAGAATGTCCCAGTCGTTGATCAGCGTCTTCAACACCAGCAATGGTCCCGGCAGCACGTAAGGCTGGATGCCGTTGAGGCGCACCACCAGCTCCCACGCCGTCATGGCGGCGATGAAGACCACGGCCGGAAAGACGAGGCTCGCCAGCCGCGCCCCGGAGACGAATGCGCCTCGCTCACGCAGCTCGCTCACAGCGCATGCACTCCGGTATAGGCCGGCGCCAGCGCATCCGAGACGCGGCGGCAAGCATCGGCGTAGGCCGGCGAGGCACGGAATGCATCGTCGCGCGTCGCGGCCTCGATCCGGATCTCGGCGCTGAGCCGCCCCGGCCGCGCCGTCATCACCAGCACGCGCTGCGACAGATAGACCGATTCGAACACCGAATGGGTGACGAACAGGACGGTCATGTTGAGGCTGCGCCACAGCGCCAGCAGATCGTTATTGAGTCGAAAGCGCGTGATCTCGTCGAGCGCGGCGAACGGCTCGTCCATCAGCAGGATGTCCGGCCGCGTCACCAGCGCCCGCGCCAGCGACGCCCGCATCTTCATGCCGCCGGACAATTCGCGTGGAAACGCGTCGCCGAAGTCGGCGAGCCCGACCTGCGCCAGCGCCGCATCGATACGCGGCTGTGCCTCGGCCGCCGGCACATGCGCGAGCTTCAGCGGCAGGCCGACATTGTCGCGCACGCTGGTCCAGGGCATCAGGGTCGGCTCCTGGAACACGAAGCCGATGCGATGGCCCGGATGCGTCGTGGCGGATGCCGCGGCGATGTCGAGCGCGCCGCTGCTCGGGTCGGCGAGCCCCGCGATCAGCCGCAGCGCCGTCGACTTGCCGCAGCCCGAGGGACCGAGCAGCGACACGAACTCGCCCTTGGCGATCGACAGATCAATCGGCCCGAGCGCGGCGACGCCGGAGTCATAGACCTTGGTGACGCCGCGCAGGCGCACCGCGATGTCGACGGCACGCACGGACGAAGGGGACGAGCTCATCTGCCGACAGCGCCGCTCACGCGTCTCACTTCTTCGGCCGGAGATCGAGCCCGACGCCCTTGTTGACGAAGCGCAGAGTGTAGGACTTGCGATAATCGACCGTCGGCTTGACCACGCCGGCGCGCACCATCTTGTCGAAGAAGCTGGTGATGCGCTCCTCGGTCATGGCGCCGATGCCCTTGTCCGTGCTGTCGCCGGAATCGACGATGCCGTATTCCTTCATCTTGGCGACTGAATAGGCGAGGAGATCGTCGGTCATCTCCGGGTTCATCTTCTTGATCAGCGCATTGCCGGCCGAGTTGTCGCCGTAGATGTAATTGTACCAGCCGATAATCGAGGCATCGACGAAGCGCTGCACGAGGTCCGGCTTGCTCTCGATCAGGTCGCGCCGCGTCTCGATCAGGGTCGAATAGGTGTTGAAGCCGTTGTCGGCGAGCAGGATCACGCCCGGCTTGAAGCCGGCGGCGCGCTCGACCGCGAACGGCTCGGAGGTGACATAGCCCTGCATCGCGCTCTGCGGCGTGGCGATGAACGGCTGCGGGTTGAAGGTGTACGGACGGACGTTCTTCTCGGAGAAGCCGTATTCGGACTTCAGCCATTGATAGTAGCTGGAGATGCCCTCCTTGGAGACGAACAGGGTCAGCGGCTTCAGCTCCTCGAGCTTGGTGACCTTGGACTCCGGATGGGTCAGGAACACCTGCGGGTCCTTCTGGAACATCGCCGCGATCGATACCACCGGCACGTTGTTGGCCACGGCGTCGAACGCCATCAGCGTGTTCGCGGCCATGAAGAACTCGATCTTGCCGGAGATCAGCAGCATGCGGTTGTTCTCGTTCGGACCGCCCGGCACGATCGTGACGTCGAGCCCGTACCGCTTGTAGGTGCCGTCGGCGACCGCCTGGAAGAAGCCGCCATGCTCGGCCTCGGCCACCCAGTTGGTGCCGAACGAGACCTTGTCCAGGGTCTGAGCCTGGGCTCCGGACGCCATTCCACCCATGACCAGCAATGCCGCCATTAACGTTCGCGACAGAAGCGACTGCGCCATGTCTGGTCTCCCCGGTTCTTTCTGGCTGAACATGTTAAGATCGTTGGGTGATAACTACCCTGCCCGACGGACGAAGGAAATGGCCCGCGCGATGACCGTGCCGCCCCGCGATTGGACCGAGCTGACCTGGCCTGCTCTGGAAACGCCGGAGGCCGCGCGCTGGATTGCGGTGCTGCCGCTCGCCGCGACCGAGCAGCACGGGCCGCATCTGCCCCTCGGCACCGATGTCTACATCGCCGAAGCCTATCTCGCTCGCGTGCGCGCGCTGCTGCCGGCGACGCGGCCGGTGACGATCCTGCCGGTGCAGCCCGTGGGCATCTCCACCGAGCACATCGATTTTCCGGGCACGCTGACCGTGCCGACCGAGGTCGCGCTGCAGAGCTGGCGCGCGCTCGGCGACAGCGTCGCGCGCGCCGGCATCCGCAAGCTCGTCATCGTCACGAGTCACGGCGGCAACAGCGCCGCGATGACGCTGGTGGCGCAGGATCTGCGCGCCGCGCATCGCATGCTGGTGGTGACGACGTCGTGGTCGCGCTTCGGCGCGCCGGATGGCCTGTTCAGCGCCGATGAGCTGCGCCACGGCATCCATGGCGGCGCGGTCGAGACATCGATCATGCTGGCCCGGCATCCGCAGCTCGTGCGCGGCGATGCCATCGCCAATTTCGCATCGTCAGCCGTTGCGATCGAGGCCAACAACCGCGTGCTGTCGACGCAGCGGCCGGCGCCGCTCGCCTGGCAGACACAGGATCTCAATCCGAGCGGCGCGGTCGGCGATGCGACGCAGGCCTCGGCGGAGAAGGGCGCGCGCGTGCTCGACCACGGCGCAGCCGCGTTCTGCGCGCTGCTCGAGGACGTCGATAACTTCGACGTGAACGTGTTGGCCGCCGGCCCGCTGGCGAGCCGCTAAATTCAGAGCAAGCTACTGCCTTTCCTCGCGAATTCAGACTTCGCCCACGCTGCAATCGGGTGATTCGAACCGCTTTCGAAAAGGCTCCGTCCAATTGGCAAGCGACCGGCAACGGGCCGCCCCAACGCTGAACAGGAGCTAACACCATGTCGATCAAGAGCAAGATTGCCGCCATTGCGCTCGCCGCGCTCGCCGTCACCGGCAGCATCGCCGCGACCGCCAAGCCCGCCGAAGCCCACGGCTTCCATCATGGCTGGGGCTGGGGCGTCGGCGCCGGCCTCGTCGGAGCCGCCGTCGTCGGCAGCGCGATCGCCGCCAGCAATGACGGCTACTACTACGGCGGCGGCTATCGCTATTGCCGCTGGGTGCCGCAGTACAACGTCTATGGCCAGTATGTCGGCCGCGTCAGGGCCTGCGGCTATTGATGCCGGGGCGTCCGCCGCGCCGATCCAGCCGGGCCGCGCCCTTCCGCTCACCGCACGATCTCGCGCCGCCCTGCTTGCCCGCCTTGACGCGGGTGCCCCCCTCCAGCCCCCGCCCGCGTCACGACAGCCCGCCCGGTCCCCGTCCGGGCGGGTTGTTTGTTGCACGGATGTCACAACACCTCGGCAAGTATCCCGAAACCTCCGCATATAATTTGCTGTTGCAACTTATTTGCAATAAAACTTATCCACAATCTGCCATGCTTTGCCCTCGTCTTCGATCGAATATGGGTTTTTCCGTAATCTTCTCGTGACTGTGCGCGGGCAATCAGGTTGTGACTATCCTCCGTGTCGTGTGCCTTGCCTGGGACGTTGCCGCCATGATCCGCTCGAACTTCACCAGGGAGACGATCGTGGCCGGCGCCATGATCGCCGCGCTGAGCCCGCTCGCCGCCCCCGCGGTCGCCGCCGATCTACCGCTCAAGGCGCGTATGGCGCAGACCGTGTTCGACTGGACCGGGCTCTATGTCGGCGGCCATGCCGGCTACACCCGTGACCACGCCAGCGTGACCCTCGCCGACCCGAGCGGCACGGTCAGCGCCGGCAGCCGCTTCAACGGCCTCACCGGCGGCGTGCAGGCCGGCTACAACTGGGTCACGCGCTCCGGATTGTTGTTCGGCCTCGAAGGCGATTTCAGCTTCCCAAACTATCTGACCTCCAACCACACCGTGGCCCGGCTGAACACGGCACAGTCGAGCGTCGACGAGCTGTGGGATTATGTCGCCACCGCGCGCGGCCGCCTCGGCTACGCGAACGGCGACTGGCTTGTCTATGCCACCGGCGGCGT
Source organism: Bradyrhizobium sp. ORS 375 (assembly GCF_000239775.1). Classification (GTDB taxonomy): domain Bacteria; phylum Pseudomonadota; class Alphaproteobacteria; order Rhizobiales; family Xanthobacteraceae; genus Bradyrhizobium. The sequence continues at coordinate 28,491 of NZ_CAFI01000121.1, forward strand.
CGCCTGGACCGGCGGCCGCTTCATCAACACGACGGCGGCCGGCGACGAGAAGCTGCTGACGACCCGGCTGGGCTGGGTGGCCGGCGCCGGCATCGAGCGCGGCTTTGCGCCACATTGGAGCTGGCGGCTCGAATATCTCTACAACCGGTTCGAGCCTGGCGGCGTCCGCTTCGGCAATGGCGCCAGCTACAATTCGACGCTCGACTTCCACACGTTGCGCGTTGGCCTCAACCGCAAGCTCGACTTCGCCGGCGGCACCGAGCTCAAGCTCAAGAACGATCCTTCGGATACCGAATCCGATCGCTGGGAGATTCATGGCCAGTCCACGGTGATCGGCCAGGGCTATCCGTCCTTCCGCGCCGCCTATACCGGGCCCAACAGCCTGACGCCCGCGCGCCAGTTCCAGGAGACCTGGAGCAACAGCCTGTTCATCAATGCGCGGCTGTGGGACGGCGGCGAGGTCTACTACAATCCCGAGCTGCTGCAGGGCTTCGGCCTCAGCAACACCGTCGGTCTCGGCGGCTTCTCGAACGGCGAGGCGCAGAAGTCCGACTTCCCCTATCCGCATTACAACACGTCGCGGCTGTTCCTGCGCCAGACCTTCGGCTTCGGCGGCGAGCAGGAGCAGCTCGGCTCTGGCCAGCTGCAGCTCTCCGGCAAGCAGGACATCTCGCGTCTCACCTTCCAGATCGGCAAATTCCCCGTGCTGGACGTGTTCGACGGCAACGCCTACGCCAAGGACGCGCGCAAGGACTTCATGAACTGGTCGATCTGGGCGCCCGGCGCCTTCGACTACGCCGCCGACAAGCTCGGCCTGACCTACGGCGCCACCGCCGAGCTGAACCAGAAGAACTGGGCGCTGCGCACCGGCTATTTCCTGGTCGACGCCACCTCGAACTCCAACAATTTCGACATGAACGTCTTCAAGCGCGGCAGCTATGTCATCGAGCTGGAGACGCGCTATCAGCTGTTCTCGCAGCCCGGCCATCTGCGCACCATCGGCTTCTTCAACAACACCTTCTCCGGCAGCTATCGCGAGACGCTCGACAATCCCGCGCTCAACGCCGACATCACGCAGACCCGCCGCGGCCGCCCCAAATACGGCTATGTCGTCTCGTTCGACCAGGCGCTGTCGGACGAGCTCGGCCTGTTCGGCCGCTGGAGCTGGAACGACGGCAAGACCGAGATCATGGCGTTCACCGACATCGACAACAGCCTGTCGTTCGGCACCTCGATCAAAGGCAATCGCTGGGGCCGGCCCGACGACACCGTCGGCCTTGCCGGCGTCACCAACGGCCTCTCCCGCGACCACCGCGCCTTCCTCGCCGCCGGCGGCCTCGGCCCCCTGATCGGCGACGGCGCGCTGAACTATCGACGCGAGACCATCATCGAGGCCTACTACGCCTATGCGATCAACAAATACCTGACGTTCACGGCCGACTATCAGTTCGTCAACAACCCCGCCTACAACGCCGATCGCGGCCCGGTGTCGATCTTCTCGGGGCGCCTGCACGGGGATTTCTGAGGCCGAACCGCCGAAGCGAGCGCGGTCGCAAGTAGGTCTGCAGCTGTATCCTCACGCACCGTCATTGCGAGGAGCGAAGCGACGAAGCAATCCAGAGTCCCGCCCACCACCCTGGATTGCTTCGCTACGCTCGCAATGACGCCGTGGAGCCAGTAACGCCTCGCCAAACTCCAGTGTCGTCCCGGCCTTGAGCCGGGACGACAGCGGAAGGTGACACGCCGGCGGTGCGCCAAGCTGCGCTGCCCTCAGTGGTCCAGGTCGATCGGCGTTCCCAACAAAGCCCCCATGCACTTGCCGCAACGCGGCAATGGGCGGCGACCCTCCCCATATGCTAGGACCTGTATCCGTTCCCGCCCATCCGGGCGCCACATCAGGTCGCAATGCTCTCCGTCGAACTCTCGATCATCGTCGTCCTCATCGTCGTCAACGGGCTGTTGTCGATGTCCGAGCTGGCCATCGTGTCGTCGCGGCCCGCCCGGCTGGCGCTGCTGGCCGAAAAGGGGGTGTCCGGCGCGCGGCGGGCACTGACGCTGGCCTCCGATCCCGGCCGCTTCCTGTCGACGGTGCAGATCGGCATCACCCTGGTCGGCGTGCTCTCCGGCGCCTTCTCCGGCGCGACGCTCGGCCAGCGCCTGACGCAGACGCTCCTGGAGCTCGGGATGTCGGCCTCGGTTGCCGACATCGTCGGCGTCGGTCTGGTGGTCACCCTCATCACCTATGCGACCCTGATCGTCGGCGAGCTGGTGCCGAAGCAGCTCGCGCTGCGCGATCCCGAGGCGATTGCCGTGCGCGTCGCGCCGGCGATGCAGCTGCTCGCCAAAGTGTCGCTGCCGCTGGTGGTGCTGCTCGATCTCTCCGGCAAGCTGATCCTCGCGCTGCTCGGCCGCTCCGGCGAGGCCGAGGAGAAGGTGTCGGAGGAGGAGATCCATCATCTCGTGCGCGAGGCCGAGACCGCCGGCGTGCTCGAGCCCGGCGAGAAGGAAATGATCGCCGGCGTGATGCGCCTCGGCGACCGCCCGGTCGGCGCCATCATGACGCCGCGCCCTGAGGTCGATGTCGTCGATCTCAACGATGATCCGAAGGCGATCCGCGAGCTGCTCGCCAAGAGCCCGCATTCGCGCCTGCCGGTGTCCGACGGCGAGCGCGACCGCCCCATTGGCGTGCTCCAGGCCAAGGACCTGCTGGCGGCCTATCTGCGCGACGAGACGCCGGACCTGCGCAGCCTGGTGCGCGAGGTGCCGATCATTCCCTCGACTGTCGATGCGCGCGACGTCATCGCAATCCTCAAGGTGGCACCGGTGCATATGGGCCTGGTGCACGATGAATACGGCGCGTTCGAAGGCGTCGTGACCGCGGCCGACATTCTCGAATCGATCGTCGGCGCGTTCTCCTCCGAGGAGGGCCCGCCGGAGCCGGCCTGCGTCCGCCGCGAGGACGGCTCGCTGCTGGTCTCCGGCTGGATGCCGCTCGACGAGTTCGCCGACGTGCTCGCCATCGAGGTGCCGCCGCATCGTGGCTACCACACCGTCGCCGGCCTGGTGCTGCAGCACTTCGGCAGCGTGCCGGAGATCGGCCAGAGCTTCGAGCTGCAAGGCTGGCGCTTCGAGATCCTCGACCTCGACGGCCGCCGGATCGACAAGATCCTGGCGACGAAGCTCGCTGCCGAGGGCGGCGAGCCGAATGTGGGATGACTAAGCTATTCGTGGGATAGTTGATTGAGCCCTGCTCTTGCCGCACGAACAAGTGC